>JAWLHT010000165.1:0-11545 GCA_041690195.1 Candidatus Latescibacterota bacterium
CAATCGCCGGTGGAAGCTCTCTTCCATCTTCGCTATTCTCTTTATGCGCTGCCTTACTACGCATACGGTCACTTTTGCTGACTTAACCCGATAACCGTTATTGTTTTTGTTCCGGCTGTCGGGAGCTGCTTGCTCCGTGCTGCCGCAGGGCATCATTCTATTCCAGATGCACGGAGTTCCCCGAGCGATGCGGCAAGGACCCTCTCCATCCCACCGGCCAGAGGAGCGGGCTGGTGGTACTCCCAATAGCTCTCCACCTCGTAACCGCTTTCCGCAAGCATGGAGGTGACGGGCAGGTACATCCGGGCGCCGTCGGTATACCCCAAGGGAAAGGTGACTCCTTCCGGGTAGAAAGTCGTGATGATATTCCCCAGTTCGGCCACGGCTTCCCCTTCCAGTCCGACGAGACGAAGTCCCTTCCCGAGCCGGACACCGTGCAGGGTGATTTCCGCCGAGGCCGGGAGCGCCAGGCCCCGGTTAAGCCGGTCCAGTTGTTCCCCGGCCCAGAGCTTCATGACCTCCGGAGAGCTTTCGGAGTGCGTTTGGGGGTTCTTCAGAATTTCCTCGAGCGTCTTGCGGTCCGGCAATGTGGTGAACGGCCATTCCATCATGACCTGCGCGACAGCGAGATCGGCTTCCACGGGTGCGAGTCCCCGCTGTATAACCTCCAAGACCTCCCCTGCCACGAGCGCTCCAGCCCGGTCCACATCCTCCCATGTCCCCGCACGCCATTCTGTTTCACCCTCGCCAATAACCGAGGCCTTGGCGTCTCCTCCCGCTCCCTGCAGGAAGAGGCTCACCGGAGCGCCAAGGGTGGAATCGAGTCTGGCCATGGCCGCGCCGGGATAATCCGCGGAGAGGAGATAACTCCGGTCCACCCCCTTGACCGTGGAAGGATGACAGGACACGGAGAAGAGAAGGCATACCGCTGTTCCGGTGGTATCCTTCACCATGACTACTGGAAGAGCGTTGCACACAGTCCCTTCGGGACTGGGGCGAAATTCCGCAATACCCTGCCCATTCACCAGACGACGGCTCATGGGGAGCGCCGTGGTCCCCGAGCCGGCCCAGAGGGTAGCCGTCCGGGCCGAATCATGCGCCTTCCGCGCCGCCTCCACCACAGCCTTTTCAACCAGCTCGAAATACATCGGGGCGGCCGGTGTGTAGTACCAGTCCCCCACCTTGGGCCCGGTATGGGTGTGCGACGTGTTCAGAAGAATGTCCTTCGGAGCCAGGTCCAGATAACGGCCAATTGCACCCTTCAGACGGTCGGCTTCAGCCCGGTTGAAGAAAAGGAGATCGAATCCCATGATGAGCACCCGCCGTTCCCCCTGGCTGAGGTACAGCGCGCGGACAAAGAGGTCATCGTGCACGCCCCGGCTGCCCGAAGGGTCCCAATCCCGCTCGCCGAAGCCGGTCATGGGCGTTCCGGCAGGAGGCGTAATGTTCACCCGGGCGAAACCGGCCCGGAGCATTCCGGGTGTCCCGCCGCCTTCCGCACCGGAGCCGTACCGGCGGTTCATGATGTCAACAATGAGAAACACGGCCATCAGCAGCAGGGCCAGCCCGACGAATCCCCACAGTCTCCGCATGTTTTCCCTCGCGTGTTGTGATCCCGTGGATGGGTTGCGTTACGTCGAAGTGTTGGGATGTATGATACCATAAAGCCCAACAGGATACAAACGCATTTCCTCGGCCAACCCGCGCCGAGACGGCAGAATGCCCGCGACACCGCGAGATAATTCCGGAAACATCCTGGACTTATCCCTTGACAACCCTCCGGAGAGAAAGATATTTATACTCCAACAGAGCTGCCATAAGGAACCGAAGCAAAGGAGGGAACGTGCCGTATCTCCGCGGAAGTGTCTTGTTCTCTATCCTGTGGAGCGCCGCAGTATATTTCCTTGCCGTCTCCGAAGCCTCCGCTGTCGCGCCGCCCCGGGACGGCAGTTTTCCGCCCGGATTCCGGCAGGCCGAATCCCGGGACCGTACACCGTTCCGGGGCGATCCCGGCTGGGTGCGCAAAATGGCCCGCCGCCGGGAAACGCTGGGCAAGGCGGCCATCTTCCCGCCGGCCGGCGACACGTTTTTCGTTCCCGTACTGCTGGGCCGGTACAGCGATGTTCCCGGCGTCCACACCCGTCAGCAGGTGCAGGAACTCCTTTTCGGCAGCAATCCCACCGGCTCGCTGACAGAGTACTACCGGGAGGTCTCTTACGGCCAATTCTCGATCACCGGAGCCGTGCACGGCTGGTTCACCCTGGAAAATCCCCAGGACTATTACACTCCCGAAAACTACCTGGACCGGAGTGATCGCGAATGCGATTTGGAAGGTTATGTAACCGACCTCCTCATTGCCGCCGATGACGATGTGGATTTCTCTCTCTACGACAACGACGGCCCGGACGGGATCCCAAACTCCGGCGATGACGACGGGTATGCGGACACGGTGATCTGCGTCTGTTCCGGCCATGACCCCTCCGGTAACCAGACGCACGCGAACCTGTGGCCTTCCGCCGGTTCCCTCTCCAGCGACTACGAAACCATGGATGAGGGGATGAACGGAGAGTACATCAAAATACACACCTTTATCGTCTGCGCCGAACTCGAGGGAAACTCCGACGAACTCTCCAGAATAGGGGTGTATGCGCATGAATTCGGGCACATACTCGGTCTCCCGGACCTCTATGACCGCACGGACGATTCCACGCCACCCGATTACAACAAGTCGGAGGGTGTCGGACGGTGGTGTCTCATGGCCGGTGGAAGCTGGGGCGGCGACGGCGAACACCAGGAAACCCCGGTCCACATGTCGGCCTGGTGCAAGGTTCAGATGGGATGGGTCAACCCCGTGGTAATCACCACTCCGGGTTTCGGCCTGAGCATTCCCCGTGTCGAAGACAACCCGGTGGTATACAAGCTCTGGGAGGACGAGTATGCCGGCAGCCGGTATTTCCTCATCGAAAACCGTCAGCGGACCGGCTTTGACCGGTACCTCCCCGGGTCGGGGATGATGATCTACCATGTGGACGAGAATCGGGGCTGCGGGAAATTCGCCTGGGCCTGGGGAACATGCAATGATGACGAGAATCTGAAACTGGTGGACGTGGAAGAGGCGGACGGCCGGAACGATATGGACGGGCCGGACAAAAACCGGGGCGACGACGGCGACCCCTTCCCCGGAGCAACGGGGAACCGGGCGTTTACGGACTTCACTATCCCGAACAGCCGGGACTTCTCCGGTGCGGCCACTTCTGTGACTGTAACCAACATCAGCGATTCGGGCGACCTGATGACCTTCGATGCCGCGCCCCGGAGCACGTCCGGCTTCATTCTCGGATACGATGAAAACGGAATGTCCGGCCTGGGCTGGGGCCTCGGATACCCGGCGGACTACTGGGGCGGCGTGCTGTTCACGGCGCCGGAAGCGGGACGGCTCACCGGAGTCGATTACGGCAGCAATGTGGACGACACCACGTACGAGATAACCGTTTTCAGCTCCTTTGACGAAAACACCCGCCGTCCCTCTGGCATCCTGGCGCAGATGGAAGGGTACGCCCCCATCTCGGGCTGGTATACGGCGACGCTTCCCGACAGCGGAATCGTGTTGCAATCCGGTCAGGACTTCTTTGTGCAGGTCCGGTCTTCCGGGGCGGACTACCCCATGGGATTCGACTATTGGGGAACGGATTCGGGACGGTCGTACTATTCCGGTGACGGGGAAACCTTCTACGGCGGCCACAATCCCGGGTTCTACTACGGCGACATGAACCTGCGGGCCCGCATCCGGAGTTTCCCCGCCGGAAACGTGCTGGTGGAGGACCGACCGGCAGGATTCCGCCTTCACGATCCCTCCCCCAACCCGGTCAATTCCTCGACCGTGATCCGGTATGAACTCCCGGAGGACACACGGGTACGCCTGGCCGTCTACGACATTCTCGGACGCGAGATCGCGGTGCTGGAAGACGGGCTCCGTCCGGCGGGTTCGCATGAGACGGTCTGGCGGGGAACCGACCGGGACGGTCGCACGGTTGGCAGCGGGGTATACCTGTACCGCTTCCGCGGGGGGAACTCCAGCCACATGGGGAAAATCGCGTTCCTGAAATAGACCGGTAATACACAATCGGTCAGCAGTGGAAAGACCCGGCGTCACCGTTTTCGTCGTATGTATCCAACTGTGGGAACCCGAGGCGGGGCCGGTTTTCCGGCGCGTTCCCGCCCCTGTTCCGAAACCGGTGTCACGCTCCTTCCCCGCAGAAAACCGCGAGGAGACCTTTTCCCCTTTACATTCCTCGGTCACCCTTCTAAATTACGGTAATCCATGAAGTGAGGGGCTTCATACACTTTTTAAGGAGTATCTAATGGCTACCCGTCGCTCGTTCATGCAGTCCGCCGCCCTGGCAGGTATCGCCGGGGTTGTCGCAACGGGAAAAGCTCCCGCCTTCGCGCAAAACGTAAAGCTGAAGAAAATCGGCGTGCTGGGGATCGGCTCCCACAATTTCGCTACCCGGTTCAAGACCCGCCCGGAAGGGTACACCAGGGATATCCTGGCCCGCCCATATGGGATATGGGATGACCACCCCGGACTGGCCGAAGCGGTCAAGGGCAGCACCTACGAGAAGGTGTTCACCGACCCGGTCCAACTCGCCAAAGAGTGCGACTGCATCCACATCGAGCACGCCGATTACCGGAAAGCCCTGGAACTGGCTCAACCCGGCCTGGAGATGGGCAAACCGACCTTCATCAACCGTCCCTTCGCGGGCTCCATTGCCGATGCCGAGGAGATCGTCCGTCTGGCCAAAGTCTACGACGCCCCGCTCATGAGCGCCTCCTCCCTGGAATTCGGGGAGGAAGTGCCCGAGATGCAGGCTTTCATCAAAGAATACGGCCCCCTGCGGACGTATGAGGCCTATGGCCCCGAGGCCCACTTCACCTGGCATTTCCCACATGTCATCAATTACGCCCACGCTGCACTCGGCGGCGGGATAGACTCGGTGTACTTCACTGGGCATTTCGGAATTGACATGCGCAAATGGCGGGTGGAGAAGGGAGAAGCGGGAACCTCCCTCGCCGTGCTGACATATGCCCCCCGGGACGGTCATCCGCCGGTCATAGGGATGTGCCATGTCGGAAACTACAAGGGCCAGTTCCACATTCATGTCTATGCCGCTCGGGAGAATCGCGACTTCGTGCTCAAGGGCAAATGGGACATGAACATGTTCGACAAATTGAACGGGCTCTATTCCTACCGCGAGATCCCGAGACCCTACGAGGCCATTCTGGAGCAGCACCGGGCGCTGGTGGCGACCAACGCCTCCCGTCTGGTCGGACGGGCGGTTACGCTTGCATCCCTGGGGGGTGAGGACGCCCTGCCGTACACCGACGGGATCCGGCAGTATGTCATCGACCGCACTCTCAATCCGAAGAAGTGACTGGCTATCGGGCTTGGCCGGCAATTGGCCCCGTGCCGGGGATGCTTTCCCCTCGACAGGGAAGACACAGGAGAAATCAGTGATTCGCGTCAGTCAGTCTTGCCGACCAACCGGATAGCAACAAGAAAGCAACCGCAGCCGAACATTTACGGGCGGGAACCCGGGCGTCAGCGCCCCTATTCCGTCCGCATCATTTCACCCCGCAGGAGAATCACCGTGTCCGTACCGAGCAGAACAGTCCGCTTCATCGCCGGAGTCATTCTCGCCATCTCCCTCCTCTCCGGATTCGTCGCATCCGCCGCAGGGGAGGACCTCTTTGTCAGCCGGGTATTTGTTCCCAAAGGCAGTTTCGACTCCAGCATCGAGGGCCCGGTCTGCGAATTAAACGGCACCCTTTACGCGGTCAGCTACGCCCGTCGGGGGACCATCGGGATGGTTACCCCGGACGGGCAGGCTTCCCTCTTTGTTGAACTGCCCGCCGGAAGCACCGGAAACGGTATCCGGTTCGACCGCGCGGGGAACATGCTCGTTGCCGACTACACAGGCCACAACGTGCTCAAGGTGGATATGACGACCCGTGAAGTCACCGTGCTGGCCCATGAACCCTCCATGAGCCAGCCAAACGACCTCGCCATCGGGGCCAACGATATCGTATATGCCAGCGACCCCAACTGGTCGAATTCCTCCGGGCGGGTCTGGCGCATCACCCCCGACGGAACGGTCACCCTGCTCGATTCCGGGCTCGGCACTACCAACGGCATCGAGGTTTCCCCCGATGAGCGCACGCTCTATGTCAACGAATCCACCCAGCACCGGGTTCTGGCCTACGACCTCTCCGCAGACGGCGAAATCAGCAACAAGCGTGTCTTCGTCTCCCTCCCGGGTACCACACTGGACGGCATGCGGTGCGACACGGCCGGAAACCTCTATGTCACCCGCATGGGTGCGGGAACCATCGCCATCGTTTCCCCCTCGGGCGAGATCATCCGCGAGGTGCCGCTCATCGGGAAAAACCCCAGCAACATCTGCTTCGGCGGTCCCGACGGCCGCACATGCTATGTCACCATGGCTTCCGAGGGAACCATCGAGACCTTCCGCACCGACACCCCGGGCCGGAGTTGGAAGCTCTACCAGGATCAGATCACCGCGGTGGCGGAACTCCCCGCCTCACCACGGAGGTTCACCCTCGCAAGAAATTACCCCAACCCCTTCAATCCCTCCACCACCATCGAGTACACGCTCAACCGTGAAGCCGGGGTCGAACTCGTTATATTCAACATGGCGGGACAGCGGGTCGCGGTCCTGAAACAGGGCGTGGAAAAAGCCGGGAAATACGGCGTGACCTGGAACGCCCGCAACATGCCGAGCGGCGTCTATTTCGCGCAGATCCAGGTGGAGGGGGTGCGGCAGACAAGGAAAATGGTGCTTGTGAGGTGAGAAAGTGAGTACAGATTTGAAACACGAAAGGCGCTCTCACAGGAGCGCTTTTCGTGTTTGTAGTCCATAACATCCGTCCGGCCAAAACCGTCATGCGAGCAGCTTTTTCAGGATGGCGGCGAGCCGCTTCCGCTCGTTCGTGCGTTCGGCGAGCCAGGAGACCAGCACGCCGGTCATCGCGGTCAGCAGTCCGCCCCCGCCTCCCGGGAGCAGCACATACCGGGCGGCATGGTCCGTCGGGTTCCCCAGAAAAAGAATGGTCGCCCACCCCCCGAGAATCAGACCGCAGGCGACCAGCAGAAAGGAAACCGCCCACGTGACGGGTCTGTCACCGATACCTGACGTCGAGGAGCGAAGAAAGCGGTTTACGTCCGCCATCTCCCGATGGGTCAGTTGATTGTCCATAACGATCACCATCTCCCTAAACCGTACAATATCTACCTTCTGTGACAGCCACTTTCTTCCGAGCACTTCATCTTGGTCCGAACGGAGGCATCAGGCGACCTCCTGCCCTTTTCACCTCGATTTTGACCCCGTCCACCTCCGGAATGGGCAGCCGCCGCCAGATACGGACCAGAAGCCATTCCTCCAGAACTTCTTCCAGAACGGCGTGGCATTCCTTTTCCGTTTTCGCGTTGGCATACACCCCGGGACAGACCGGAATTTCGCAGTAGACTGTGCCGTTGTCACTCAATATTTCACTGGTGGCATTCGCCATCGCCGCTTTAATATACTGCCGTATCATGGGACAACCTCATCTCGTTTCCAGGCCGCCCGATTCATGCCGGGCGCTGTTCCCCCGGCATCCACCTGCTCCGCCGGAAGGGTATGTGTATTAAAATGCCATAATTGTTTTGAGGGTCAAGCCCTTTTCCCTTCCCTTGCCCCCATCTGCCGCGTACATTATCTCCATACAACGCAGCGTCTTCACCTTTTGACAAGGAGCCGCACGTGTCTTTCCGCCATAGGTTCATGCAGTCCGCCTCCCCGGCCGGAATCACACCACGGAGCGACTCCCGCGTTCGTCCGGGACATAAGAATGCTGAACACCGGCAAATTCGGCTCATTTTCCTCTCTCCGGCTTGTCCTCACCCAAAGCAATGAAGATAAACTTATTGTCGAACAAAATGGTGTTTTCATAACCGCAAGGAGTGGTATACATTGCAAGGTGAGTTGTTCTGTGCTCCTTTTGTCGTACGGCTGATTTGTCATACCCGAGGTACCGTTTATAATGCAATCGGGAAAGATCTGTCTGAAAGGTGATGCGTGTGACCACCCCAACCGAATCGTATCGATTCGCCCGGGGACCCCGGAACGGCCTGACGAAAAATTGATAAGAGCCCGGTGCACTCTACCTTTTGTCTTTCATCGTCTTGTATCATACGCATCACGCGCATCCCCATTCAGACAGACATTACCGGCTTTCTTCCCGGTTTGATTCAGCTTCAGTATTACTCATTCTTTCCCACAGCCGACCGTATCGGAGAGAAGCTCAAGTCAAGTTTGACCGCCCGGAACAGAAGCAAACACCCCTTTTGTGGCTTACCGCGCAGATTTGGAAGATGACCGCTGCACGGGGGAAGGCGGCGCGGAGCGCCGGAAGAGGTCTATGCTTTGGGCGAACCCGCATTGTCCCGGCGACCACAGGGATCTCTCCCCCGGTTTCCCTTTTACTCCGGAGAATCGCATGACTCGTGTCCTCATTCTTAACTCCGCCCACGGTAAAAACCCGGTCGGTTCCGAAGGATGGGTACAGGCCACGCTCCGCGCCGTCCGGGAGCTGACCGGACCGGAAACTGTCTTCCTCTGCAGCACGGAACCGGTTCCCTGGGATCTCACGGCGTACCTGGCCGGACGATCCGGTGCGCGGGTGGAACTGATTGTCAAGGAGCCGGACGGCGAGGCGGGACGGCTCCGGTTTGCCCGGCTGCTCGATGATTTCGGGTTCGATCCCGGGCTGGTGGTTCCGCGCTATCTGGAAAGGGACCCGGCGATGGGTCCCGCGCACCCCAAGGATGCCTGGCAGGTTCGCGACCGTGTCGCCCTCACCCTGGCCGATCTGGTGTACCCGGTGGCCATTCGTCCGGGAGGACGACTGGAGCGGCTCATCGGCGAGCGCCGGACAGGGGAGAAGGTCCGGAACGGCTACCATACGGTATGGGCTCCGAACGGGTTTATCCCCCGGTACTCCCTTTCCGGTCAGCGCTGGCTTCCCCTGCCTTCCGGTTCCTGGCTGGCGCACTGGACCCGCACTTGTCCCGGACCCTGGCCCGGCGAGCGGTCCCGGGACTTCTTTCATGACCTGTTCGCCAATCCGGAAGGATATGTCCGGAATGCGGCCGCCACGCTGGGACGAATTGTCTCGGAACAACGCATCCGGGGATCGTCATGGCGCATGGCAGGAGGTGAACCGGTGGTTGCCTTCACCGCGCTCGACCCTGATGAAGCCGCGGCGCTTATGCGCTGGCGGAAGCGCTACGCCAGATTCACCTTCGAGCCATACGGCGTGGCGGTGCGGAAAGAAGCACTGGTGAAGCTGGGCGCCCGCGAGGTCTCCTATACCGGAGGGAAAACGGATCAGCCGGACCCCGGCCCGGTCTTCACCCATGCCCCGGGGCAGGATGGCCGCTGGACCGCGGAGCGTGAGTGGCGGCTGCGGGGCGATCTCGACCTCTCCGCGCTTCCCCGGGAGTCCGTGCGGCTCATCGTGCCCGACGAGTACGCCGCGGAAGATCTGCATGCGGCGGCCGGAGACCGCTTCCCCATCCATGTACTGTTTGCGGGGTGATATCCCGGCCGGGGGGAAACGTTCTCCCCGGCCATGTCGCACCACTCCCCTGCCCACGGCCACCACCGGCTTTGGGAATCGGCGGCGGGACCCGCCGAGATGGAAGGGAGAAAAGGTGTCTTGATCATTTCTCCGTGAATGGGCGGACAATGCAGTTTTCGCTGATTCGACCGGATAACCGCCAAACCGAGGGGTATAGACAAGAGACCCGTAATTAGTGTTGCTTCTCCGTCCGTCCCATATCCATCTTCATCCAGGAGGAACATTTTCATTATGGGAGACGACGTCCAGTACAATTGTCTTTCCTGCTTCTGGCAAGGCTCAAATCCCGCGGTACTGTTCGCCCCCCCCTATGTTGTATGCCCTTTGTGCGGCAATTTCGTTTCCCGAATGAATCAGAACCAGCAGGATAGCGACGACCACCCTCCCCCCGACCGGGGAGATCTCGTTTCCTGCGCTCCGCCGCAGTTTTGAGGCTCGGAAGGAGTTACTCACCCCTCGCTCACCTTCTGCTTACGACCATGTCCTCGCAGGGGCGTTCCCGTGGATGCCCTCCACTCCCCGCTATTGCCCGTACCGGCCGTACTCTTCGCACAGGTCCGCCAGCATTTCTAGACGCTCCGGGGCGACCCTTGGGGCCACACTGCAAGCCGTGGAGAGAACATAAGCGCCGCCGGGCTTGCCCCAGGCGATGCGCCGCTTTACATCCTCCCGGACCGCTTCGGGCTTCCCAAGGAGGAGCGTGTTCACCGAGTCGATGTTCCCCTTGATGAAAACCCGTGTCCCGAGTTGGGCCTTGGCCCGGTCCAGTTCCACCGTGCCGAGCGGCGGCGGATCGAGGGTGTCGATACCGTCCAGGCCGGTTTCCTCCATGAGATCCAGACGGTCCCCGATGGCCCCGCAAGTATGGGTATAGCAGGGTATGTCCGGGAATTCCCCCCGGATTCCCTCCCAGCAGTCCCGCTCGAAGGGCAGCACGAATTCCCGGTACATTTCCCGGGAAATGAACCCGCCTCCGGCAAAGGCCGAACTCATCAGCACGGCGTCCGCGCCCCGTCGGGCCAGCTCGCGACCATACCAGACGCAGCCCCGGACATACCTGCCCAGGATGGCCTTGCAGGCGTCCGGGTCGGTGAGCAGCGCCACCAGGCCGTTCTCGTACCCGAGCAGTTCCATGAGCTGGGTGAAGGGGCTGAACAGCTCGCCGTGGACACTCACCGTGCCGCCGGTCATCTCCCGCACCAGTTCCAGCGTCCGGAACTCGTGCGGCGGGAACCAGTCTTCCGGGTCGTCCGGGTTCCGGGGTCCGCGCTCGATGTCGTAGTAGAAACGGGGATACTTCAGGCCGCCGCAGGTATGCGGGGTCTCGTAGAGGAGCGAATCCGGATCGACCTCTTCGATGGAAGGGCGCAGGCGGGTGTCCGGAACGTACTCCCCTGTCCGGGGATTACGGCGGTACTGAACCGCGAAATTGTCCCGGGGGCAAACCGTCCAGGAGCCATCCTTCCAGTACACCACCTCGGCGTCGGGGCGTTCCTCGATGCGCTCCATCTCCCGGGTCCAGTCCTCCGGATGTCCGGGCAGGTTGATGAGGATGCCGTCGAAGCGGTACCGCCGCTGGAGGGCGACGAGAGCTTCGGCGAATCCTTCCGAACTGAACCACAGCCGCGCGGGGGAAACCCCGGTATTGAGCAGATAGTGCCCGATGGAGAGCTGGCACATCACCGGCACCCGGTCGGGAACGCCTTTACGCATGGCGATCGCCATGCGTTCGCGTGAGGTGAGCGGAGCGGACGGTCGGGATTCGGACATGGCATTCTCCGGACAGGGGGGAACGGTTCAGGAACGGAATACCGGTAATATAGAAACTATTCCCGGTCCGGAAGAC
>JAWLHT010000166.1:0-11487 GCA_041690195.1 Candidatus Latescibacterota bacterium
TACCAGAGGTTGGCCACCGAATTGTCTTTCCCGAAGAGCGCTTCCGCGGCCGCGGAGAGGTGTTCCAGGGTGTGACCGTAGTCAATCAGCGTCTCATAGGCATCAAAGAGCGGCGTGGATTCCACATACTTCCACAGGGGACGCGCTCCGTCCAAAAGGACGACCTTCACCACGTCCGGGCCGCATTGGGACTGGGCGGTCACCTCCGCCTCGAACTGCCGTTTGAAGGTGGGTGCGCGGTCCTCCGGCATATGCGACGTGTACCGGCTCGCCAGGCGTTCCGGCGCTTTTTCTCCCTCGGGGACTTCGCCGTAAAAAGAGACACTCCCCACCATGGCGTTCTTGTACACGCGAGACCCGCGGTGGGAATGACCGGAAGCGGAACGTCCGGTCGGAGGAAATTCTCAACCGTCCAGTATATCCCTGACCTTCTTCGCAAATTCTTTGATGGAAAAAGGCTTCTGCATGAAATTTATATGCGGTTCAAGTACACCGTGGTGCTGAATTAAATCGTTTGTATAACCTGACATGAAGAGTATCTTTGTATCCTTGTTCATAGCCTTAACCCGTTCCGCAAGTTCACGCCCGCTCATAAGCGGCATGACCATATCGGTGATAAGCAGATCGATCCCCTCTCCGCTGTTCCGGGCTATGCCGAACCCTTCTTCACCATTTGCGGCGGTGAGCACTCGATACCCGGCTTTAGAAAGAAAATTCCCCGTAATCTTTCGGATATCCGGATCATCTTCCACCAACAGGATGCGCTCAGAACCGCCGTACAGCTCCGTCCGGCTTTTCGATGCTGAAATATTCTCATTCGCCCTTTGCTGTGCAGGCAGATACACCTCAACGGTCGTCCCCTGACCTGGCGCACTGGATATGAATATTCCCCCATTGTTCTGTTTCACGATTCCATGACAGGTAGCAAGCCCCAGGCCGGTTCCGTTGCCCAGTGACTTCGTGGTAAAGAACGGTTCGAACACATGTGACAGCGTCTCCTCGTCCATACCCCGCCCCGTATCGGCTACCATGAGCAGGACATATTTCCCGGGATTTATTCCGGGATGCACGCGACAGAAATTATCATCCACAGCAACATTTCGGGTTGCGATGGTGAGTTTTCCGCCATGCGGCATGGCATCACGGGAATTCACGACGAGGTTGGTCAGGATCTGCGCAATCTGTCCCGGGTCAAAAAACACCGGCATAAGCTCATCACCAGGGATAGTAACCAACTCAATATCTTCGCCTATCAGTCTCCGGAGCATTTTATCCATTTCGAGCAGGATCGCATTGAGATTTACTACTTTGGGCTCGATGATCTGTTTCCGGGAAAAAGCGAGTATCTGGTGAGTCAGCGCCGCCGCGCGTTCACCGGCTTTCTTAATCTCGGCAAACGCTTCATAATAGGGGTCATTTTCGGGCATGAACATGAGCGATATTTCTGCATTCGTATTGATCACCGTAAGAATGTTGTTGAAGTCATGTGCTATTCCCCCAGCCAGACGGCCGACCGTTTCCATCTTCTGCGCCTGAATAAGCTGATGCTCCAAGGCTTTACGCTCCGTGATATCACGGACAATGCCCACGGTTGCTGATTTGTTGCCATATCGTGACCGGACTCCGCTCAGTTCACCATAGATAACTGTTCCATCCTGACGTTTCATTCGCAGCACCAGTCGAATGGCGGTGTCACTGTCCAGTGTGTGTTGAAAAGCAGCATACGATTGTTCCAGATCTTCCGTAAATACAAAGTCTCGGAAATGTCTTCCCTGCATCTCTTCGGGCATGTATCCGAACAGCTTCTCGGATGATGGTGACACGTAGGTTACCATGCCGTTGTCATCAAGCAGAAAAACCATGTCCGCCATATGTTCCAGAATTGACCGGAACTTCTCTTCACTCTCTTTCAGCTCCTCTTCAGCTTTTTTCCGTTCTGTGATATCCAGGAATGATCCCACCAGCCGTACCGGTTCTCCCGTGGCATTACACTCCACCAATCCTCTTGACTCTACCCACACCTCGGTACCGTCCGGGCGTACAATCCTTTTCTCAATCGAGTAGATACCACCTTCGTTGATTGCCCGCGTGACCGCCTGGGCGGCCCGTTCCCTGTCATCGGGATGAATCAGGGTAAAACCTACCTTGCTCGACGGCTCGATCGCCCCCGGTTCAAACCCGCAGATACGGTAAAACTGATCCGACCATACCGCCTTGCCGGTGGCGATATCCATTTCCCAGCTGCCCAGGTTTGCAACCTGCTCCGCATGACTCAGCCGCAGTTCGCTGTCCCGAAGCGTTTCTTCTGCATTTTTTCGGTCGGTAACATCTGTCAGTACTCCCTGAACCCCAATTACACGATCTCCCGCCAAGACCGGCCGGCTTGAGGTTCTGACCCATATCGCGTCTCCGGAACGTGTTATCATTCGGTACTCACGGGGCCGCAAATTACCTGCAATAATATTGTCCCAAGCCGCTCTGATGCGTTGATGGTCTCGCGGGTCGACCAAATTGATGTAATGTTTTCCGAGGATTTCCGAAGGTTCGTACCCCAAAACATTTCGCACAACTGGGCTCACATAGGTGATGCAACCTTCAAGATTGAGAGTGTATATCAGGTCATTGATGTTTTCCACGAGTTCACGGTACATCTCCCTGCTCTGTCGGAGTTCTCGCTCCATTGATTTTCGTGGGCTGATATCGCGGGCGGAGCCGAGCATGTGCGGTTCATCCCCGATCATGATCCTTTGGACGGAAATCTCCACGGGGATGTGCGTACCATCCTTGGCGACATGTACGCTTTCAAAAAAACCCTTTTCCGCATCCATTTTGTGAAGCCACTCGCCGGCTTTTGTCGTGTTTTCCGGGGATATGATATCAAACACCGTCATTGCAAGCAGCTCGTCACGTTCGTACCCCAGTTGCCGGCATGCCGCTTCGTTCACTTCTCTGAAGCACCCGTCTTTATCAGCAATAAACAGGGCATCCGGTATGTACTGTATAAGATCTGCGCCCATGATACTGTCCATGACACCTATTCCTCTATTGAAAAAAAATCCTCTGCCGGCGTGACTCGAATACGGTCACTCCAAAGAACTCTACGACAGCGTACAGGCTCTACGGCTTACAATGACCCATTTGCATGCGGTATACTCGTATTGGAAGTGCAAAATGCATACCGTCCCAGTCAATTCTGTCCGGTACAGCATGTACCACATTAGCTAATTATTGATGCACACGGTAAGTCCAGACACATTGTCCTGACTGCAGATGTCATATAGTCCATTTTTTGAATATTGAACCGCAGGCTACATTCTATCCAGTAGTATGAAATTATAATCCGGTTATTGGTTTGAGTCAGCAACGAGCCGAAGCAGCACAAGCAGGATTAACGCGCATGAGTGGTGTTTTTCCTGCCCCCTGCAAGGGGGAAGGTGGCCGTAAGGCCGGAAGGGGGTCTTGGCTACGCCTCGCCACGATTTGGCCCTTTTTCTGACCAAACCAGATAACCGTTAATTATGATTACCATCCATCGAAGACTTTTGATGGCAAAGTAGGGTACCCGTTCTTTCGTTGCCATCCAGATACTCTCACGCACTGGTGCAAGGAGTATCTGACCGCTGCAGGTCTTCCGCAGTACCACACCCACAACCTCCGCCACACCTTTGCCACTCTCGCGCTCGAGAACGGAATGTCCATCCGTGAGCTGCAGAGATACCTCGACCACAGCGATACATCTGTCACCGAGATTTACGCTCACGACACCGCATCTTCACGCGCTCCAGAAGTCGGAATTTAAAAAAAACTATGTACAGAATAGAGCCTTTTATGGCCTTTTCTGTACATAGTTCTGTACATAGTGGGAATTTATATTTTCTCGTAACTCGTTGTCTTTCATGGTGCGCCAAGAGGGACTCGAACCCCCAACCTACTGCTTAGAAGGCAGTTGCTCTATCCTGCTGAGCTATTGGCGCATTGGGGCGATATGGGGAAGCGGCTGCTCAGAACAGATCCGTTTGTTCCGGTGTCTTGCTTTTGCGTTTCGGACGGTTGTCAAGAAGTTGCCTGATGTTCCCGTACAGCCACTGGGGAAAAATTACCCGCACTCCATCGATCTGGATCTCGGGGATAAGGGCCAGCCGTTCACGCTTCGCTTTGGACCGTACAATGATCCGCAACATGCCCTTCCCGATGGGTACTGCCTCCATACTGTCCTTTCGCTGTTACCGTGTTATAAGATAACCACTTGGCAGTGGGAAGTCAAATTAAAACCGTGCCTTGGAGTTATTTCCCTTGCCTGGCGAGATGTATGATACTTGATTACCGGATAGCCCCAGACGTACATGGCTAAGGACTTCGCCGAAACGCCGGACCCATGAACCGTGCCGTCCCGGAGAACCGCAGAGTAGCGTCCGAAACCGTCCGACCGGTTGAATTCGCCGAATAAACGGCCTCTCAAGGCAACCTGTGCCCCTATCCATTGTAATCCACCGCGATTGAGTGTAAAATTATACATCGCTATCGCACATGTCAAGCATTTTTCCCCATACCGAAACCATTGTATACGCACACAGATTTATCCGGAGGCAAAACGATGACCATCACTCAGATTCGCGCCGGGGGAGATCGCAACTTCTCCTACATCATCGCCGACCCGAAAACCGGAGAAGCAGCCGTCGTCGATCCCGGCGACCCGCCGCTGCCTGAACGGGAACACCTGACGCGCAACAATCTCACACTCCGGTATATCCTGAACACTCACGACCATTCCGACCATACCGGCGGCAACGCAATGCTTGCAAACAGTACCGGAGCTCCCGTCGCGATGCATGCTTCGGCCCGGTCCCGTCACGACATCGACCTGCATGACGGGGACCGGCTGCCGCTTGGTTCCGGAACACTGCGGATCATCCATACGCCCGGGCATACCCGTGACTCGATCTGCATTCTGGCGGGAGAGGATCTGTGTACCGGAGACACCCTTTTCGTGGGAAAAATCGGGGGTACCGGACTGGGAACGGATGCACGGGAGGAGTATGAAAGCCTCCATGGAAAACTCATGACACTGGATCCCGAAACCCGTGTCTGGCCCGGACACGATTACGGCGTCCGGCCATCCTCGACCATCGGAGACGAACTCAGGGAAAACCCCTTCCTGCTCCGGGAATCTTATACAGCATTTCTTGACTTGAAGAAAAACTGGGCGGAATACAAGCGGGAACACGGAATCAAATAATCCGTTCCATGCTCCCAACCTGGAACAGCTTCCCCGAACCACCACGAAAAGACCAACTCTCCGCTTGGGAGTTGAGAATTCCGTACACCCCTGGGTCAGCAGAAAAAAAAACGGAAGTGGAGCACATGGTGCATTCCGGTCACATCATTCCACTCTTCTGGTATTCTCAGGTGAAATTCTGATAAGCCATGAGCGGCAGGGTCGCCCGGAACGGCACACTTGCCATCCGGCCGCATGGACTTCCGACCACAATGGGAAAAAGCTTGCCGTGTGAATCAACCCGGAAGCCCGGTTTTCAGGAATTGAAGCGCGAGACCGGTCATCATGCGTATTCCCGCCGGAATTGCCTCGTCGTTGAAGTCGAATTTCGGGTTATGCAACGGCGGACGGGTTCCGATTCCAAGACGAAGGAACGTTCCCGGAATCTTTTCGAGGTAATAGGCGAAATCCTCCCCACCCATGACCGGTTCGCTTATTTCAATGACATTGTCCGGCCCGAGCACGTCACGAAGGGTATCCCGGGCGAACTCGGTGGCGCGTGATTCATTGACCACGGGAGGATACCCCGCGGTGATCCTGAAGTCTCCGGAAGCACCCGACGCCTCAGCGGTATGCGACACCATGCGTTCCATGAGATCCGGTATGAGTCTGCGGGTATCCGGGTCGAGTGTGCGTATCGTACCGGACATCACCACCTCGTCCGGGATTACATTCACCGTACTGCCGCCATGAATGGTTCCGACAGTAATCACAGCCGGAGTCAGGGGATTGAGCATACGGGAACGGATGAGCTGAATTCCCTCGACAACTCTGGCCGCGATCACGACAGGATCGACACCGGCGTGGGGCATGGCCCCGTGAGTACCCTTCCCTCGTACGGTGATGATGAAATCATCGGTGGACGCCATGGCGGGGCCGAACCGGTACCCGGCTGTTCCCACATTTATCATGGGCCAGCCGTGCAGTCCGAAAATGGCCTCCGGAGCGGGGTTCTCTAGTGCGCCGTCTCGTATCATCCGCTCCGCTCCGGCACCGCCCTCTTCGGCGGGCTGCCAGATGCATTTCACCGTACCGGGAAGTGAATCTTCCATCTGTTTCAACACCCATGCGGCACCAAGAAGAATTGCAATATGACCGTCATGCCCACACGCATGTGCGGCCCCTTCGTTCACTGAGGCATAGGGCAGTCCCGAAGCATCCGGCATGGGCAAAGCATCCAGCTCCGACCGGAGTGCCACAGTCCGGCCGTTCCCCTTGCCGATCATGGCGACGACTCCTGTTCCCGCGCACCTCCGGAAGGGAATTCCGGCTTCCTCCAGAAACGCCTCAACCGTCTCCGCGGTACGTGATTCCTGATATTTGATCTCCGGATGACGGTGAACATCCTGGCGGATTGTGGTTACACGGCTGACAATCTTACCGATCAGATACTCTATTCGCGCATCCATGATTCACTCCAGTCTGAATTGAATGGTTGTATTGGCCGCAACGCCCCCGGCGCCCGAACGTGCGGTGCGGCGCAACCGGACCCGCTGAGACACAGGGGGCGTCACACGTCATACGCCGGAAAGCGTCTCGTTCATGCTTCCGGTGCGATATCCCTGGAGATCAAGCGTTACGTAACGGTACCCGAGCGATTTGAGATGTTCCACAATCCTGGACCTCACTTCCGGGTTTCGCAGAAGCAGGTCCACTCCATCCTCATCCAGTTCTATCCGGGCCATATCGCCATGGTTTCTGACCCGATACTGCCGAACTCCCGATTCCCGGAGAATGGATTCGGCTCTCCAGGTACGCTCCAGCAGTTCCGGGCTGATCCGCTCTCCATAGGGAAAACGTGATGCCAAGCAAGCGAACGATGCCCGATCCCAGGTCGGCAGATCCAGCTCCCTGCTGACAATGCGTATCTCCTCTTTTGTGAATCCGGTCTCCCGAAGGGGGCTCCTGATTCCCAGTTCGGATAGTGCACGCATTCCGGGACGATAGTCTCCCAGGTCATCCACATTCGATCCATCTATGAGTACCGGTATACCCAGTGCACTGCATTCCGCAAGCATACGGCGGAACAACGACAGTTTGCAGTAATAGCAGCGTTCCGGCTCATTTTGTACGAACTCCGGAATGTCACAGGCCCGCTCCGGAATCTCGATCAGGCGTATTCCGATGCCGGAGGCGAGGTGCCGCGCATTTACAATATTCTCAGGCGGATACGCTTCCGAATCAATGATGATTGCCGCCGCCCGGTCGCCAAGCACATCGTGGCTGACCCGAGCCAGAAAAGTACTGTCCACCCCGCCGGAAAAGGCCACCGCCACCGTCCCATAACCCGCAATCATATGCTTCAGATCCGCAAACTTCTCCCCAAGTTTTTTTTTCAGCATCAGCAATACCTGCCACTTTTTACATTCAAAATACATTTTTGTGCATGAATGATAATATGCTTGACAAACATGATATTCCCCGATATATTAGAATTTACCTGAAGCCATACGTACATATAATTCGTATTATTTACCATCTCTTCAGAGGGGGCTCTTGTCAGGGAATATGGTAAACGGACGGCTTCGACGCAACCGTAAAACAAACCACGGGGGAATGGCATGAAACGAATCCTGACCAAACGTCAGCAGGAGATTCTGGATTTTATCGAGAGTTTCATCCAGAAGAGAGGATATCCTCCCACACTTCGAGAGATCGGCAATCAGTTCGGGATCAGTTCCACCAACGGCGTCCGGGTAAACCTCGCCGCGCTGGAAAAGAAGAAGTACATCATCCGGAGGCCGTGGCTTTCCCGGGGCATAGAACTCATCTATGCACCGAAAGGCCAGCAGAATGAAAGCGAAGTGGGATACGTCCCCATCATTGGAAAAGTCGCGGCGGGTGAACCGATTTTCGCCGCCGAAAATATTGAGGGGATGCTTGCCATCGATGATTCCTTCCTCCCCACCAAGAAGGTCTTCGCGCTGAAGGTCAAAGGCGACAGCATGACCGGAGTGGGCATCATGGACGGCGATTATGTGCTTGCCCGCCGTCAGCACAACTCCGACCCCGGCGACATCGTGGTCTTTATCGTCGGCGATGAAGTTACAGTCAAGCGCTACGACACCAAGGGCGACAAGGTTCTCATGATTCCGGAAAACGACGCCTACGAAACCCGGATCATCAAAAAGAACTCCTCTGATCTCCAAATCGCCGGTAAAGTCGTCGGACTTCTTCGTAAGTATTAATTCCGGTCCGACCAGACGGAAAAGAGGCGGGTATTCCCGCCTCTTTTCCGTTTCGGTACAAATCGGGAAGCATCAGCCTCAAAAACGGGATTATGGAAAGCGTGCTTTCTCCGCTTAATTAACCACTCCGGTTCAATCACCAGTTTTCGCTCAATCAGCGTTCGGCTTACCGGGCCGATATTTCACGGCAGTGAGGTCGTCCAGTTCGGTCTGTTCCTCTCTTCGCTCGGCATCCCGATGTTCGATCAGGGCCCGTTCTCGCATCAGTTCGATTGTCCTTTTCCGGCGGGTGGCTTCCACCAGTTCCAGTCGCCGCGCTTCAGCCGCTTTTTCAGCATCCCTGACCTGTTGCGCATGCGCCTGTTCACTTTTCGCCAAGAGACGCGAATATCGGTGAGCAGCATGCAGTTCAACCAGGGTGACCCTGCCTGTCCCCAGTTCCTCGGCAATGCGGTCCCGTTCAGCAATCTCCCCCGTGATCGCCTGACGACGACGCTCGGCCTCCTGCACATTCCTCAAGGCGATGCCAAGATCCCTTTTTCTGCTGGTCTCCTCCGCTCCACGGAGCCGCAGCACGCTTTCCAACCGAAAGCGGAATCGGTTCATGCTGTACCTCCCACAGCTTTCTCCAGCATTGCCAACATTTCAGCGGGTTGGGTAAATTCATGCATATCCTGACGGAGATAGGCGGTGATCCTCTCAATCCGGTTTACCGCACGGTCAATTTTGGGATTTGACCCGCGGACATACGCGCCGATGTTGATAAGGTCCTCTGAATCGCGGTATGTAGCATACAAGTCGATGAGCTCGGAGACCAGCTTTCTGTGCTTTGCATCCACCACATCGCTTTGAACACGCGAAATACTCTGGAGTATGTCAATGGCAGGGTAATGCCCGTGATTGGCAAGCTTCCTGGTCAGTACAATGTGCCCGTCGAGAATGGATCGCAGAACATCCGCAACGGGTTCGTTGGTGTCATCTCCCTCCACCAGAACGGTATAAATACCGGTGATGGTTCCCCGGTCCGAGGTTCCGGCGCGTTCGAGAAGTTGCGGCATAAGCGCAAACACCGATGGAGTGTAACCTTTTGTGGTCGGCGGCTCGCCCGCGGAAAGCCCGATTTCACGCTGGGCCATGGCCACGCGGGTCATGGAATCCATCATGAGCACCACATCCAATCCCCTTGCCCGAAAGTATTCGGCGATAGTGATAGCGAGACGGGCTCCCTGAATTTTCAGAATGGACGGCTGGTCGGAAGTTACCACAACCACGACGGAACGACGTAGGCCGTCCTCCCCCAGATCCTTCTCCAGGAACTCCCGGACTTCACGGCCACGCTCTCCGATGAGCGCGATAACATTCACATCGGCCATGACTTTACGGGCGATCATACCAAGCGTGACACTTTTCCCCACCCCGCTTCCGGCGAAGATTCCAATGCGCTGTCCCTTTCCAACGGTTATCGCGGAATCGATAGCTCGTATCTGGGTCCAGAGCGGCTCCTGAATACGGCTCCGGACCAGCGGATTTATTTTTTCCCCGGTGAGGGGCATGACATCGGGCAAAACTACCGGTTCCTTTTTGTCTATCGGCATCCCGAACCCATCCAGAACCCGTCCCAGGAGCGACGGGCCGAGTCGGACCATGTACGGAGCCCCGGTTGCCTGCACACGCATTCCGGGTGCGATTCCACCCATTTCGCCGAGCGGCATGAGAAGCAGGCGGTTGCTGCGGAATCCCACCACTTCGGCCAGCAGCCGCTTTCCCCCTCCGAAATCGATCCGGCAGATTTCCCCAATGGAGGACTGGGGGCCCCGGGATTCAATGAGGAGACCCTTGGATTCGGTAATCGCTCCGCAACGCCGTATTGTATTCAGACGGGCGATTTTTTCTCCATATATATCAAAAGGAATGCGGTCCATGACAAGTTCCGGTTATTTCTGTTTACAGTGAAGCGCGCCTTCACCGCCTAAGGAGATCGTCCCGTTCACCGCCGTTGCGGTGGAATTTGATATCAACAGTCTTCCCCGTGAAAACTCCCGGCCTCCATTCCCCAATTCTGAGAGAAAATGAGTTTATTCGCCGGTGTCGGCCCGGTTGGCATGTGAAGGGACTGTTCGCCAACCGCTCCCGCCGAGAAGATTTCTGCTATCAAGTGGTGCATTCAGGATGAAAGCCGGCGAACGTTTTTCGCAGCAGTCCAGCCAATAATTCCGTCCATCGCTTCGGTCCGGGCCGGCGGAAGTCTACGGAGGCACGTAACCGAACCAAGGGAGCGTGGCGGTACGATACCTGTACGTGAATATGTGAAAGCCGGAGGGATGCATTAGAGATTGGGAAATAATACCGGGCTGCCCTTGCACCGGGTCTGGAAGGCGGGAGGACCATTTCGGCCTGCATGGTCCAACCCGTAGGGGACAACAGAGCGACGATTACCGTTTTAACAGTTCTTCGGCCAGAAAGTCCAAACGACTGGCAATCATCGCATCGATAATGCCGCCTTCGGTTTCCACCACACAGTCGCCCCGGCGAAGACGTTTGTCGGACTCGACCCTGAATTCCCTGGCGTTTCCGGACATGCCAAGCCACTGGTCATAGCGCTCGCTGACCGTGGCGAGGTCATCCTCGGACACTTTCAGGACCACCTGCTCCCCGCCGATGATTTCTGTCATGGCATCCCGAACGACGTTGGCAACAAGTCCGGGATCCGACTCCAGGGACTTCCCGATAATCCGCTCGGCGATGACAATCGCCATTTCCACAATGCGCTCCTCCATGTTGCGAACCGCTTCCTCTTTCTTGCGTTTCGCTTCCCGGAGCAGCGTATCGACAGATGAAATCCGTTCCGCGCGTTCACGGTTCAGGCCATCATCGAAACCTCGTTCATAACCGCTCTGATACGCTTTCTCCACCTGTTTCTCTCGAATCTGCTTCCTGGCCGCCCGATTTTCGGCATACAGCCGGTGCCAAAGCCCCAACTCGTCCCGGACGGTTTTTGTAAACTCAAGTGAACGTGCCCCGGGT
>JAWLHT010000167.1:0-11447 GCA_041690195.1 Candidatus Latescibacterota bacterium
CCATGACAATGCGAAGGTCGGCCAGGGCATCCCAGGGAATATCCACCGGACCGAACGCCCCCATCGCACCGAAAAAGTGCCGGAAGGTGCGGTTGACCGTTCCAGAGCTGTCCCGGACATAGAGCACCTGGGTGACCGAGGTGGGATGTTCGGGGGTTTCCGCGCAGAAATCGTCGGAAAGCCCGTACGCCCGGAGCGATTCCCGGATACGGCGGCCGTTGTCGTCCGAACCGATCTTCCCGGCGGCAAGCACGGGGTAGGATACCCGCATTTTCGCCAGGTTGATGGCGTTGTTCAGCGCCATGCCGCCGGTGGCATACTCGATGCGCTCCGATTCCCGGTCCGCGCCGTCAAGGTAACGGCCGCCGTCGGAATACACCAGGTTTCCCGCTTCCAGCACTTCGGAAACCACATCCACGATCATGCTGCCGATAAATCCGATTCCTTCGCGTGCGGGCATTGCACAAAACTCCTCGTTCCGATGTGTTTACCGGTACCGCACCGTTTCGTTTCTCCACAGGTGCAGGAACCGGTAATCGTCCCATGCGATGCCGATGATATCAGGGTCGCCGTCGCCATCCAGATCGAACACCCGCGCACCGAGATGGTTTTCCTTCCCGGCGGAAACGGTATGCTCCCGGAATAGGCCTGTGCCGTCGTTCTCGAACAGAGCCACCCGCTTCGCGCCACGGTGCTCGGCGGTGACAATATCCGGGTCGCCATCATGGTCGATATCCGCCACATCGAGACTGTTGCTGGTGTTGCGGGTAGTCACTGTATGGCGGCTCCATTCGCCGGAAAGCGGCGCGCGCTGTTCGAACCAGAATACGCTCGCGCCTTCGGGTTCCGGCCAGCGTTCCTCAGTGATGACAATGTCCGCTCGTCCGTCACCGTTCATATCGGCAATCACCGCCCGGTCGGCGAAATACACCGTCGTTCCGACAATACGGTATTCCCAGTCGCCGCCGCCGGAGCCGGGATTCCGCCACCAGGCCACGGACATGCCCTCGTCCTTCTCCTTGAACCCGGAAGCGATATCGAGAAAGCCGTCGCGGTCGATATCGCCAACGCCGATACCCTCTTCGGTGGCTTCCGCGGCGATGCGGGTGCAATACCAGGAGTCGCTTTCCGGCTTCGGGGGAATTTCGATACACCAGATGCCTTCTCCGGAGGAAAGCAGAATCTCCGGCTTCCCGCCGGGAACGATCTGGGCGAGGGTATAGCCCTGGCCGTTGACATGGGCGGTTTTCGGGATGGAGGCGATTTTTCGGACCTTCCAGGCGCTTCCCCGGGTATCGACCGCTTCGAGCCAGTAAACATCCGGGAGCGCCTCGGCGATGATATCGCCATACCTGTCGCCATCCGTGTCTACAAAAAGCATGCCATCCAGATTCGCACCGAAATCAGTCCGCTCCCAGTTCCCGGACATGTCTCCGCCCGGGTTACGGTAGAAATATCTTCCGGAAACGATGTCCTTACAGCCGTCGCCGGTGATATCGGCGGCATCAAGACCGAAGTATTTGAGCCACTCGGGCTGGTTCCAGTCGCCCCACTTCCCGCGGCCTCCGTCAACCTGAATGTAAGTCCAGCCGCCGGAAGAACCCGAGGATGAGGAGCAGGATTCGTTCAGCCATATATCAATCCGGGGAACTTCCCAGTTGTAGGGCTTCCCGAGAATATCGAAATCTCCGTCGCCGTCAAGGTCGGCTAGGCGCGATTCATGCAGGCCGAATCCTTCCACCGCCACGGTTTCCCGGAAGTATCCCCTGCCGTCGCCAAAGAGAATCCGGGCCTTTGCGTCGGGATTACCGCCGTTGAGACGCATTTCGGCACTAAAAATGTCAAGATTGCCGTCGTGGTCGAAGTCCATAAGCGCAAGGGAGTGGCCGTTGTCGATATCGGGGACCAGCTCGCGGGCCTGCCAGGTATTGCCTTTCCATTCATAGAGCATGAGCGGGGCAATGCCGTCGCCGACCACGAATATAACCTCGGGACGGCCTCCCGGGATGATTTGCCCGGCCGCCGCGCGGGAGAAAGGATAGGATTCATCGATGACACCCACGGAAAACCGGGTCCCATCCTCGTGACGGAACCAGCGTCCCCCACCGATGATATCGATTTTGCCGTCGCCGTCGATATCGGCCTGCGCGAGGCCCTCATGCTCGTTCACGCCCTTCCATTGCGGATAGGTTCCCCGCTGGGGAGGCTCGCTTTCTCCGCTCCAGGAATATATGGCCGTATATTCCCAGGTTGAGGCAGTCCGTGGGTTTTCCGGGATTTCCGCCAGAAAGAGCTTCCGGTCGCCCTGGTTCCAGAATGCCAGTTCAGTCTTGCCGTCGCCGTCGAAATCCCCGAACATCTGGTCATGGTGTTTGTTTTTGCCGGAATTCTTGATCTCATGGCGGGTCCACGGAGTTTGCGGATCGTAATCCGGACAAGGGTTCTCCCACCACCAGACCTTATTCGAGCCCGCATCGCCGCCGAACACGATATCGAGATCGCCGTCGCCATCGATGTCATGGTATGCGCCGCCCGCTTCAATCCGCTGTTTGGAGCCGTCGATCACATACCGCTCCCAGCCCTCGGCGGTGCGCCGGAGCCACACGACGGAAGGCGCCTCCGTGCGTTCGGTGATGACGATGTCGTTTACCCCGTTCCGGTCGATATCGAGAACGAGGCTGGCGGTCTGCTGTTTTCCCGGCACGGGGAGCGGGATATCGCCGGTTGTGCTGGAAAGGCGCTTCCATTTCACGCCGGCGGTTTGCGGCGAAACCGGATTCGGGAGGAGCACCACAACCGCTGCCAGCAGGAATAGTATGCGCATTCTCATGGGGATATCCTTACGATAAGCGAATCATTCCCGGTTATAACCTCGCGCCCGATACAGCTTCAATACCCCCGGTCGATGGACATCTTGTGGAAGCGATACATGCGTTCCATCCTGTTCTTCTGGGCCACATTCGGGAAAATGTACGGGATATCCCCGGTCCGGCGGATGACCTCTTCGATAATTTCCATCACCACCGTCCAGTACATTTGGAGTACGAGCGGCCCGGTGGTCGGGCAGACCCGGCGTTCGAGCCCGGGAATGGCATAGAGACCCCAGGTGTCACACATTCGCCCCAGGTGCACGTCAGACTCGCGGGGCAGAATCCGTCCCTCGGGGATGTAGGGATCGGCAGCGCGTTCACCGCCCTTGAGCGCGGGAATGCTCCGGGTCATGGGGCCGATGGTGACGATCTTCATGCCGTACGAGCGGAACTTGTCCAGGTACATCAGGTCTTTCGGATCGTCGGGCCGCAGGTGGGCCATGATGACCATGTCTCCCTCATGGGGATAGTCGTCGAAGTTGAGCCGCTGCTCGTGGTCGGGGATTCCCCCGCGGAATACCAGCCGACCGTCAGCCTCGTACACGCCCCGTCCCAGCGCCGGTCCGCCGCGGCGGGTGTTCGCCTCCTCGGCGATATAAGTGCGCTGGTTGTAGGTGTAGACGTCACGCCCGGCGAGGATGGCGTCCACCGCCAGGGAGGCGATATCGCGCACGCTCCCGTACTCGGCGCCGATGAGCTCGAACTGCTCCAGAATGATGTCGAGGTAATCGTCCATCACCGGCTCATGCGGAGCGATCCAGGGTATGTCTTTCCCTTGCAGCGGGGGCTCGTCGCCGGAAACGGGAACACTCTTCCCGTCAAGGCCGAGAAGACGGCAGGTTTCCGCCATGAGCATCCAAATCGTCACCTCTCCCAAGATTCCCGATACCGGTCCGGCCTTGTGCGGCATGCCGGGAATTTTCATCACCGCCCCTTCCACGGTGATTCCCGTATCGATCCAGATATCCGCGTAGTCACGGATACGATTCCGTCGGGCCGATTCCATCTCGATGGTTTCCGAACCGGGAACATCCAGACCCCAGGGCGCCGGTCCTCCGACCACCACGATGTCCTTCGCCTCGATATCCTTCCGGTCGCCGCCGTAGATGTTGCTCAGAAGCAGGTCGCCCTTTTTTGTGCGCTTCGGGTCGTATCCGACGGTGAAAATGGCGGGGAGCCCGTCCCGTCCGGCGAAGAGGTCGCCTTCCAGAGTATGCCCCATATCCCACTGGCTCCAGCAGGTTCCGCCCCGGGAAATCGTCCGCGCCGCGGTGAACGCCGCCGCCATCATGCTGTCCATCTGGGTTTCCCGGATACGGCGGAGCATCCCGGCGACCGTCTCGATATACCCGCGGGCCAGGGAAGCGGTGAACCCCTTGTTGTAGGACGATTCTTCGGCGCCCCCGCGCTCAGGGAGTGCGAGCCCCAGTGCGGCGACGGGCAGGGTCTTGAGCATATCGCGTCGTTTCATGCGTTGAATTCCTTCCGGATGGCGGTTGCTCCGCCGCAAAACGCAGGATGGGGAAACCATTCACAAAGCAAACAGTGCAAACAGCCTTTCCGGTCTTTGATTCCCTGTTGTTTTACGATAGTCAGTTTTCCATCTCCCGCAGCACTTGTGCCACTACCTGGGCTATCACCGCGGCAGTCACCGGGTCATCCCGCTGGTCCGGTATCTTCGACGAAACTCCGGTGCTTACACTCGTCGTGTCCGCCCGGCAGGCTCCGCATGCCCCGTGCGAAGGACATATATTTCCCGGGAGCGTACAGGCTCCGGAGCTCCCGAACACCCGCATGCGCTCTTTCACCACTTCCTTGACACGGCTCCGGATTTCCAGAACAAGATCATGCAGAAGAAGGTCCTCCGAACTCCCGAGCAACTCCCGCACACGGTCGCAGGCCACCTTGCTCATCTCGGTGAAGAAGTTGATCTTCCGGATGCCCAGCCCGATCGCCCGGCGGAAATCATCGTCGGGAATACCCGAACCGCCGTGCAGTACGAGCGGTACTCCGGTGCGCCGGTGCAGCATGTCGATCAGTTCGAAATCCAGTTCCGGATCACCGTCATAAAACCCGTGAGCATTGCCCACGGAAACGGCCAGAGTATCCACGCCGGTCTCAACCACAAAGCGTTCGGCCTCGTCCGGATTGGTAAAATGCTCCCGCCGCGCCCGGGCCTTTCCACCACCTTCCGAACCGCCGATCCGGCCCAGCTCAGCCTCCACACTGACTCCCACCGCATGAGCCATGCGCACCACGAGCCTGGTTTCGGCGATGTTCTCCTCCAGGCTCTTTTTCGAGGCATCGAACATGACCGAGGAAAATCCGCACCGGATGGCCCGCACCACGGTATCCACGGAAAGACCGTGGTCCAGGTTCAGCACCACCGGAACACAGGCATTGTCCGCCATGTATTTTATGGCCGGGGTGATCTGCTCGATGTTGATGTATGAGAAATGGACTTCGGCGATATTGAGAATTACCGGCGAGCGCGATTCTTCCGCCGCTTCCAGAATTCCGTTGAGGAACTCAAGATTGATAACATTGAACGCTCCCACCGCATAGGAGTGCTGCTCGGCGTGATGGAGCATGTTTACCGTATTGACCAGACCCATCGCGGTCTCCAGAAAAAAAATAACTTCCGCCCACCGAAACGAGATGCTTCGATCTGCCGGAAAATACACCCATTTCTCCCGTGAGGCAAGCTGCATCTGCAACCGGGAGAGAATGCGATTGATAATAATACTATATTTACATATAATACACAATACACGCTGTCGCGGATTCATATCTCCGCGCGCCATCAGAACTTGAAACTCCCGAGGTCAACATGCTCCGTACCCGTCCGGCGTTTCTCTTTACCGCCCTGCTCATCCTTCTCCCGATGCACTCCGTCGCGGACAACCAGCTTGAGGCGAATATCCAGGGGATATTTCCCCAGAAAGAATTCCGGCATGAACTGGACCGTGTATTCGGAATCAGCGGAGGATACGCGCGCACGTTTCTCACCCGCTCTCCGGTAACCCTCCATTTGGGCCTCGACGCCGGATACACCACGTATGGCCGCGATTTTCAGAGCCTCCCCTACAGTCCGGATTTTCCGGGCGTCACCGTGGATGTCCAGACCAACAACAACATCCTCGAGTTCGGGCTGGCCGGGAAGGTATCACTCTCCCGCGGAATCGTCCGGCCCTATGCCCAGGTGAAAGCCGGTTACGCCCAGTTCTTCACCGAGACCAAGGTTATCGATCCTGATTTCGCCGATCCCGGGGATACCACCGGCATCAGCAATCTGACCGACACCTCCCCATACAGCGCGGTCGGCGGGGGACTGCTCATCCCATTCTATGGCGGCCCGAGTGAATTCGACCCGGAGACCCGGTTTCTCATGCTCCTCGACCTCCGGTTTCTCTGGTGGTGGGGAAGCCGGGTGGAGTACATGAAGCCCGGCTCGATCACGGTCGATCCTCAAACCAACCGCATTTCCTATTCCACGCTGAAAACCCGCACCGACCGCACCACAGCCCATATCGGCATTGTGGTGAATTTTTGACCGCTTCTCGCGCACAAAATCCCGTATCCCTCAAACCGCCCCTGCAGGTTCACGGCCGTTGCCGAACCCCGCGCGCCCGGCACGTGAATGGCACAACGAACGCAGCAGGAAGCAGGCCACCCCTCACCGGTTTGAACTCAGGCCAAACAGCATCCCCCCACCGACCGTCCCCGGTCCCTTACCGTGGTATTGACTGCTTGTTTTCTGATGCTTCGGAGTCAATTCCCGAACCGGAGCGAGTAGAGGTCGGCGTCCCGCATCGAGAAACGCAGCCGGACGGGACGTCCGGCCTGACGGCGCAAATCCGGCGAACCATTCCAGGTGACCGTGCGCTCGATCGAATCTCCGGCAATCTCGTCGCAGTCGGCCAGGGAATACCCGGGCAGGGGTGTTCCTGAGTCGTCCCGCAGTTCGACCCGAAGACTTCCCGCGGCGGAGGTGGAACAGTTGAGCGTAAGCGACCGGCCCGAAAAGCGAAGCATTGTGGTCAGGAGTTCACCGCCATCATAGGGAGCGTGAACCGAAGCGAACCCGTCGGTGCGCAGGGTATAGCGGAGAAGATGCGCCGTGGGCTGGGCGTAGTTGGCCTGCTTGAAAAGTGATATTTCGGCGGGGCCGGTCGGCACGATACCGCAGGCGGCCATTCCGGCGCGGGAAGCCCAGTTGCCCAGGTCGGTCCCGGGGCGGATGAACGCTTCCATAAACGCGCGGTCATATTTCGCGCCGCCCCGGCTGGTCATGAGCACGGTGTCGGCGCAGTCTCCGGCGTACCCGGGGTCCACCCCGAGCGTGCGGGCCTGTTCGGGGGTCAGGACCTTCCGTCCGGGAAAAAAGCGCATGGGGAAGGCGATATAGAGATGCGGCGCGCGGAAATAGGGTGTAGTCTGGTTGGTGTAGAGGTGCTCGGGGGGAGCGTCGCCGAAATCCATGTGCACCGGCGCGGACCAGTTCATGAAATCCGCCGAAGTCGCCCTGCTCACCGTACGGAAGCCCCTGAATCCACCCTCCGTCCAAGTGCGGAAATAGCACACATAGCAGCCCTCGTGCTCCGACCGGAACGCGACGTTCTGGGAATCGAAGGCCCCGTCGCGCAGGACCGGCTCCTCCCGGAGCTTCCGCCAGCGGAGGCCGTCGGGCGAGGCGAAGGTGACGAGCCCGCTTTTCACCGTACCCGCCACCGCTTTCCAGCGATCCTGTTCCGGAACGCCCGGCCCGTCGTCGAAAAAAGGAGAAAAGTTGTGAGAGAAGGGAGCCATGCCCGCCAGCACGACATTGTTTTTCCGGGTCCCGTGCACCTCGAAAAGGCCCAGGTCCGGTTTGCGCCAGTCCACGCCGTCATCGCTCTCCGCGCAGCAGGTGGTTTCGTTCACCGAACCATCCGCGCCCGCGACCGGCAGCCCCCGGTAGTACATCCGATACCGACCGCCGTACCGCACCACGGTGATATAGCCGCAGAACGCGCCTTCCCAGGGACGGTCGAAGGCCAGCACGGTCCCGGCGTTCACCGGCTCGTGCATCCGGAGGGAAAGACCATCCATGCGTTCAATGAGATAATGGTCCACGAAAAGTTCGAGCCGGGAGCCGATGTCCCGGATCGCCCGGTCGGGCATTTGCACCGCATCGGAGCGCCGCGTAATGAGCGGAGCGGCTCCGGCGAGCGTCAGGGTACGGAGAAACTGGGAGCGGGTGGGCATGGGAGACCTCCGCGCGAGTTATGGAACAAGACCACATGGTTACAGCCGAAGAGTCGGCTCCGGGCTAAAAGAGTAACTCACCCCTCGTTCCCATCTCTCAGGGAGAGAGGGCCCCATGCGGGATTATCCTGCATGGGTGAAAGAAGGGGATGACTCGTTGTCGGCTGTCTCGGTGCCCCCTGTGGCTCGGTTCACCCTCTCTGGAGAGAAGGGGAGTAAGGGGGTGAGTTACCGGCCAACACCTCTCCTGACTATCTTTCGGTACTCATGTGTGCCAGTTGCTTTTCCTTCTGTTTATGGCGATGGGATCAGGGGTGAGTTGCTCTTTCCACCCGGAGTCTCTGAACCCCCGTTCACCCCATCCGAACAAGCGGTTGTCTTCGGGCGGATTACACATCACCCTTCCAGGAATTTTTTCCCCAGCAGGGCCGCACCGCGCATGGAGGACTCCTCCTCCGGGATGTACTCGCAGTCGCGCATCCATTTCCGCTTGGCCCGTACCACCGCGCCGGATGCCGCTCCGCCGGTGACATGGACAGTGTTCTTGAGGTGGACATCCACGCCGATATCCTTGATGTGCTCGCGCTGGTATTCGCAGAGTCCCCGTACCAGGGCGGCGAGCATCTCCTCACGGGTGGTTTCGTGGGTAAGCCCAAGGAACTCCGCCCGGAGCGGCTGCTGGGAATAGCGCGATCCCATGAGGTACGGGACATAGGTCACCCCGCTCGCGCGCAGGAGCCACTCGTCAACGGCCCGGGGCAGAAAATCGCCGTAAAAGCGCTCCGGCCCCAGTTCCCGGCAGAAGAGACCCCGAAACCACTCCAGAGCTTTTCCCCCGGCATTCATGACATAGAGGGTGAGCCAGAGGCCGGGGATGGCGTGGGCGCGGATGTTGTACCGGGTGGAGGGCAGGCATCGGGGCAGGCAGATGAGGGTGATTTCGCAGGTACCGTTGACATTCATGATATCGCCCGGCTCGCGGATGCCGGCGGCATAAGCGGCGAGCACGGCGTCATTCCCGCCGATGACCACCGGGGGGCGCTTCCGGAGGCCGAGGAGGGCGGCGAGCTCGGCGGTGACCCGTCCCGGGCTACCGTGGGAGGGAATGAGTTCCGGAAGGAAATCCACCGGCACGTCGAACGCCCCGGCGATCTCCGTATTCCAGGTCAGGTCGTTTGCCACCGTATTGTAGAGCGCGGAGAGGGATGCCGAGGATGGGTCGATAGCACCCCTGCCGGTGAGCCAGCGGGCCATGAAGGTGTTGGAATGGCCGAAGAGCCGCGCCCGGCGGAAGGCTTCCGGCTCGTTTTCCCGGAGCCAGAGCAGACTGGCCAGGGAGCAGCCGCCCGCCACCGGCATGTTGGCGGTTTGGGCCAGGAGCGCGGGGAGCCCCACGGTTTGGATGATCTTTTGCGCCTGCGTCCGTGAACGCTGGTCGAGCATGAGAATGGCCGGGTAGACCGGAGCGCCCGCTGCGTCCATGGCGGTGAACCCCGGCGTGGTCCCGGAAAGAGCGACCGCATCCACATCGCCCATGAGATCGGCCATTTCCCGGCAGCCTTCCAGAAAGGCCTGCTGCCATTTCTCCGGCTCGATATCGCTGAAAAGTCCGTCGTTATAGGTGTTCACCGCATAGTGGCGGGTGAACTGGCGCACGGCGGCCAGGGAATCGCCTTCGGCGCGGAACACGCCCATCTTCATTCCGGTGGTTCCCACGTCCACGCCGAGAATGGTGGATACCGAACTGCGCTGTCGTTTGGCGGTTTTCGGTTCGCTCTGCTCCCGGGGAGCCCGGAATGTATCTCCCTCCGCCGCCGCGTCCAGGAGCGCCGCGCCCGCCGATTCGAGCACCGCGGGACCGGGCAGAACACTTACCGGCTTACGGTCGAATGCTTCGTTTCCCGTTGTCTGTGCGACCCTGCCGCCGTCCTGTTCCATTGCCTCAGTCAAGGGGGAATCCCTCCTCGATAATCGTTCGCCGCATGGCATCACGCCCGTCCTCTGGAACCGAAACGAGCGGATGCCGCGGTTCGCAGCCCCGGAATCCAGTCAGGTCCATGGCCGCTTTCACTCCGGCCACGCCCCAAATCCCGGACACCGCGCCATTGAGCCGTGCCAGACGGAAATGCAGGTCCAGCGCACGGTCGAATTCCCGCTCCAGGAAAAGCCGGTAGAGCTCGCAGCAGGGGCCGGGAAGCGCATTGGCCAAGGAAATGATGCCGCCGACCGCGCCGAGATGCAGTGCAGCATAGAAGAAATTGGCTGACCCGGCCAAAACGGAAAGATCCGCCGTCCGACCCAGCGCGGTGAGGAATTTGTCCGGACCGGCGGCGGAGGAATCCTTCATGCCAACGATGTTGGGGTGTCCGGAAAGCTTCCGTACCGCCTTGGGCGAGAGCTGCACCCCGCCGGCGAATCCGGGCGCGTTATAGAGCAGCACCGGAATGGGCGAAGCATCCGCCACCGCCTCGAAATAGCCGGTGAGCACGGAGTCGGTCATCTGTTTGGCGAAATAGCTCGGGGTGAGCACGCTGGCATACTCGAACCCCATCGCCGCGACGCGCTTCGTCTTTTCCACGGTCTGGCGGGTGGATTCGCAGGCTGTGCCGACCATCACCGTCTTTTCGCCCTTCTCTTCGGCGAACACTTCGAGTACCCGGAACTGCTCGTCATCGGAAAGGCTGCGGAATTCGCCATTGGAACCAAGGGCCAAATACCCGGCCAGATCGGTGACGGCGAGTTTGCGGAGGTTGAACCGCAGATCGTCCAGCGAGAGATCATCCCCCCGGAACGGAGTGACCACCGGGGCGAACACCCCGGAGAGCTTCTTGGCATGTGCGTGCATGGAGTATGGTATCCGTCTGTTGGTGAGCCGCAACGAGGTATGCTGGTGAATATACGAACGGCGAAGAGTGATGACAAGGGAAGAAAGCGGCGCGGAGCAGTGGAGCGGATGCGAACGCGGCGAATACGGGCTATACGGAAAAAAGGCGCTCCGCATCTCCCGTGGGCATGCCTAACCCTTGTCGTTCCTGCCCTTGCCCGGGTTTGGAGGATGGGAGAAAGGGTACCGGTTATGGCTGTGGGTGCGCCATACCTTTGGGTTATGGTGTAACTCAATGTCTCCCATAGAGTCATCTTCTCTTTTCCGAGAGAGGGGAACGAGGGGCATTGTCGTAAAGATAAGAGAAAATCACGGGTACGCATGAGTACTAAATATAATCAGTGGAGGTGCTGGCCGGTAACTCACCCCCTGGCCCCATTGTCGTAAACTTAAGGAAAATTCATGGTAAATCAAGGTCACTAACGAGCACATATCGGCGTACACGC
>JAWLHT010000168.1:0-11412 GCA_041690195.1 Candidatus Latescibacterota bacterium
GTGAGACCATGATATCGACTACACTCTGTGCCACAATGCATTACGATTCTCTCTCTGCTCGGCATTTTACTCCCATAAACTTGGGTAATGACAAGCTCTCCAGAGAGAGGGGGAATCGAGCCATAGAACAAGCCGAGACAGCCGATAACGAGTCATCCCCTCTAGCCCCGAGAGAGGGGAACGAGGGGTGAGTTATATTTTCAAGACACCCGTTCACCACGAACCGCTTCTGTGTACGACCATATCCCCCCGGTCTCAACCGCATACACGCAGTTTGAGACGGGTGCACTTCTCTGTTGACAATCCACCATACATAATATACATTGTATTCATATTGGGGAAGCACGGGCCGGATTCCGGGTGAAATACCTGCCCCGAAAAAAAACCTGCTTCCCGGCGCTTTCAGAATTGGGAAGCCATTATTTCGCCGTTTGTGTGATGCATGCTGCATAAGGAAAGGGATCATGCATATGACGCCTTCGTACGTTCTCATGGCTGCCGCACGGAATGAAGCAAAGCAGATCCGGTATTGCCTGGATTCGGTCGTTTCACAATCCATTCTTCCCTTGCGATTTGTGGTTGTCAGCGATGCTTCCACGGACGATACGGACAGGATCGTGGCAGAATATGCGGAACGGTTTCCGTTTATCCGGCTTATTCGTCTGAACCGGACTGGAAAAAGGAATTTCGGGGCGAAAGCGGAGGCGCTTGCTGTGGCGACGGAAGAACTGAGCGACCTTTCTCCGGAATTCATTGTGGCGATGGACGCGGACTGCTCCTTCGCACCGGACTTTTTTGCCCGGGTGTTTGCCAAGTTCGACGGAGACGACCGGCTTGGAATCGCCGGGGGGCTGGTATACGAGTTCCGCAGGCATGGCATGGTCAGCCTGCGGAATTATGAGGAGCATGTCAGCGGTCTGATGCAGGTGTTTCGCCGGAAGTGCTTCGAAGATGTGGGCGGATACCAGCGGGGCGTTCCGGGGAATATTGATTCCATCGCCGTGATCACCGCCAAGATGCACGGCTGGAAAACGCGGGCCTTCAAGGACCTGCCGATCTATCACCATCGTCCTGAAGGAACGGGAGAGGGCAGTATCCTGAAAGCACGCTTCAACAATGGCGTCCGTGATCACCTCTTGGGGTATCATCCCGTCTTCCTTCTGGCCATGAGTCTGGGACGGGTCACCGAGCCGCCGTATGTTATCGGGAGTGTGCTCCGGGTCCTCGGCTATACCTGGGGGGCGCTCCGTTCCATCGGCAAGGACCGTCCACTTCCCGGTGAGTTCGTCCGTTATCTGCGGCGTGAGCAGATGCGGCGGCTTTTCGCGCTCATCTCGGTCCGGTAAGGATCTGTTGACGCCAGTTCCCGCCTGCGGCCCATTCATTCGCATTCGTTATAAATGGTCGTGCGGATATGTTTCCGCACCCAAACGGCCCCGGAGAAAACGCGATCTCCGGGGCCGTTGCTGTATCATCGGCTTCTCCCGCCGGGATGATCGAAACAGGGGGTGGAAATGGGGGCGAAAACAGAAGGTGTGATGGAGCTATGGCTGTGTGACGGGACAAACCGTGAGGTTATGCTCAGACTTGATAACTGAGGGTCCGGAGCCGCAGTGCGGACTCGTGAAGTGTATGGCCTGAACTGGAGATGTGCCGGATGGTGGGATATGTGAGAACGTAAATAACTGGAGCACAATTCATAAGCGGCGGGGGGAGATCGGTGCATGGTTTGCGCTGAATCAGTTTTTCCGGTTTTCCTGTTCAGCCGCATCCTCCTTACGGTGCTCATGTCCGGATTGATCCTGTGCTGAGTGCAAATAATTTACTGCGGCGATGCGGTTTATTCTGTATAATACTTTAAATAATGCGATTATTATAATATATTACAGTATTGCGCGAGGAGCAGGTATGTACGGGAAAAGACACGGTGCGGTTTTCGCACTCGTTCTCATCGCGGCGATTGCCGGATGCGGCCGTCAGAACGGCCGGGAATCCGGTGAGGCCGCACTTCAGGGACAGGATGGCTCGGAGCGGCGCATCGATGCCTCGGATGTCAGGCTTCCGGAAGGCTACCGGATCGAGATGGTCGCGGACGGCCTTACGTTTCCGACCGGAGTCGCTTTTGATGACCGGGGAGTCGCCCACGTGGTGGAATCGGGATACGCGTACGGTGAAGTGTGGACCACTCCGCGGCTGCTCCGGATCGAATCGGACGGGAGTATCGCCGTCATTGCCACAGGAACAAAAAACGGTCCGTGGAACGGTGTTGAATGGCAGGACGGGGCGTTCCTGGTCGCGGAGGGCGGGGAAATGGAAGGGGGGAGAATCCTGCGCATCACTCCGGACGGCAATGTTTCATCGCTCATCGATGACTTGCCCAGTGTGGGCGATCACCATACCAACGGTCCGGCAGTGGGTCCGGACGGCTGGATCTACTTCGGCCAGGGGACCGCTACCAACTCTGGTGTGGTCGGCCCGGACAACTACCGCTTCGGATGGCTGAAACGATACCCGGACTTCCATGACATTCCCGGACAGGATATCACTCTGACCGGCGTGAACTACGAATCCGATAATCCGCTGAATCCCGGAGAGAAAGCGGTCACCGGAGCGTTTGTGCCGTTCGGCCGGCCTACGAAAGAAGGGCAGGTCATCAGGGGAGGGCTTCCCTGCAACGGCGCGGTCATGCGCATCCGCCCGGACGGCGGCGGTCTGGAGTTGGTGGCGTGGGGATTCCGCAACCCGTATGCACTGGCGTTTTATGGCGACCGGCTGTTCGTGCTGAACAACAGCTATGACGACCGGGGCAGCCGTCCGGTGTTCGCCTCCGGGGACGCGCTCTGGGAAGTCAGGAAAGGAACATGGTACGGCTGGCCGGATTACGATGCCGACCTGCCGCTGGAAAGCGACTACTACGATCAGCCGGGACACCCCCGGCCGCAGTCGCTCATTCGCAATCATCCGAATATACCCCCGAGACCGGTCGCGGTGTTCGGGGTGCATTCCTCGTGCAACGGCATCGACTTTCCCGGCGAGGGGTTCGGGTTCGCCGGCGAGGCGTTTGTTGCCCAGTTCGGAGACAACGCTCCGAATACAGGAAAACTGCGCGCGCCGGTGGGCTACAAGGTGGTGCGGGTTAACCTCGATTCAGGGGTAATCACGGATTTTGCAGTGAACCGAGGAGAAAAGGGCCCCGCTTCGAGAACCGAAGGCGGCGGGCTGGAGCGTCCGGTTTCCCTGCGGTTCGACAACACCGGCACGGCGTTGTACGTGGTTGACTTCGGCATCATGAACCAGACGGAACAGGGGCCGAACCCTCGTCCCGGAACCGGTGTCCTCTGGAAAATCACCCGTGAGGCAAATTGAGGGACAGATCATCATGGTTACTCGGGCAACTTTACACACGTTGTTTCTGACTGCGGTCTGTGCGGCGGCGGGCCTTATTTCCGCACAGGGCCAGAACCCTGACAGCAAGACGGCAATGACTGAAACGGTGCGGCTCGGGCAGCGGCATTTCATGTATCACTGCCACCGGTGCCATCCTCAGGGCGAGGTCGGATACGGGCCGTCGCTGATCGGACACGCCCACTCCGCCGAGGAAATCAGGCAGCAGGTGCGGAACGGGCATGGCATGATGCCGGCTTTTTCCAAAGACCGCATCAGCGAGGCGGAGCTGGATGCCATCATCGCGTTCATTCTCTACCTGCATGAGAACAAGGAAGGTCGGGAATCCGGTCATGAATGACAAGCGAACACCGCGACACGGGTTCGCGGCGAAACATATCCCGCTGATACTTGCCGTGGTTTTCTTCCTGATCATCTCTTTCGGACTGGCGTCGGTGCTCCGGGAGAATCTCCGGGTGGCGCCACGGCGGGATACGGCGGAAAACGGGCGGTTGTACGCGCACATGAAGAACACGACCCGCTTTTCGGGAACGCTCGAAACTGTCCGGAGCGATATCCGTCGGGCGGTTCTGCTTGAGGACAGCCCCCAACCGGGGGATGAGACTACACCCTGGCAGGATGTCATCACCGGCGCGATCTCCGTTAGCGAACCGGTCCGGCATGTGGTGGTGCTCCCGTCCGAAGGCGGCAGCGCCCTGGCATGGAGCCTGCCCGGAGCGTACTGGGCGATATACTCCGGAAGCCCGGTTGTATTTGCGGGGACCGATTCTCTCGATGCCGGTGCGCTCGCCCGTATCCGGGAGTACGGTGCTCCGGCCTTTGTCGCGGCGCCGGAAAGTCTCCTTTCGGACCGTGCCCTCGGGCAGATCAGGGCGGTTGTCCAGGCCCGACGGGTGGCGAAGGGCAGTCTTGCCGCGCAGGCGGTACACTTGGCGGAATTTCGCGATCCGGATAGCGGCTTTGGATGGGGCCGGACGCATGACAGTCGGAACGGCTACTTCGAATATGTCGTCACCACGCCCCGGGAGTCGGGATATGCACTGGCGGCCTTTCCGCTCTCGAAGTCAAATGCCGCGGCGCTGCTGTATGCCTCCGACGACGGCAGCCTGCCCGGAGTCACCGACCGGTATCTCTGGAAACAGCGCGCCGATTTTTATGTGACCCCCGCCGAAGGCCCGTTTCGCCATCTGTGGGTGGTGGGAAACCGGATCAGCTACGCCAGCCAGGCGCGAATGGATCACGCGCTGGAAAAGGGACCCTATCCCAGCTACGGAACGACCGCTTTCGGCCCCATGGAAGGCTTGCTGGTCGTTTTCATGGCATGGGGGATCGCATCCGGGATTTTCGTACTGGTGCACAGCACGCGGGCGCTGCCGCATGTTCCGCTCGGGATGCGGATTGCCTGGATATCCACGGCCACGCTCGTCCCGGTCCTCGGGATTCTCCTCTACTTTGCGGCTTACCGCCGCCCCCAACCGGCATCATCATCCCCGCATCCGGAATTCATCCGGCCGCCCTCCATCCAGAGCGCCGCGGCGACTGTCATGGGGTTCGGGTACGGTGCTCCCGTCATGATCGTGATTGCGTTTCTGTTTCTCTACTTCGGGCTTCCCCTGTTCTACGGGGAATGGGCGGAGGGGTGGCGGTTCCTGTTCGGGGCGGGTATGCCGATCATGATGTTCGTCATGTGGGCGGGGGCGATTCTGCTGGCGTGGCCGCTGGCCCAGTTCCCCATGCATCTGGCGCTCATGCCCGGCATGAAACGCCGGAAGCTGCTGAAACGGACCTTTGTCATCACCGCGGTCAGCATGACCGCGGTCAGCCTCGGCATGATGACCACCGCGTGGTGGATGCAGATGTACAAACTTCCGATGATGCCCGGCGAGGATGAAATCCTCTTTTTCGGCGCTATGTGGCTGGCCTCGTTCATCGGGTTTCTGATCGCCTGGCCGCTGAACTATCCGCTGGTCCGGACCGGCCTGAAGATGGGAGGGGTCTGATGCGGCTTTGGATGATTCTCCTCCTCGCTGTCGGCCCGGCATGCGGAGGGACCGCCCAAAAAGCCGAATCCCCGGCGGAGCGGCCCGCCGCGGAGGCGACCGCCACCGCATACACCACGCGTCTCCCGGCGGCGGACCCGGAAACGCAGGCCATCGTTCTCGCCCAGACGGTGTATGGGGCGACACGGGAAGAGAACTCCCCCGGAGCGATTATCCTCTGCCCCCAAACCCCGGCGCTCGCCTTTACGGCGATGAACCGGATCACCCACATGCCGGTGAACGCGCCGCTGCTCTACATGACGCCCCAAGGCGATGTCTCGGAAGCCACGCTGCGTGAGATGGAGCGGCTGAAGCCCGAGGGGGTGTCCCAGGATGGCAAGGTGCAGGTGTATGTCATCGGCGACCCGGAAGAGAAAACCTCGGACAAGGTCAGGGAACGCCTCAAGTACACGGTGCGGCGTTTCGGCACGGTGAACGCCATCACGCTGTCGGATATGCTCGACCGCTGGGCCGCAGCAATGAAAGCGGATCACCCGGACGAGGTGGTCGTTTCCGCTTTCGATCATCCGGAGGGAATCGCCCACGGCATGGGCGCCATGGGCTGGAACGCGCACATGGGAAAGGGATTTGCCTGGGTCTACACCAACTCGATTCCCGAAGAAACCCGGAAGATACTCGACCGGCGGTATGGCCGGGATGGCGCATACATTTACCTGACCGGTGGCGCGGAGGTGATCTCCCACACGGTCGCGGAGGAACTGTCCCGGTACGGCCTGGTCCGCAGGATTGCCGGGCCGGACGTATACGCCACGAATGCGGTCAACGCGGGGTACAAGGACTTCGGCAGCAACTTCGGCTGGTGGTGGGGCTGGATGGCCCGCGACTTCGGCTGGGGCCTGTCCCAGGCGGGACACAATTTCATCATCGCGAGTTCGGAGGACCTTCTCGGGGCGATTCCCTCCGCCCTGCTCGGCCACATGGGGAAGCACGGCCCGATTCTGCTGGTCGGCCGTGACGATGTCCCCCCGCCGGTTTCCGATTATCTCGAAATGGTCCGGCCGTTCGTGTCCGGTCCCTCACACACCATCCGCAACCATGCCTGGATCGTCGGCGACGAAAGCCGGATCTCTTGGGAAGCGCAGAAGACGATTCACCGTCTCCTCACCCCGAACGGCCTGAATACGGCCGGGATTGCGGGCATGTAACAACGGGAGATCATGACATGCCGGCCGGAATCCGCGCACCTGAACCGCAAACACACCCCGGACGGGAAGAGAAGCCCGGTTTGCCGGTTCCGCTGGTCAATGAGCCGGACCATCACCCCGTCTACAGCCGCCGTCTGCTCTGGGGCGCCCTGCTCGGCGCGGTAATCGGGGGAGTTATCTTTGGATGGCTCGGCTATGCGGTCAGCTCCGGGCCGCTCCCGGTGGCCGGACTCGGACAGTTCGCCTCGGCGGGAACCGCGGTCGCCGTATTCACCGGAGCGGGAGTCGGAAGCGCGCTGGGCGCACTCATCGGCGGGCTGGCGGCTTTCGGCGGCATGTTACGGCACTGACAGCGCCATTTGCGGCGGGTTAAGGAAAAGGTTGTTTCACGGCATGTCAACGCCGTACCCGAACGGCCCCGGAGAAAACGCGATCTCCGGGGCCGTTGCTGTATCATACTAAACTCGTTTCGAAGTGTGAAGAATGGGGGGAAGTGCGACTCCCTATCCAAACCGTCACTCGTCGATCAGGTAGAAAACGCCGTATGATGGCCCGAAAGATGGGCTGATCGCTTTCTTCCCATTTTGAATCAAACCTGGTATCATCGGTTACTCCCGCCGGGATATCGACTGCCTGTTCCGGAAAGGGGGTGGTTTCACATGAAACCGATCGGGCCTACATCCGGAAATCGGAACGCATTCTGCTGCGGGACTTGGGATTTCTCTGGGATATCGATCTGGTCGAAAAGACGGAATATTTGCCTCTTGACAAAACAACATGATGTGTATTATGTACATAACAGGTCAATCATCATCGTTGCTTTTCTATATGTTATGTTGTTGCGGATTCCTTGGAGAATAGAATGACAATAACTGACCTATTAATGATATTTAGTGTATTTGCTGGTCCTGTCGTTGCCGTAAGGCTGACAAGGCATTTAGATGAAAAAAAGGAAATTCGTGAGCGAAAGCTCAGCGTATTCAAAACTCTTATGGCAACCCGTGCTACAGTGTTGTCACCGGATCATGTTGAGGCGTTAAACAGGATTGATTTGGAATTTGATGAGCGAAAGCCAAGCGAAAGAGGAGTTATTGAGGCTTGGAGAGAGTATTGCGATCTCTTGCACAATTCCCGTATGGATGAAAAAATTTGGGATGATAGGAGAGTTGAGTTACTTGCAGTACTGTTACAGCAAATGTCGAAGGCCATAGACTATAAGTATTTTGATAAGACAACGATAAAGAACTCTGCTTATAACCCGGGTGGATACAGCGAAATGGATGCTGAACATGCGTTAATAAGAAGAGGAATAATCGAAATATTGAAGGGAGATCGTCACGTGCCTTTTCGCTTAGTACCGCCCTTTTTGGCCAAACCAGAAAGTGAATCCCAAATACAAGAAGGTGACATAACTTCTGGAAGCTGATTAACTGAAATCAGAACAAAAAGGGAAAACTGAGGCTTGGAAAAGTCTGAAGGGAGGTGCTTTTACGCACTACCATTCAATACGGCTTCTTACCAGGTGATTGCCTTGCTGCACAGTTTGTTCCGATTTCAGTATAATTGATGAGATGGCACGAAGCAAAAAAGCCGGTTTTCACCGGCTTTTTTGCTTCGTGAGGGGAGTCAGGAGAGGTGGACCGCCCCCTACACGTAATCGATTACCACGAGTTTCCCCGCTTTTTTCAGTTTTTCCCCGATGAGCGGCACGATCTTGTCCCTGGTCAGAATTCCCCGCTGACGGAAGCTGATGCCGGCGCTGGCGGGGTTCTGGGCGACGCCGACGATGAAGTTCACCCGGTCGGCGGCCATGAGGAGTTCGCAGAGTTCGGAGACGCCGCTTTCCTCCTCGAACTCGGCGGGGTTTTCGTCGAGGATGTTGTAGACCTGGGTGAGGGTGACCGCGCCTTCGGTGACCAGGTCGATGCCCTCGATAGCGTAGCGCGGGGGCGCGAGGAGGCTCTGGGCATTCTGCTCCACATCCAGTTTCGCGCCGAGATGGGTGGCCACGAGTTTTGCGGTGGTCGCGCCGCACACGACCTTGATGCCGTCGGTGAGGAGATACTTCCGGATGGTGGCGAAGTCCCGTGATTTGTGGCTCGGCGGGCCGGTGAGCAGGGTGACCGTTTTGCCTGGACGGCAGACCGCGGCGACCACGGTGCAGTCGTCGCCTTTGGAGGCGCGCCAGTATTCCCGGGCCTGGGCGTGGATGGAGGCGGGCAGGTCCCGGAGCCGGAGGCCCTGGTTCATGCGGTCGCTGGCAAAACGGGCCACGCCCTCGTCGGTCCAGCCCCAGGTGAGGCCGAGGCCCATGCCCGCCTGGGTGATGCCGTCGGAGACTAGGATGAGGCCCTCGCCGGGCTCCAGGTGGCAGTGGGCTTCGCCGATGACATCGTGCCCGAGGGTGTAGGTCCGCTGCTTGAGCACGACGGCGTGGTGCAGGCCGGCCAGGATGGGCGCGGGCATCTCGTAGGATAGGATGGTCGCCGAGCCGTCGTTGAGGATGCGGGCCACGGTGAAGACGGCGTACGGCTGGTCCGTGCCCCGGGCCTTGTTCATGGTGTTGACCAGACTGGTGAACCCCTGCCGCAGGGAGAATCCCTGACGGAAGCTCTCCAGGATGCGCGAGACGGCCATGGTGGCGGCGATATTGGCCCTGACCCCACTGCCGATGCCGTCGCTGACCACGATGACCGTGGCGGCGGCGGTGCGCTCCACACCCACGACATCGCCGCAGGGCGCGTGCGGGTTCTTGGAGCTTTGCGCGGTCTCGATCTCGAAATGTTTATAGGCGGCTGGCATGGCTGGTTCTTCTTCATCCGCGATTGCGGAAAGGACGCCGGTTTGCAACGGCGCGTACATTGTGGGAAGTGTAAGGTAACCGAATCAGATTACGAGAAACCAACTTGCAGTACCTGTCTGAATAGGGATGCGCGTGATAAAGGCATGATGAAAAGATGATGTAAGAGAGACATGCCTGACCTTTCTGTCTTTCATCATCTTTTATCCCATACATCCCGCGCATCCCCATTCAGACAATTTTTTCATGGTCCCCAACCGAATCGGTACGATTCGATTGGGGTGGTCCCGCGCATCCCAATTCAGACTATCAATGCCTTTTATCTCCCGAACGGGTCCCGGCGGTTCACTGCCTTTTCCGGCTTGTCCTCGGCCAGCTTCATGAGGTTCTCCACGAGGGATTCTCCGCGGGCGGCGCCTTCGCCGAGCTGACGGGCGATTTCCTGAGCCATGGAGATCTGGTGTTCCAGGAGTTCCCGGGCCTGCATGACAGTCTGTTCGCGGAGCTGGTCGAGCTTCTCCTGGCTCTCGCGGGTGTGGGTGATGTTCACGAAAATCCCCACGTACTGCCGTTCTTCGGCGAGGGAATAGAGGATTTCGTGGCAGACGATGTTGTACCGGTCGTGCTTGACCATGGCCAGTTCGAGGATGTCCTTCTCCCCGGAGGCCAGCCGTTCGAAGGGGTCTGGGTCCATGAGGTAGGAGACATGGCGCCCGCAGACCGCCTCCGAGCACACGAAGAACTTCCGGAAGGCCGGATTCATGGAAAGGATGTTCAGCCGTTCGTCGAGGATGAGGATGCCGTTGGGGCTGGTCTCGATGATGCGGTCGGAACGCTGTTCGGCCAGCCGCCGCATGTAGGGCACGCACATCTCCATCTCGGCCATGCCCCGGATCACCGCGATGGCCTTTTCCCGGCAGGTGGGATAGCCGCAGGAGCCGCAGTTGAGCATGTCCTCGGGACGGAGTTTACCGGTCTGCTCCAGCACGGCGCGGATCTGCTGCTCGGTGACCGGGACGTCGGCCTCCACCGGGTCGGGCGTGAAAGTCGCAAGGAGGGGCGGGTATTCTTCCGGGCTCATCTCGTCGGGACGCCCGTGTTCCCGGGAGGCATAACCCACCAGGTCCTGACGGCGGTCGTAGACGTTGCGGCGTCGGGGGATGCCCGGACCGTTGATGCACCCGTGGGGGCAGAAGAGGGGCTCGACCACCAGGGACTGCTCGTTCTTCCCGGCGCATTCCAGCGCCTCGCTCACCCCCTCGAAGCCGCTCACGAAGGCTACACCGGTCTGGAGCAGGTCGGTGGAGAGCGCGGCGGTGCGCAGGGAGCCGCCTTCCAGGGGGAAGTACCGGGAATCGCCCCGGGGCTCTTCGTCGAAACCGCTTTCCTCCAGTTCGGCCAGTGTCACACCCTCACGGTCGAACCATTCCATCAACTCCTGGAAGGTCAGGGCGCAGTCGATGAGACCGGCGTATTCGGGACGTTCCGCCTCGGCTTTTTTGGTGACACAGGGGCCGATGAAGATCACCCGGGTCCGCTCTCCGAGCCGTTCCCGCATCATGCGGGCGTGGGCGACCATGGGCGACACCACCGGCAGGAGCTGGAAGACCTGTTCCGGACGGTAGCGTTCGACATAGCGCACCACTGCCGGGCAGGCGGTGCAGATGTGGGAGTCGGAAATGGACTGGGCGATGAGCTCGGCGGTCCGGAGCGCCACCGGGTAGGCCCCGACCGCGGTTTCGCCCACAAAGGCGAACCCCAGCTTCCGCAGCGCCGAAGGCAGCCGTTTCCGCTCCCAGGGCGTGAAGACCGAAGCGAAGGAGGGCGCCACGCTCGCGGCCACCGGGCTTCCCGAGGTCAGGATGCGGGCGGCGCGGTCCACGTCGTTGCGGAACTGCTTGGCTCCCTGCGGGCATTCGCGGACGCAGGTGCCGCAGGCGATGCAGCGGGCGTCATCCACCGAAGCCTGGCCGCCGGTCACCCGGATGGCCTTGACCGGGCA
>JAWLHT010000169.1:0-11393 GCA_041690195.1 Candidatus Latescibacterota bacterium
TTTCCGGGTCCGACAATACGTCCGCGGGACGTTCGAACGATGTGAATGATGTCATCGGCGACCAGGCGATGGCCCCGCTCGACGAGGTCGAGGGCAACCTCGCTTTTACCTATTCCCGGCCTGCCCACGAAAAGCAGCCCCATGCCGTATACATCCATGAGGGTTCCGTGCATGATGGTTGACGGGGCGAAGATATCCTCGAGGTAGTAGCTGAAGAGGTGTATGAACTGAGTGGTGTTGATTGAGGACACTACAAGGGGAATATCCCGCTGATTGCATACGGTCACCATTTCCGGGGGCGGAACAACCCCGTTGGTAAGCATGATACAGGGCAGATCGAACTGGCAGATTATTTCCAGAGATTCAATCCGCCGTTTGCGGGACAGGGTGGCGAGATAGAGCATCTCGGTGTTTCCGAGCAACTGCACCCGATTGTAATTGAAAATATCAATGAATCCGGCCAGCGCGAGACCGGGACGGTTGAGTTCGGGGGTGACGACGACATTTTCCAGTCCGCCGCCGCCCGCGATGAGATCCAAGCCGAGCCGCTCCCGGTTCTCATCAAGAAATGTACCTATAGTTATGGTTTTCACCCTGCAACCCTCATGAGGATACCCTCGCTACTTTCCTGCGGTTTACGGGCGAAGCAAGCCCTTAAAACGAAAGGGCCCGTAACCCTGTCTCCCGTTACCGGGCCCTTTCCTCGGGCAAATACCAAATCCGCTATTCGCTTGGTTCGGCCGTTTCCCCGGATGGTTCCGGAGAAACCGGGACTCGGTGATCTTTTGTCTTGTCCTTGTACCGTTTTATTTGAATTCTGGCTTTTTCCACCGCCGTGTCCAGCGCGACTGTCCGGCTGTAATCTTCGTAGGACGCAGTGACAACCACGCCGGGTATCCGGACCGTCACTTCCACCCTGGTGGAGGGCTGTTTCCCGTTTACCTTCACATCCGCGTCGATAATATGCCCGTGATACCGCGACAGCTTCAGGACCTGTTCTACCGCTTCTTGCTTAAAGGATTCATCACAGCTTTCGTGCCTGCAGGTGAACGTGACCGGAAAGTCATATGCTTTCGCCATCGCTGTTCCTTTCTCCGGGGGTCAATCCATACAATCCGTACCAAACACGCGGGCATTTCCGGTGGCAACCGGGAAAGCCCGTCCGGACGGTTCCATCTCTTCAACCCGACAGGATTCCGCGACTTTCGCGCCCGGGAGCGTGACGCTCCCGATCCGACATCGTTCCTCTTCTCCCTCCTCGTTCCGTCATCAATTTTTGCTGGCACGGTGGACGCATGCGGCAACACCCCTGACTCCGGAACAGTTCCCGGGGTGTAGCGAACCCCCGAGAGCAACCCGGAGTATTGTTGAATCCCGCATATACACCCAGTAAAAAGATATGAAAACCACCGTCGCCAATCAACCGTTTTTTACCGTCGCGTCCGGGCGGAACCTCAGGAAACAAACCGCATTACCCGCTGCTCCTTTCCCGGTGCGACTCTACCTGCGCACGGAGGGCGGACACCCCGGCGGTCAACCCCGGAACTTCAAACCGTCCCGGCTGCATCGCCACTCCGACAGCACCTTTCGCAAGAATCGGGCCAACATCCTTCTCGTCGAACCATCCCGCGGCCACTACCGGCACCCCGGCGCGGGCGGCCAGATCCCCGAACCGGTCCAAACCTTCCCGGCTGGTCATAACCGGCCACGAGATAACGAAATCCGCCCCATCCGGGGAACCGTACGCACCAATCGGAGAATGGTACCGGGACACCCCGACCGCAAAATCCCGTCCGGCAATTTCACGGCACCGGCACGATGGAAGATCGTACTCCCCCACCTGGACTCCGTCTGCGCCGGAGGCAAGCGCGACATCCAGCCGGTCGTTGACCAGACAGGTGACATCCTGTCCCCGGCAGCGGGAAACCATACGCTCCGCGTTCCGAAACAGTTCGCGATCATTACCGTGCTTGTCCCGGTACACGACAGTTCCCGCCCCCGCGTCGGCCGCGGCATGAGCCAAGTCTCCGATATCCAGTGCTTCCGTTTCCGCCCGGTCAATGATTACATACACGCCCAGACGGAATTCGTTCACCAGAATGCGAATCCGGGAAAGCAGCGCCAACCGCTTTTCCAGGTCGTACAAGCCGAACCGGATGCCCTTGAATCGTACTGACAATTCCGGACGGACCAGCTTGACATACTCCTCCAGTGAGCGGACCGCCTCCTGGGCTCGTCCGGCATTCGCCCGGATAACCGCGTCGAGTCCCGCGCGCGCTCTCTCCGAGGGGATTTCCCCATCCCGGAGGACATCCCCTTCAGAATTACGGGAAAGGAGCAACTGTGCATCCAGGTCGCCCCCATCCCGGACAATGCCGACCAGGGCGTGACGAAGTCCCTTCAGATCCCGGGTCAGTCCGCTGTCGTTTCCAAGCATGCGGGCGGCCTCCTCCAGCACCCGAATCCCCTCCACCGCCCGATTCAGGTTGGCATCGAGCAAGCGCAGAATCTGCCGGTCCATTCCGTCCATACCCATCTCCGTGCCAACCCAGGTAAGTTCCTCTTAATTTTAGACACAAAAAAAGCCTACGGGTTGCATGATCCGCAGAGCTTTCTTTGCTTTTCCGCCGGTTTATTCGTTAGACAGATTGCTCAGGTTCAGGTTTACATGTCCTTCACTCTTTTCCTGCACAATCTTTACCATCCAGCCCTTTACATCCTTCCCGTTGACCTTGATGATCTTGGGAATCCGTTCCAGGACCTGGGAGTTGGGATTGAGCCCGGGACACTGTCCATCAACCTCACGGCAGAAAATCCACTCGGTCCCCGGCTCGATATTCTTTTGCGCCATAACTCAGCACCTCTTCAGAAAAAAAATGGGGACGGGTCATGGGATGACATTCCACACAAGAAACACTGCCCGATCGGGTTACGAGCCCAACACTGAAGACACCCGGGACATCGAAAAGTTGAAAAACGCTCAACCGGGTGTCAGGTTGGTCAGCCACTGGGCTTGTGCTGCGGCTGTTTTCTCTGTTGTCTCCCTTGGCGGCAGAGGCTTCATACGAATTTCCGATCATGTGAGTAAGAATGGTCCTACGAGGCACGATTGCGTGAGTCGTCGGGGAATCGTTTCATACTCACTTGACGCAAACTTCGTATAAGACACACCGGAAACGTCGATTATGTAGATACTACCCCCCCCCAGCGACCCGGGGCTTGTGCGCGAACTCTGCCGACCCAACCCGTTAACCTGGAAAAAGTTGCGCCCCCCAACCGGGTTGTCCAACCCACACCCCATGCATACGAAAGAACAACACCGGCGACATTTCCCGCCCGAATCAGCGGTACACGGCGGGGTAAACCCGCCGTATCTTTTTCCGGGCCATATATCCCTTCACCAGCTCCATGAAAATACCGATATCCCGGTCCATGTCCCGGATCACGCCATCGTAGTAAAACACCCGGCAGGGAATATTGTCGTGGTCCCGTGAGAACGAAGGATAGACCGCCTCGGAGACGATGCCGTTCATGCAGGAGAACGGACTGATATCCACGATGCCGTCCACTCCCTTCCCGTGACAGTATCCCGCGCGGCCCAGACTGAGCGCCATCTCTCCCAGCGCACCGCGAGCCGGGAGGTAGTCCTGTCCGAGCCGGACCACCACATCGGTATCCTCCGGCTCTTCGTATCCCGTGAAATCATCGTGGAACGGAGCCATGAGCGCATGCTCGTCCCGCTTCATAATATACCGTTTGATATGAGCGACCGCCATGTCTTTCGAAAAACCGCGCCCCTGACGCCGCATGTTATCCATACGGCTCCAGTCGGTGTAGAAAACCCATTCTCCCACATCGGATATCCAGGTTTCCGCACCATACTCTTCCAATGTGCGGAGCATGTCATCGTTGGCGAAGCGGTTCAGCCGGCAGAAGATTTCCCCGAGCACCGCAATGAGCGGTTTGCCGGGCGCATAGTCGGCATCAACTCCGCGAAAATCGTCACGGGACTGCGTAAGCGCCTCGACCATTCGCTTACGACGAGCTCCGAATCCCAGGCCCGGGGTTTCCAGCGCTCGCTCCAGCCGCTCGAGCGACCGCTCATAAACGGCGTCGGCGGATCCCTTCACCCGTTCGTAGGGTCGGGTCTTGAGCAGCATTTTGCGGAGAATATCGGCGGAGAGAAGCGCATTCCACCCCAAACGGAAAAAAGCGTTGCTGTCCTGTACCACATCCCCGTAGCCGGTGGAGGATGAAGGCGAAAGAATCATCACTTCTTCCAGTCCGGCCCGGTTCAGCACCATCTGGAGAAAAGGCCAGTACTGTCCGAACCGGCAGGGTCCGTTCGAGGCGGGCATGAGAAAGGCCGTTTTGGCGGGATCGAAACCCGGAGTCCGGGTGATCCGGAGATAATCCCCAACGGTGATTTTCTCCGGATAACATTCCTCTCCCGAGGAATACATGGCGCCGAGTTCGAGAGTTTCGTCATTCGAGGGCGGCAACACCCGGGCGTCAACCCCGGCCGAGCGGAACACCGCCGCGAGCAAGCGAGCCCCGCCCCGGGTCATGGGATGAATGTACAGGGTTCTTCCCGCCAGGGTCTTGTGACCGTTATTCCGCACGTTCCACCTCCCGGGCGCTCAGAAAGCCCTTCGAATCCAGATATGCCTCGCACCGGGTCATCATGCCGGCATCGTTGGAATGACCGTCGAACTGGAGTACCAGGTAAGGCCTCCCCAGCGCGTCCCGGATGAATTGTTTTACAAAGGAATCGGGCCCGCACTTGAAATTGGTGATATAGATTATATCCAGATTCGGCTTTTCCCGCACCCACACCGCAGTCTGGAGAATCCGCTTGCCGTAGCTCCAGAACATGTTGGGATGCACATGATCGATCCGGACGCCGCTCACGTCGATGCAGTCCATGGGGATGACATTGATGCCGTAAATCGAAGCAAGCTTGGCGGCGACAGAAAGATTCACCGCCCGATCGAACACGTTGTAGGCGCGCCCCACGAGCACGATGGCCTTTTCTCCAGATTCCTCCACACGTGACAGCGCACGGCGCCCCTCGGCGAGGAACTCCCGACGGAACTCCTCCTGAGCCCGAAAGGCGGCATCCACGGCACGGTCAGACGTACTGCGCGAAACCCCCAAACCGCGCACCGCGTCGAACAGTTCGCGCTTCACCTGGGCCGTCCCCTCCCGGAAATGGAGCGTGGGCTTGAGAATACTATCCCGTTTCGGGTGAAACCGTGGGGTATGCTCGGCGACAAAGGGAAGTGTTGACCCCCACACGCAGACGAACGATTCGCGTTCGGTCATTTCCGTTTCGGCATTGATGATATTCGGAAGCCAAACATAGTCGACCCCGCGCTCGAAAAGCGATTGGATATGGCCATGCGCCACGATGATGGGATAGCAGGGTTCGGCCACGGCGCTTTCGATTCCCCAGTTGGAGATTTTCGTATTGGTGGGATCGGAAAGCACGGTGCAGAAACCGCACTCCGACAGGTATACGCTGTAAAAGGGCAGCCGGTCGTAGGTGTACATGGTCAGGGGAATACCCACCACCGGCCCGGGCCGGCCGTTCTCCTCGAAGGTTTTCCTGAGGAGGGTATCGCGAGTCCGGGTGAGGTCCTCAACCACCGGAGTCCGGGCGATCTTCTGCCGTTTCCGGTAGCGTTCGGAGCATTTGTCGCCCCAGTAGGTTTTCTCACCGTCCACGGTGAATTCCTGGATGGTACAGTAGTTGGAGCATCCCTTGCAGGTGAACTCCGTAAGGTCGTACTGGACTTTGGAGAGATCAAACCCCTTGAAGGTAGAGGGACGACCCGCGGCCTGCATGGCGCGTTTGGCGAGCAGGGCTTCGCCGATGGCTCCCATGACCCCGTTAAAGGGCGGAACGATGATCTCCTTGCCGGTGACCCGTGAAAATGCCGCCGCCACCGAGTCGTTATAGGCGGTTCCCCCCTGGAAGAAGATGGTATCGCCCACCTTGCGGCCGCGCACCACCCGGTTGAGATAGTTCAGAACCACCGAATAGGCCAGACCGGCGATGATGTCCGGCTTGGGAGCTCCCCGTTGCATGGATGAATTCACATCCCGGCCCATGAACACGGTACACCGTTCACCAAGCCGGAGCGGATGATCCGAAGAAAGCGCCAGATCCGAGAACTCCCCCTTGATGTTCACCCCCAAATCTTCCGCCTGCTCTTCCAGAAAAGAGCCGGTACCCGCGGCACAGGCATCGTTCATGGTAAAGTCTACCACGATGCCGTCCTCGATGGAGATGTACTTCGAGTCCTGTCCGCCGATCTCGAAGATGGTATCCACCTCGCGACCGAGCATGGAGCGGCTGATGTGGAGCGCCCCGGCCTTGTGGGCGGTGATTTCATCGTTGATGGCATCGGCTCCCACCAGAATGCCGATGAGTTCCCGGCCGGAACCGGTCGTACCGACCCCCTTGACCTCGATGCGGTCTCCGATCTCCCGTTCAATCTCGCGGAGACCTTCCGTAACCACCTCGATGGGACGAGCCTGGGTGCGTACGTAGATATCCTTGATCACCCGCCCGCGCTCGTCAATCACGGCCAGATTTGTACTCACCGAGCCGATATCGATACCGAGATACACGGGAACTTTTTCCCCACCTTCGGGGAAGGAGAACGGCTCCACCTTTTCCCGAAGCAGCCGAACGCGTTCCATGGAAAGAGGCTCCACCGAGGGAAACTCGAAAACCGGCTTCCGGGCGGCGGAGGCAATTCGCGACGGCTCACCGTTCGTGGGCTGAACGGCCGCGCCAAGAGCTCCGAACCAGCAAGCGGTTTCCGGAACCCGGATCTGGGTGTCATCCAGGTCGAACACTTCCCGGATTGAACGGATCATTCCCTCGTTCATGGAAACCCCGCCGATGAACAGAACCGGCGGCACAACCTTACGGCTGCGGGTGACCGCGCTCTTGAAATTCCGCGCCACGGCGTTGCACAGCCCTTTGAGCACCTCGTCCGGACGGTATCCCCGCTGCTGGGCGTGGATCATGTCCGATTTGGCGAATACCGAACAGCGACCGGCGATCTGGGCGGCTTTGGCCGCACCCGCGACAATCCCTCCCACATCCTCGATACAGAACTTGAGCCGGGATGCCTGCTGGTCCATGAACGCCCCGGTCCCGGCGGCGCAGTCACCGTTGGTACCGTAATCGGCGATCCCGAGCCGTCCCAGTTGTTCGTTGTGATCAAAAAGAATGAACTTGGAGGTTTCCCCGCCCATTTCGAAAACGGTCCGCGCTTCCGGATGGAGCAGGTTGACCGCCTCCGTGATGGCGGCGAACTCATTCATCACCGGGAATCCGTAGCGGTTTCCCGCGAGTTTGCCGCCGGACCCCGTAACCGCAACATGGAACGGCCCTTCGCCGAGAATTTTCCGCACCGGGGCGAGCAGATCTTCCAGCGCTTCAAGCGGCTGGCCCTTGATGCGGCGATACTCGGAAAGGACAACAACGGTTTGGGATGAGGCGGGAAAATCGGGAAGAAAATATCCGGGTTCCCGGGAAAGAGCAAGCAGCGCGTCTTTGTCTTCAGGGCCGCCGACCAGAGCGGTTTTGATGCTGATCGAACCAATATCGATTCCTATTCCAACCGACATGGCATTCCTTGCAGATTAAGGTGATAGATACTGGCAGTGGCCAGCCGGACATACCTCCACAATCATCAAAGCAGATATCAATATAACACTATTGACAAAAAAAGCACGCTTATTTTCCGTCAACTTTTGCCACTGTGATCGTTTTCTGCGCCTGATACTTGCCTTTCTTATCGGCATAGGACACCTCGCATTCGGTGTCGGAACAGAGAAAGAGCACTTGGGCAATCCCCTCGCCGGCATAGATTTTTGCCGGAAACGGGTTGGTGTTGGTAATGGAAATGGTGACGAAGCCTTCCCACTCCGGCTCAAAAGGGGTGACATTCACCACGATGCCGCAGCGGGCGTAGGTTGATTTGCCAAAGGTAACAGTGATGATGTTTCGCGGAATCCGGAAATACTCTACCGAACGACCGAGCGCCGAGGCATGTGGGTCGAGCACGAGGACATCCGTCCTGATATCCGTGAAACTTTCGGGGGGGAGGGCTTTGGGATCTATGGGTCCCGTACCGCTGAAGATCTTGAACTCGGAGGAGACCCGCATATCGTATCCGTACGAGGAAAGACCGTACGAGATAACGCCCGGGCGCGATATTCCTTCCGCAAAGGGGTCGAGCATTCCGTGTTCGAGGGCCATCCGTCTGATCCATGAATCTGGTTGTACCATTTATTCCTTTCCTGTTTTGAGAACGGTTTCCGCCGCCTGAATCATGAGCGATGTGACTGTTTCGAGAGAACCCGAGAGCGTTGCGCCCGCCGCCCGGGGATGTCCACCGCCGCCGAGAATGCCGGCGATCTCGTTGGCCGGTACATTTTCCCCGGTTCTGAAACTCACCTTGAACAGTTCCGGTCCTTCCTGGATAATCAGCGCCGCCACCAGAGAACCCTGGACAATCCGTACATGGTCGATAATGCCATCGGTATGTTCCCGGCGAGCTCCGGTCCGTTCGAACATCCGGGTGGTGATATGCGCGAAGGTAATTCTTCCTCCGGCGCCACGGCGGATATTGGAAAGAGCCATTCCGAGCAGTTTCTGACGGCAGAACGGCTGGCCGGTTTCCAACTCACGGCGGATTGCGCCGACACGGGCGCCGTGATCGTAAAGCGACGCGGCGATCCGATGGGTAAGCGAGGTGGTGTTGCTGTACCGGAAATACCCGGTGTCTGTAACCAGGGCGGTGAGTACGGCTACCGCGATGCGCTGGTCTATCGCTCCTGGGTCTAGATAGGTAATAAGGTCATAAACGAGCGTCCCGGTTGACTCCGACTCGGGATTGATCACAACATAATCGGCCGTTACCGTCTCAGGCCGATGGTGGTCGATAATCACCTTTTTCGCCGTATTCCGGACAAGGAAGGGCTCGACCAGCCCCACCCGGTCAAACCGCCCGACATCCAGAAAAATGACCAGGTCCCCCGCCCCGGGACCTTCTCCGGACGGCGGGAAATCGGGATAGGACTCGATTATGCATTCCGGATCAAGAAAGCGGTAGGATTCCGGCACGAGAGACTGGAGGACGACCCGGTATGGCTTCCCTCTCCCGGACAGATACCCGGCCAGCGCCATCACGCTCCCGATTGCATCACCGTCCGGATTGACATGGGTGGAAAGATACACCCGTCCGGAGGAGTCCATAAGCTGGCGAATACGTTCCCAGTGTGAAACGATATGGGGATAAAAGGCCATGTCTTTCCTTGTAATGGATAAAGCCGGGTTTCCGGGAAAGGAGGTTGCGTCCGCACAGTTCCCCGAAACGCGCCTGGAATAACCCAGAGGAATTCACCAAAGCAGCATTGCGTCATAATGAGCCCGCCGGAAAGGATACCGGACTGTATCGTCCATCGCGCCATTTCTTCGGCGCACCCACGCAGCGCCCTAAAGTTTCCCGTACCAGTCCTTCATAAGACGGGCGTCATCTTCCCGGTGCGGACTCTCGCAAACGAGAAAACCGGACACGCCGTTATCCTTGAGTACGCGAAGGAGGTCGCGGTAATTGAAATCGGAATCCTCCAGGTCCAGGTGCTTCTTCTCTCCCGACGCGCCGAACTGAATTCCGGAAACGTGCATGTGAAACCGGCCCAGTTCATCCCGCCCCAGCCCCTCGCGAACCGTATCGATCACAGACTGAAATTCAGCGGCGCTGTTGAACGCTCCGGTCCGGGCATGCAGGTGGGACCAGTCGATACAGGGGTGCACTCCCCTGATATCGCGTGCGAGCCCGACAATTTCTTCCACCGAGCCGAACTGGGAGGGTTTCCCGGTGGTTTCCGGGCGAACATCCACCTCGTATCCCCGGGCGCGGATTTCATTCACGGTGCGGCCGAGTTCATCCCGCACCCGCTGATACACGATATCCGGCGCATCAGAGTGCATGAACGCAGGATGAAATGTAATGCTTTCCGCTCCACAGAGACTCCCAATGTGGGCGGTACGGATGATGCGTTCCCGGGACGCCGCAACCTTCTCCGGTTCGGCGCTGTTCAGATTGATGAAATAGGGGGCGTGCGCGGTGAGCCGGATACCGTTTTCCCTTGCCGCCTCAGCAATCTGGAGCGACTTGGCCTCTCCCGGAAAAGTTCCTCGGACGAATTCGAGCTCCATGCAGTCAAGCCCGTAGTCCTTCAGAAAGCGTAACGCCGACACGGTATCCCGTTCCGGCGCCGACTCGGGGACCCCTCCGGTTCCAAACAACAGACCATGAACTTCCCGCACGGTGACACCCCTGAAATTCCCCGGTCACGCGGCTACGCGTCCGACGGACCGTTTCACCGGGCCGCCCCGCGCACCTCGCAACGGGCATGAAATGAACATCCCATCCAACTCATTGGGTTATCGGGCGGAGTCAGCAGGCTTGTCTTCCGGAAAAAAACCCGGTGTACACCCCGATTTTCCCTCCCGCGCGGGAAACGGCGACCCCAGTCCCGTATGGCAGGGTTAGGGAGACGGGAGGGATGACTCGCAGGGGAGCATCGAGTATTGCAAGGCAACCGGAGCGCGGGGCGGTCCGATAACCGCTATGACTTGTACTGCACTTCCGATCCTGTTCAATGAGCAATAAAATTTATTGTAATATGTACAACACATTAGGTCAAATCAATCGCTTTTTCCGGGAGAAGCAATTCGGAGTTGCGAACTCGCCCCCCGGAAGCGGATTGACGGTTGGAAAGCCGTGCACGGCGTCCGGAATTGGATTATATTGGGCGATGCAGGGTTCCCGCCGGAATCTGGCATGTTTGCGGGACCGGGCAAGCTCCGGTCGGAATTCACCTTTTGATGAAATGGAAACGGTATGTCCCCAAGCAACCTACAGGACGATCCCATGGAACGGGAGGAATGCTTCGACATTCTCGATGATGCGGGGAGCGTCGTCGGCCGGGCGAGCCGCTCGGAATGCCACAACGGCACGTTTCTTCTCCACCCGGTGGTGCATGTGCTGGCGTTCGATCCGGAAGGACGGCTCTATCTGCAAAAACGTTCGCGGAGCAAGGATATTCAGCCCGGGAAATGGGATACATCGGTGGGAGGGCATGTCTCGAGCGGCGAATCCCTTGAACACGCCGTAAGCCGCGAAGCCGAAGAAGAACTGGGAATCCGGGGAGTCGAGTTCGAACGGCTGTATGCCTACATCATGACCAGCGACATCGAACGGGAGTTGGTCACCACCTTCCGGTGCACATGGGACCTCCCCGTCCGGTTTCAGCAGGATGAAATCGAGGAGGTTCGGATCTGCACGCCCGCAGAAATCGAT
>JAWLHT010000170.1:0-11313 GCA_041690195.1 Candidatus Latescibacterota bacterium
AACAGCCAGAAGGAGAAGGTCCGGATCAAGGACCTGATGCAGCTTGCCGCCGGCCGGGTGAACAAGATGGAGATACCTCTTTATCTTGGTAAAGACAGCAGCGGCGATGCCCTGGTTTCAGACCTTACGAAGATGCCGCATCTTCTTATCGCGGGCACGACCGGCTCGGGTAAGAGTGTCTGCATCAACGCACTCATCGGGAGCATCCTGATGAAAGCCCCCCCGGACAAGGTCAAGGTTATCATGGTGGATCCCAAGGTGGTGGAATTGAGCATCTACAATTCCATTCCCCACCTGCTCACCCCCGTGATCACCGATCCGGGCCGGGCGTCGGACGCCCTGAAATGGGCGGTTCGCGAGATGGAAAGCCGGTATCGGCTGCTGGCCACCCTCGGCGTACGGGACATCAACCAGTACAACCGCAAGGTCAAAGCCCTGCTGGAAGCTCCCGAGGCTGAGAAAAAAGGAGAAACACCGAAACTTTTACCCTTCATCGTCATCATAATAGATGAGTTCGCGGACCTCATGGTCGTGGCTTCGAATGAAATCGAGGAGTCCATCGCCCGTCTGGCCCAGATGGCCCGGGCGGTGGGCATGCACCTGGTACTGGCCACCCAGCGGCCTTCCGCGGATGTGATTACCGGACTGATCAAGGCAAATTTCCCCTCGCGGATCGCCTTCAAGGTGATGCAGGCGGCGAATTCCCGGATTATCCTGGACCAGAACGGCGCCGATAAACTGCTTGGCATGGGGGACATGCTCTTCCTCCAGGCCGGGAAGGCCGAGGCGGCCCGTATGCACGGGGCCTACATCTCCAACGAGGAAAGCCAGCGGCTGGTGGATTTCGTGGCGAAACAGGGCACCGAGCACCGTGAGGAGATCACCGAGCAGATGTTCCGTCCCGAGTCCGAGGAGGAGGAAAACCTGCCCGGCATGCGCGACCCCAATTCCCGCGACAGCCTCTTCTGGGAGGCGGCGCGGCTGGTGGTTCGCCACAACCAGGGCTCGGTGAGCCTGCTCCAGCGTCGGCTGAAGGTCGGGTACGCCCGCGCGGCCCGTCTCATAGACCAACTGGAACAAGCGGGCATCGTTTCGCCCTACGACGGTTCCAAGGCCCGCGAGGTCATGGTGGACGACAGATACCTGGATGACATGGAGGCGGAAGGATTGTGAAAATACAAAGTGGGAGTCGGAAGTCAGAATTCAGTAGCCGGGAGAAAAGGAAAATACCGGCGATTTCGGGGATGGTGCGTACTCTGCTTTTTTTAGCGGTGTCCACCGGTGTTTTTATGGGATTACAGCCGTCGGCCGGCGCCCAGGACACGGGTGAAATCATCGCCCGCGTGAAGACGCGGCTGGACAAGATACAGACACTGTCCTGCTCCTTCGAGCGGGAGCATGTCTGGAAAGCGGTGGACCGCACCCAGAACATCGCCGGGACGATCCGTTTGAAGAAGCCGAACAAAATGCGGGTGGAATACCCGGCCCAGACCATCGTGGTTGACGGGAAGTCGGTCTGGTCCTGGTCTCCCCGGAACAAGCAGGTGACCATCACTCCATTCAAGCAGTCCGACGTGGAGTATCCGACCCCGCAGAGCATCTTCCGGCGGTATTCGGAACGGAAGGCCGAACTGGCCGGGCGGGAGAAAGTGGATGGACGAGAGGCCGACATTGTCAGGTTTCTGGCGGCGCCCGGAGAGCCCGAGATTACTGTCTGGGTGGACCGCGAGTCGAACTTTCCGGTCAAATCGGTGGAAACCAACGCTAACGGCGATGTCACCACCTCGCTCCTGACCGACGTGGTCATAAACGGGAAAGTTCCGGACGGCGTGTTCACCTTTGAAATACCCGACGGAGCGAACGTCATGGACATGCGGGAGTGAGGACGGTTTCGCCGTGTAAGCCGAGCGTTGCGGGGGATCGGATTCGCCCGGGATTGCGTGCTCCTGAAACCGGAAGAGCATGAACGGGATCGGGGTATTCCGGGAACTCTTGGATGCGGGATGCATTCTGAAATGACACGGGGAAAGTATGATATTAATCTGAATCCCCGGACCGGCCGGAAAGCTCCCGTTCCCCGTCATGCCGAACTGAAAGACAGCCTTTGCGACCTGAGCCGAAAACAGTTGAAGCTCCACTGAGGATATGTGTGAATTTCGTGCGGATTAACCGGTGCTGCACCACAGAGCGGAAAGAAACGAGATGACCCGTACCGCATCGACCCTGCTGCTTTTCCTCTCCTGTCTGTTTCCCGCGATTCCCGCTGTGGCGGACACCACGCCGTACTGGGTGTTCTTCACCGACCGGGGTGCGGTGAACATCGCCCGGGGTGTGGCGGCCAAAGCCGCTTCCCCGGAGGAACCAAAGAACACCGGACGACGGGCCCGGCTCCTGGGGCGGCGCATATTCGACGAGCGCGATCTTCCGGTGCATCCGGACTATATCGCCGGGGTCGCCGGAATCACCGGCGGCGTCCGCACGGTGACCCGCTATTTCAACGGCGTTACGGTGGACGCGGATGAAGCGCAGGTCCGCCGCATCGAGGCGCTTCCCTTCGTTCGCTCGGTGGAGCCGGTTACCCGGTACCGCCGTTCCACCCCGCCCCGGGGTGACGGCGCCGCTCCGGAAAGGCACGGAAAAGCGGCTCAGCTTTCCTATGGAGCCTCTTTTTTTCAGCTCGATGCGGTGGGGGTTCCCAAGCTCCACACCCGGGGCCATATGGGCGAGGGGATTCGCATCGGAGTGCTGGACAGCGGGTTCGACGATCTGGGACATGTCGCTTTCGACAGCCTGACGGTGTCTCACCAGTGGGATTTTATCCAGCGGGACGAGGATGTCCGGGGAGATGACCACGGTACACGGGTGCTTTCCATAATGGCCGCCCTCGACCGGGGCGACATGATCGGAGCCGCGCCCTACGCCACCTACATGCTGGCCCGGACCGAGATCATCAACCCGCCTGATTCCACCGAGGATTACAAGGTCGAAGAAGATTACTGGGTTGCCGCGGTGGAGTGGGCGGACAGTCTGGGCGCGGATATCATCCAGTCTTCCCTGGGGTATACCGATTTCGTGGACGGTCCCGACTACACCTATTCCGATCTGGATGGGGAGACCGCCATTACTTCGATTGCGGCGGGCATCGCGGTCGAGAAAGGAATCGTGGTGGTCAACTCCGCCGGAAATGAAGGGAATGATCCCTGGTATTACATTTCCACCCCGGCGGACGGCAAGGGTGTGATCGCGGTCGGCTCTGTACGGTACGATGGCAATCTCCAGCCGGTGGTATCTTCCTTCAGTTCCCGCGGGCCAACCTTCGACGGCAGGATCAAACCGGATTTTGTCGCACTCGGTGAAAACGTCGTCGTGGTCGGCTCCATGCAGAATACTTATACATCGGGTTCGGGCACATCCTATGCCGCGCCGGCCGTGAGCGGGGCCGCCGCCTTGCTGCTCCAGGTCCATCCGGACTGGACTCCCGCCGTCCTCCATGATTCCCTTCGGGTTACCGCGACCCCGGTGGGGGCCGATTCCCTGGCCGGATACGGACTGATCAATGCGTTTGCCGCCTCGGGGCTTTCGGACGGTGGCCCGGCTATTGCCTCGTTCCGCGTGTATGATCCCTATCCTCAGCCGGTACAGTTTGCCGGGAGCAATACCCGTATCTATTTCCCCCTGGATGTCCCCGCCGGGGGAAAACGGTTCGCCATTCGGATATTCTCTTTCTCCGGGGAAGAGGTCAAAGCACTGGAAGGGGTCATTCCGTCACCCGGAAGCTACCGGGACCGTATCGGCGCGCCGAGCTGGGACGGGACAAACTTCACCGGGGATGCTGTGGCCCCGGGTATCTACTTCTATACCGTCCAGGTTGACGGGTATGGCGCACACAAGGGAAAGCTGGCGGTGATGCGATGAGCGAGGCGGGAGAGAAGAACGGCATGAGCGGGTTCGAAAAACTCTGGGCGCCCTGGCGGATGCGGTACATAGAAGGCATCGGGGGAGTGGAGGACGGTTGTATTTTCTGTGTCAAGCCGCGGGAGGGGAACGATGAAAAGAACTGCATCGTTCACCGGGGCGACACCTGCTATATCATCATGAATATCTTCCCCTATAACAACGGGCATCTCATGGTTGTTCCTTTTCTGCACACTTCCCGGTTTTCCGAACTGGACTCCGCGGTCCGGCTGGAGATGCAGGATATGGCCGGGCTCGCCATGGAAGCGATCGAAAGCACCATGCGGCCGGACGGGTTCAATATGGGAATGAACATCGGGCGGACCGCCGGCGCGGGCATCGCCGACCACCTGCACCTCCATGTCGTGCCGCGCTGGAATGGGGATACCAACTTCATGCCGGTGATCGGGAATACCAAGGTGATCAGTGAAGCGCTGGAAGACAGTTATGGCAAAATCCGCGGAGCCATTGGGAAACTGACCGGAAATGGGCCGAGGTGAGCAGGGGGGAAATGTCCGGGCTTGCGTTGCGGATACAGCGGAGTATGTGCGGTTTCGTGATCATGGATGGGACGTCGGGGTGATCGAATACTGCCGTAAAGCGGCGGTGGAGGATTGCGGAGCGATATGGCGGATGTAAAAAAAGACAAGTGGATATCGGTCATGATCATCCCCGAGGATGGCGCCGGGGTGAAAAAGTGGCGGATCACCGCCCGGACGTTCTTCCGGTTGAAAGTTCTGCTCGGAGCATCCAGTGTGCTGCTGGTGGCCGGTCTGATAGCTATTCTGCTGCTTGGAGCGATGTATATCAAAATGCGGCAGTATCAGAAAAGCAACGAGCGGCTCATGGCGGCGACGGAGAAACTCAGTATCGTTGCCGAGCGACTGGAGGAGTTCGAGGCGAAAGAGCGCGTCCTCCGGGAACTTCTGGGAAGCGAGATCGAACTGCCGCCGGCCCCGGAAGAGACCGTAAGCGCCTCGTCGGACCGGGCCGGAGAACCGGCTGCCGCTCCCGAGGGAAACGAGATCGAACAGGCTATTGCCCGCCGCGAGGCGGTACTTCGCCGCAAGCCCGACATCTGGCCGGTGGCCAGGGCCTGGCAGGTGAGCGATTGGTTCAAGGGAGAGAAAATTGGCCGGGGTGAGCATTTCGGCATAGATATCATCGCTCCCCAGGGATCCAATGTGGTCGCCGCAGCGGAGGGGCGGGTCATGTTCGCGGGTATGGACGAGAATCTCGGGCTTTCCGTGACCATAGACCATGAGAACGGATGGGAAACCCGTTACGGTCACAATCATCTGCTGCTGGTCAAATACGGCGATACGGTACGGAAAGGTCAGCCGATTGCCATATACGGAGGAACAGGCGGAACGAGCACCGGAACGCACCTGCACTATGAGATGATATTTCGCGGCAGGGCGATGAATCCTTTGGATCATCTCCCCAAGCTTGTGTCGGCGAAAAATGCCCGGCGGTAAAAAAACAGGTGCTTTCCTTTAATTTCATCCATTATATTAGGGCCGTATGTTGTGAGTGCATTAAAAGGTGTATCAGCATTCTTAGGGGGTAACATGGCGCGAAACAATGAACCCGAAGGGGCCATGAATACGATTATCGGGAAAGGCACCCGTATTGAGGGTACCATGGAGGTTTCACAAAGCCTCCGTATTGATGGATCCTTCAAGGGAACGCTCACCACGAGCGATACCCTGATCGTCGGCGCCACGGGTGAGATGAACGATGTGACGCTCAAGGTGAAAAACGCTATCATCGGGGGAGTTGTCAAGGGCAACGTTACGGCGTCCAACAAGGTTACCCTGGAGAGCACTTCACGATTGGAAGGGGATCTCTCCGCGAAACTGCTGATCATCGAGGAAGGTGCGCTGTTCTCCGGGAATTGCCGCAGCGGTGACCGCCAGGGCGCTCCCTCGGGAGAATCGAAAACCCCGCAGTCGTAATGCGGATTTCCCAATTCACCGAAGCGATGTCGCGCCGGTCTTGGGGAATGCGGGTGAAGCAGCCGGTCCGGACGGGTCTTTCAATGGGGTCATCTCCGGTCAGCAGATTATGGAGATGAAGCCGGGTGCGGTGCTGTTTCGGCTATTCCCGGCGCGCTCTCACAAAGCTTTCGGAAACGGGTAATGACGGCCGGTATGAACCGGCCGTTTCGCTTTTCAGGAGTGGAACGAGTACATGGCATCCCACCGTCATACAGAACGCGGCCACGCGAAAACTGTATGACATAAACCCCTCCGGCAACTATCAATCCCAAAAAAATATACCCCAACACCCTCTTTCGAGCGGACGCATGAACGTGCGCGGATTGTCGGTCTCCCTTCCGGTATCCGGCTTGTCTTTATGCGGGTATCGGGCAGGCCTGCAGATAGTTCAATAACCCCGCCCGCTCTTATCGTGACACGGGTGATGCCGCCATGAAACGGACGAGGGTTCAGAACCGCCGGGAATCGTGCTTTGATTGGGTGTAGGCTCAATTGAACCGATGCCTTGTGTGGAGTTTGGGGAAAGAGGTTTCCTCAAGGGGAGGGGTCCGGCCTGTGGGAGGCGGCTCGACCCACATGAATGTTTTCCGGGCAGCCTGAACAGCGGTATTATTGAGTCTACGCCCCTTTCATTTACCCCCGCCACAGTTCATCCCCTCGCTGACTCATCCCGAAAACCGGCTTTTTGATGAAAATCGTGTTGTCTCCTGCCGTGGTGTGGTGTATATAATTTTAAAAGGAACGAGAGTACCGCTTCGGGTCTGCTTCATACACGGGCTGATGCATCGACGGTCGGCTGCAACCGGTCCGCGGGGACCGGGGTGGATTGGAAAAGGGGGGAAAATGCTGCAGCGGTTCATGGTGGTTCTCGTGGTGATGACGTTCTGCTGCACTGAAAAGGGTGCGGCGGCTGAAAGCCGTGAAGTCCGGCTGGATGCTTCCGGTCTGGAGCGTGACGCCCGCTTGGTGAATCTTCGGCTGGACCGGGACCGGGGGGGTATCATGCTGGACGACAGCGAGTTGGTCGAGGATGACGCTCCCGCCACCGGAGTGCCCGAGGGGTATGGCTACTCCGGAATGGAATGGAAAGAGGGGCTGAAAAGGGGCGTTGTCATAAAAAAAATCCTCATGCTCGAAGATCCTGCCGCCGATTCGGGGCGGCTTCTGTTCAAAGGCTTCGAGGTGAAAGGAAATTCCACACCGCTCCGCCTCTCCCTGAACGGGGTGGAGTTTCTCCGTCCGCCCACCCGCCTGGCGTATCCGCACGCCCGTCAGTATATCGATTATTCGCCCACAGACCGGTGGTTCGTCATTGATCTCCCGGTGGGCGCGCTCCGGAAGGGGGAGAACGAAATTCTGATGTGGGCGGACAGTGATTCCCTTTCATGGTGTGTGTTGATTGCGCTGGATCAGGAGTTCGCCCGCGGCTCTCTCACCCGTACCCGGCATCCCAATCGCTCCCTGAAGAGCAGCGACGGCGGCCGCACCTGGAGTGATTCCCGACTCGGTTCCACAGATGCGGTGGACGGCGAATATTCCATTCGCCTCAGTCTGGACCGTCATGTTCCCTCGGGAGAATACGTTTCCCCGGTGATGGATATGGCGGATGATGATTCTCCGCTCAAACGGGCGGTTAATATTACCCGGACCCGGTTCACGTTCGGGATCGACACCCCGGAGAGTACGAACGCCGCCATTTTCACCCGGTTCGGCTCGAGCCCCCGTCTGGAGGATCCCTCCTGGACGGACTGGGCACCGCTGGGAGCGGAAGGCGAATTCGCAGGGCTGGGGAATCGCCGGTATTTCCAGTGGAAAGCCGCTCTGGCAACAAAAACCCCTCTGGCAAGCCCGGTAATCCGGAGCTTTTCCCTGGCCGTGGAATGGGAGGACCGTTCTCCCAACCGGGATCTCGGTGTTGGAGTATCGGTCGTACGCAACGGTTATGTGGCGCGGGGCAGCTATCCTTTCCAGTACGAGGACCTGCTCCATCCCGGGCTCGAAAAATTCCGCAGGGACGCCCGTCTGGACAAGGTGGTGGAAGGTGCGACCAGCGAGTTCGAGGTCATGATGCGTCTTCTCAACTGGGCCTACCGCATTCCGGTCACGAGCAACCAGTACTCATGGAACTGGAATGACGTGGTGAAGCTGGAAAAGGGCGAGAAGGGCATGCCCCGTCTCCAGATGGACTATAAGGGCCGCCGCCGTGACGCCATGTGCCTGTATTCCAACCAGGCCCTCATCGGGGCGTTCCTGGCCATGGGATTCCAGGCCCGCCATATCAACATCCACAGCGAAGGGGTGAGTGGCCACGAAGTTACCGAGGTATGGTCCAACGAGTTGAACAAGTGGTTCTACCTTGACGCTACCCGCGATTATTATTACTTTGATCCCGAATCCGGGACGCCGCTCAATCTTCTGGAAGTGCATGACCGTATGACACCCTACGTGCCCGGGGTGGAAACCTGGCAGCGGCCCTTCGCTCCGGAGATGGCGCCGCAGGTTTCCGCGCAGGTTCCCATCGGTATGCGCGAGGGGACCAATCCCTTCAGTATTGCCAAGGACGGCCGTCATATCATTGAAATCATCGGCCATTTCCGCATTATTCCCCGGAATGATTTCCTGTCCAACCCCCTGCCTGTACCGGTACATACCGGAGCCACCATGTGGGGATGGGATGGATTCCTGAATTATTATGACGACAAGTTCCCAAAACGGTGGGAGTATCAGCGTTATTCAAACCGGGCGCTCGATTTCTATGAGCCCCTGAACCAGGCCGCGGTGTATCTGAACGAAACCGCGGAACGAGGCGTGCTGAAAATCGAGATAAATACCTTCACCCCGGGTTTCGACACTTTTCTGGTCCGGTTCAACGAGGGGGAGTGGATGGAACAGAAGGAGCCCGGGCTGCTCTGGACGCTCCGGAGCGGCCGGAACCGGATCGAAGCGCGTGTCAGGAATGTCCGGGGCATTCTCGGCCCGGTAAGCACCCTGAATGTGATGTGCAACCCGTGACACGGCTTCCGGAGTACCGGAAGCGACAGAGTGAACAACCCGGAATGGTCCGCAGGAGGGGCGTGACCGTGGTTTGCGATGGAGGAGAATGGGAATGAAGGAGACGCTGTCCGCGGCGTTGCGGAATGAGGCGGGCGCGCTTGCCGGACACATTGTCGATGTCCAGTATGCCCGCCAGCCGGATCTCGCCGGACGCTATCCCGGCTCGGCGCGGGGAAAAGGTATCCGGGATGCGCGGCATACCTTTTCCGTACTGGCCGACGCGGTACGGTGCGAATGCCCGGAACTGTTCGCCGGATATGTGGAATGGCTCAGGTCCGTGCTTGCTTCCCGGGGATTTCGTGATGCTGACTTGGGCGGGTTCTTCGAAGCTGCGGATGAAGCTCTCCGGGAACGCTTCGAGCCGGAGGAGTATGCGTTCATGGGCAGATATCTGCGGGCCGCTGTGGAGCGGCTGTGACGGTGAATCTGCCTCTGGCGCAGCAACCCGAAGTCGGCGAGGCCTGGTAGTTCCGAGGATAGATCTGCACAGTCGCATGGGATTGTACGTTCGCACCGGAGCAGACGGGCTGTTCCACCGCGTATCCCGGACAATGAACCGGTTATCCATGGGATTCCATAACATGAAGAGAAGAGAGTTTCTGGCTTCCACACTGGCCGCTGTCACGGCCGGATGCGGATACCGCCCATTCGGAGGATTCCGGCCGTTTACGTTCGTCCAGATGGCGGATCCCCAGCTCGGATTCAATGCGGGGGCGCAGGGGACCGATCTCGCCGCGGAAAGCGCGGTTATTGAGCAGGCGGTACAGGGTGTCAACCGGATGCGTCCGAAGCCGGCGTTTGTCATGGTCTGCGGCGATCTGACCCATCTTCCCGGAAATCCGGTCCAGATAGCCGAGTACAAACGTCTCATGAGCCTGGTCGACCCCGGCATCCCGGTGTATCCAGTCCCCGGTAATCATGATTACCATGTTGATATCACCGCGGAAAGCGTCGCTCTTTACCGTAAGACATACGGCCCGGACTGGTATGCCTTTGACCGGAACGGCTGGCGGTTCATCGGGATCAGCAGCCCGCTCATGCAGCTTCCCGATAAAAATCCAGCCGAGACAAAGGCCCAGGACATCTGGCTGGAAAACACCCTGGCCGCATCGAAGCGGGCGCGGGGGATTGTGGTGTTCATGCATCACCCCTTTTACGACGCCAGCATTGATGAAGAGGACGGATATCACGCCATAGGAAAAGTCAATCGCAGGAAGTACCTTGACCTCTTCGCAAATCATGGTGTATGCGCGGTGTTCTCCGGGCATCGTCACAAGACCATTCCCGAGTGGGAATATCGGGGGGTGCGGCTTATCAATACCAATGGTTTGGTCCGCTCCTTTGACCAGACACCCGGTCTGCGGGTGGTCAGCATACGGGAGGACGGTCTCAGCCATGTCTTTTATCCCCCGGACGGTCTTCCGGCGCTTCCGGATGGTGCGGGCTTCCGGCAGGGGCGGGTGGCATGCGGCCGCTCCGCGGAACCGGTGTGGATGGTATAATCTGTCCCTGTTTCGAGCGGGCCCGGGATACACGGTTTTGTGCGGGATGAAGGAATTCCCGGTGAGACCCGGTTCGCGTGGGGAAACGGACGTACTGCGGAGTTTTTCCATCTTGCTGTGATATGCTTCCCCGCCGTCCGCTCCAAGCCCTTTTCCTTCAGGAATTGCGGTGAGGGGTGGACGGAACTCCTTTTTTGTGCATACACTACGGAGGATCATGTTTTTCAGTGAATCGAGAGGGGTCGGAAGGATTTGCAATCACTACACCGAAAGGATGCATTATGAAACGTCGCGATACACTTCGCCTGCTGCCGTTCGCCCTGGCCGGTGCGGCCGGATTTTCCGGGAAGCCCTATGCCCAGTCGCAGCCGGGGCGTCTCTCCCCGGGTCTGGGGTTGTATGATCAGTATTCACGCATTGTCCGGGAAAGGCTGAACTGGATACGTGAAAACCAGTCCGAAAACCTTCTGGAAGCTTCCTACGCCATTGCCCGGACGGTCAGGCGCGGCAACAAGTGCTGGAGCATGTGGGATACGGGACATTCCACCCAGAACGACCAGTATCCGGACCGGAGCGGAGAGCCGGTGCTCATCGCTCCGAACTGGAACGAAAAAGAGGCAAAGAAAGGCGACCTCCTGCTGGCCAACCGCTGGGGCGGACCCTACGAAGTGGTGGCGGAAAAAGACATTTTCGTCATCGGCGGGCCCGCTCCCTGGGGCGGCGATGCAATCGGTCAGGAAAAGCTGCGCGAAGACGTGCGGAAATCCCAAATCCGTCCCCACGCCAAAATCTGGATCGAGACG
>JAWLHT010000171.1:0-11157 GCA_041690195.1 Candidatus Latescibacterota bacterium
GAGGAGCGCTTCCTGTATGCGGACCTTGGCGGCGTGCTCACCGTGGGCAATCCCTCCATAGATCCAGAGGAAGGATTGTTCATGGAGGGCGGTGCGGCTGCGCAGTTTGGAAACCTCAAACTCACCGGGCAGGCGTATCTCAATTCACTGAACGACATGGTCACGCAGAAATGGGGAATGTTCCACGACGGACGCAACGCATGGATTTCCGCCAACGCCGGCCGCGCCCATCTCTGGGGGTTCGAGACCACCGCCGACTGGATCATCAACCGGCGGGTGCTTGTTTCCGGAGATTTCACCTACTCCCGTGGAACTGAGACCAAAGCAGGGGAGAACCTGCCCTTCATGCCACCGCCGCGAGGGCATCTGGCCCTGCGCTGGAACGCGGGAAAGGGCTACTGGATCGAGCCGCTTGCCACATTCGTCGCCCGTCAGGAGAAAATTGCCGAAGGCGAACGGATCACACCGGGCTACGGCACGCTCGATATCACCACGGGGAAAACCTTCCGGATCGGCCAAGGACTCAGCCAGGAACTGGTGCTCGGGGTGAAGAATGTTACCGACAAGCTCTACCGGGACCATCTCGCCACCTCCCGGGGATACGAGATGTACGGCATCGGGAGGAGCCTGTATCTCTCGCTGCGGATGAATTACGAGTAGCGCGGAGTGCAAACAACTGAGCCGGCGATGGAGAAACCATCCGCCGGGGCGTATTGGGCCACTGTTCCAACCGGGTTGTCGGCTTTCTTCCTGCTCCCGGCGCCGTATTCACAGAGAGGATTACGACATGCACGAGGTCATTGAGCGGTTATTGCAGAGCGGACAATCCGAAGCCTGTCTTGCCGGGGACATCCGCACCCTCCTGGAATCGCCCCTGGAGGTTTTCGACGAATTGCGCGCCTCCGCCCGGGAAATCACCCGCCGCGAGTTCGGGAACGAAATCCCGGTCAGCGGACTCCTGGCGTTCAGCAATATCTGCGTGAACGATTGCACCTACTGCGGGCTGCGGGTCTCCAACACCGCATTGCCCCGTATGCGGCTCCCGGTGGACGACATCCGTCGGGCAATCGACCGGTTCCGCGAAACGGGGCTGCATCGGGTGTTCCTCATCTCCGGTGAAGACCGGGCCTACTCCACCGATGATATCGCCGAGGCGACTGCGTACGCCAAATCCCTCGGGTTCCATGTCACGCTCGGCCTCGGGGAATTTCCGGAGGCATCGCTCCGGGTCTTCCGCGACGCCGGCTGCGACTGCTACACGCTCAAGTACGAAACCTCGAACCGGGAGATGTTCGCCCGCTGCAAGCCAACCTCCGACTACGACGCCCGCATGGCCTGCATCCGGGCGGTCAAACCGCTCGGCATGGAGCTGGGCTCCGGGAATATCGTCGGATTGGAGGGACAGACCATGGAGGACCTGGTGAACGACATCCTCCTCATGCGGGAACTGGAAATTGACTGGGCCCCGGTAGTTCCCTATATGCCCGCGCCGGGAACCCCCATGGCGGCAACCACACCGATGGGCGACGTCTCCTTCCTCCTCCGGGAGATCGCCATACTGCGCCTGCTCATGCCCCGGACAATCATCACCGCCGGGCAGCCGAGCCAAGGCTCGAAGCTCGGGTTCGCCGACCCGGAGGGCAACCGCGACGCCCTCGCCGCCGGAGCGAACATCTTCTTCGTGGACATAACCCCCCACGCCATGCGGCGGGATTTCCAGATCACTCCGGGGCGGATACTCCCCGGGGTGGCGCGGATCGACGAACTTCTCGGGGAAATGGGGCTGGAGAGAAAGAAGTGATCCAGCCCGTCAGGCCGGAAGGAAACGCGGCGGAAGAGAAAGGAACAGAGAGAGAACCCGGGGATTGCGCATAAGGACAAAAGGGACGCAGACGACATAAGCGGGGAGACCGTATTCCCCATCCATGAAAAAGGCCCCACTGGGGCCTTTTTCATGGATATTTTCCGGCGGGATCATGCCTGCAGCACCCGCAGATTCTCCTCCATCTCCTCGAAATTGGCGAGAGCGACCGCCATGGTGCTGATACGCGGATTCTTCAGTACCCAGCGCAGGGCGGAAAGATAGGTCGGCCTGCTTTCTCCCGGCTCCCGGTAGGGCCCGCCGGAGCAGGTTTTCATGGCCACAATCCCCATCCCGAGCGCCACCGCTTTCTCCATCTCCCGTTCCACCGCTTTCTGGTTCCACTCCGCATGGAAGCCGTAAACGGTGTGGTCGAACATCCCGGCATGGTTGTATGGGATCATCACCACATCGTAGAAGGGCTCCCGCACGGCGTCCCGGAGCAGATGCAGATGATTCTGATGGGAGGAGAAGCCGCAGGCGCGGATCTTGCCATCCCGCTTCGCCAACGCGAAAAAATCCATTGCCTGTTCGGACCGGATTTCATCGACCGAAGTGGCTCCGTGGATGTACAGCACATCCAGATAATCAGTCCGCAGCGCCCGGAGACTTTCTTCCAGAGAGCGAGCCATGGCCTTGGAATCCCGGAGGGTCGAGGAATGGAGCTTGGAGGAAATCACCAGTCCTTCCCGAACTCCCCGGATAACCCGGCCGATCATCTCCTCGTTCCGCCCGTTCATGTATCGCCGTCCCGTATCAATGGCGTTGACTCCGTGACCGAGCGCGCGCCTCAAAATTTCCGGATCGGTTATCCTTCCCGCCCCGAGCGCGAGCGGGGAAACCTCCAGACCGGTTTTCCCGAGCATGCGGCGTCCCGAAGGAACCGGCTCCGCCCCGGCGGAATCGGGCCGGAATCCCCCGGATACACCGGCGCTCAGAACCGCTCCGGCGGAGAGTATGAGAAACTCCGAACGGTTCACCGCCTTGCCTCTGTTCTCCATCTAACCTCCCTAACAGGAAAAAGCCGAATCCGGTTATTCCCGGACAGCCAGTGAGAGGTGCGCCGCCTCTCGGGCTTTCCGGGGCCGGAGACACCCGCCTTCCCTAATCCTCCGCCCCGGCCCGTTGCATATCACGAATCTATGCAACAAACACACGTGCGGCAACCGAATTCGCACATGCAGCGTCAGGATCCATCACAAACAGTAGAACACCACATCGACGGGGCATACATACGGAACGGAGCGGACAAAGCGGCAGCCGCAAAACATGACACAATATCACTTTCCAATAGGTCATAGTGTCATGCATAAGGACTTTATGTCTTCCATGACGACATCGTGTCGCGTGCCAAGCCCCTCCCCTCAGGCGTTTTGTCATCCGCAGTCCACCGCGACTTCCCCGTGGTTCAGGGGGAACGGTTGGCACCCCCATGCCTCCGTTCCGGCCCGTGGCAAGTTTATTGCTCGTGTGTCCCGAGAGTTTCCACAGTCGATCGCTGCGGGAAACCCAAAGCCAATCACTCCCCTGCCATGTTCTGCCGAATACCCGGGAGCGCCCGTTCCGTGCCGATGCGTCCGTCACCCGCTCCGGGGAGAACGGCCCAATATCAATTTACCCCTTCAGAGGAGGTCCGCCGATTGAGCATCTCATTTCGTATCGTGGACGGTCCGGGAGCAAAACCGTTTCCCTTCGTCCGCTCCCTGTGTATATTCCTTTCAGCGGTCGCCGTTCTCTTGGGAGAACCCCGCGCCGGACTGGCTGACCCGGACCCCGTGCCCGATACCGCCGAAACGGTGACCATCTGCTGGAACGCCCCCGATTCCGGAGCCGATCATTTCCGGGTGGAAATCATCCGGACCCGTCCCGGCTCCGAAACCGGGGACACCGACGTGCGTTTCACCCGGGAAACCAGCATCCCGGTCGTCGTGGAACCCGGATTCGACTACCGGGCGCGCATCCAGGCGGCCGATGCGTTCGGCGTCCGTTCGGAGTATTCCGAAGAAACCAGCTTCTCTTTCAAAACGCTCGCCGCGGCTGAATCCGAGAGTCTGCCGCGCCGGTATTCCCTTTCGCAGAACCTGCCCAATCCGTTCAACCCTTCGACCGCTGTCTCCTTCACCCTCCCCAGTCCCGGACGGGTGCTGCTCTGTATTTATAATGTTCGGGGCCAGAAGATGGCCACCCTGGCGGACGGGGTGATGGATGCCGGAACACACTCCTTCGTCTGGAATGCATCTGGGTTCTCCAGCGGAACCTACTTCTGCACCATGACGGCCGGGGGATTCCGCGCCTCGCGAAAGATGGTTCTGGTCAAGTAAAGAAACCGGAAAGGGAAACAGGATGAACGCTTCTACTTCCGCCCACACGCGAACGGCGCTGGTCCTCGGCTTCTTTGCCGCCCTGGCGCTCGCGTCACCCGCCGCCCGGGCGGCCACCTATTATGTCGACGCATCAGGGGGCAACGACGCCGGAAACGGCGCTTCCCCGGCCAGCGCATGGAAAACGCTCGCCAAAGTCAATTCGGCCGTGCTGCAGCCCGGCGATTCGGTGCTGTTCAAGCGGGGGGAGACCTGGCGCGGACAGCTCGTTCCCCGGAGCGGCAGTTCCTCAGGGCACATCACCTACGGCGCCTTCGGAACGGGCGCGAAGCCCCTCATTCTCGGCTCTGTGCGGCGGAACCGGACGTCGGACTGGGTGAGCGAGGGCGGAAACATCTGGACCACGACCGCGGCCTTCAACGCCGATGTGGGAAACCTCATTCTCAACGGAGAGAAAATCTGCGGTGTGAAGGTAGCGAGTCGTGGCGAGCTGAACGCCCAGGGAAAGTTCTGGTTCAACGGATCCACCCGCACGGTGAGCATGTATTCCGGGAGCAATCCCGCTTCCCACTACTCGGATATCGAGTGCGCGGTCACCGCCTACATCATCAACGAGGCGGGGAAAAGCTGGGTGATTTACGACAATCTGGCGCTGAAATACGGCGGCTCTCACGGCATTGGCGGCTCCGCAATCAGCCACATCATTGTCAAGGACCTCGATATCTCCTGGATCGGCGGCGGCGCTCAGGACGCCTCCGGCATCCGGTTCGGAAATGGAATCGAGTTCATCGGCGCGGCGTCCGACATTCTCGTGGAAGGCTGCCGGATATGGGAATGTTACGATGCCGGGCTCACCAATCAGAATCTTTCCGCCACGCTCCAGAGCAACATACACTACCGGAACAACACGGTCTGGAACTGCGAATACTCCTTTGAATACTGGAGCAACCAGTCCGGCGCGACCACCCGGGACATCTATTTCGAGAATAACACCTGCGCGTACGCCGGCGGCGGATGGGGATACGCCCAGCGTCCCCTGAAAACCGGTCGTCACCTGCACTTCGACGACAACCGCGCCACGACCTCGAATTTCCACATCCGCAACAACGTATTCTACCAGGCGCGGGACAACAACATTTATCTCTCTCCGACGTGGAACAATCTCTCCGCCCTGGATATGGACTACAACTGCTGGCACAACTCCCTAACCGGAAACATGGCGGTCTGGCAGGGAACCTACTACCCCATGACCCAGTTCGCCTCCTGGCAGTCCCGGAGCGGGAAGGACGCCCACGGCATCACCGGCGACCCGCTCTTCTCCGGTGCAGGAGCGCTCGATTTCCGCCTGACTTCCGGCTCGCCCTGCATAGACGCCGGCTATCCCGGTTCGACCGACCCGGACGGCACCACCGCCGATCTCGGCGCGGAACCATACGGGGGCGGCGCAGCGGCTGACACCCGGCCACCGGTCATCCTCTCGGTCGTCATTTCTCCCAACTCGGGGACGGTCACTGTGGGAGAAAGCGTGCGCATCACGATCACCGCCGCAAACGGTGAAACGGGACTGACCCCCTCGCCCGCCCTCATCAACGGCAGGTCCATCCCCCTCGCCGAGGCCAGGAACGGCCTTTACACGGGCGCCTACACGGTGCAGGCCGGAGACCCGGAGGGAGTGAACATCGAGGCCACCGGCGTCACCCTCCGCGATCCGGCGGGGAATGTGAGCGCTCCGGCGTCGTCTTCCGGCTCCACCCTTTCGGTGGTCATGCCCTCTGCCGCAACCGCCCCGGCGATCACCTCGGTCACCCTTTCCCCCGACAGCGGCTGGCTCAAGGCCGGGAGCACCGTGCTCATCACCGTCCGCGAGGCAGACGGCCGAGCCGGACTCACCGCCTCTCCCGCCAGGATCAACGGCAGGAACGTCCCGCTTTCCGATCGGGGCGACGGGACCTACATCGGAACCTACACGGTGCAAACCGACGACCCACAGGGCGTGAACATCGAGGCGGAAGGCATCACCCTCTCCACCACGATGGAAACGGGTGCAGTACCGCTCCTCTCCGAATCCTTCGACAGCACGCCTTCCGGTTGGGCGACCCGGGGAAACGCCGCGGTCCGGGACGGCCGACTGGAGGTGACGGCCGACGGCATGGAAGACATGATGCTTCGCACACTCCCCGCGGACCTGAACGAAGCGTGGTGCACCTACCGCATTTATGTGAATGCTCTCAGCCTGCCCTCGCCGGGAGACAAGTCGGTGGGATGCGGATTCATCAGTCCCAACGCGGCCAAGGGGGCCTACGCCGGATTCGTCAACCGCAACGGCACGCCGGTTTGGCGTCTGGAGTATTCCACGGACACGGCAAACGTGGCGGAGACCGTATCCTCCGTTCCCGTCGAAACCGGCCGCTGGCACGAGGTTACGCTCCGGTATGCCCGCTCCGGCGGAAACAACACCGGGTCGGTGGAACTGTGGCTCAATGGAGCGCGGATCGCAGCTGCTTCCGGGCTGGACAATGACACCCTACCGGCGCATCAGATCGCCCTGGGTGACCGCTATGGTGTCAAGGTCCGGGGGACCCTGTTTATCGATGATGTCCGTGTCGGGAGCGGCGCCCCCGGGAGCGGCGGCACGGTTCTCGCCAGCGCCCCGGCGTCTTCCTCCGGTTCCACGCTTCGGGTGGACACCATCCCTCCGGCGGTGACATCGGTGAAAATCAGCCCATCTTCCGGCACGGTATATCCGGGCGACCGGGTTGCCATCAGCGTCGTGCCCCAAAATTACGAGATGGGACTTGCCGCGTCCGACGCCCGGATCAACGGACGGAGCGTTCCCCTCACCGGCGGGGGCAGCGGCCTTTACACGGGTATCTACACGGTGCAGGTCGGCGATCCGGAGGGAGTGAACATCGAGGCCACCGGCGTCACCCTCCGCGATCCGGCGGGGAACGTCAGCGCCCCAGCGGCGTCCTCCGGTTCCACGCTCCGTGTGGCGATGGCCCCGGAAGCGCCGGAACTGCTCTCCAACCCAAGCTTTTCGTCCGGCACATCGGGCTGGAGCGTGTACACGGAAAGCGGCGCGGTCGTCTCCACCGGGCCGGAGTACACCGTCTATGACACCGCTCCGTCGGGGTACCGCATTCAATGCTCCTCGAACGGCAGTGCGTATTACCACATCCAGCTCATGACCACCCAGCCGATGGCCGTGGCCGCGGGAAAAACCTATACCCTGACCTTCCGGGCCCGGTGCACCAGGAGCTTCCGGGTGAACAGTATCGTGCTCATGAAACAGTCATCCCCCTGGTCGTGGTATCAGACGGCATCCTCCGGCACTTCGCCCTATATCACGACATCGTGGCAGGGCTTCACCGCGACCTTCACCGCCGGTATGACCGCCGCGGACGCCCGTCTCACCTTCTACCTGGGCGATTCGCTCCCAGACGGTGCGGTGCTCTACCTGGACACCATGAGTTTCCACGAAACATCCTCCTTCGCGGCAAAAACTCAGACGTTCCAGACATCAACGACCGGGAAGACAACTCCGGAGGGGCGGGTTTCGGAACGGTGCATTTACCTCGGAACGGATGTTTCCTCCGATTCCCTGCGCTGGGGTTGCGGGGTACGGAATCTCACCTGCGGAATAAACTCCGGCGCGACCTCCGACACCACGGCGGTTACGTTCCGCACCGCAACCGTTGCCGGACAGCGCCGGACGGTCATTGAAGGGATAGAACCCGGGGCCCGGTATGTACTTTCCCTCCCGGAGCGGGATGACCGGGGGATGATGTCCGGAAGGTACTCCCACCGGTTGTTCACCACCCTCGCCGCGTTCGTGGACGACGATCTCGACCCGTCGGACCCCTTCATCATGCGGGACGGGGATTCACTCTTCGTGGCGGACAACGACCGTAATCCGGCTTTCGTCTGGTCCTCATGGAAAGCCTTCGGCGCGGTCTCCTACCACGTGACCGTGCTCTCGCACCATCCCAAAGCGGTGGTTTCCACGCAAACCGTCGAGGACACCCGGTTTGAATTCACCGGGGAACCCGGACAGGTCTACTCCCTGGAAATCCGGCCCCTGGACGCTTCGGGAACGGAACTGGGCCTGATTTCCACCCGTGCCATCCGGTGCGCCCCGGGACGACTGGATCCTCCCGGGAAACCGGTGATCCATGCCCGGGAAACGGAATAGCGGTATCAGATAGGTGGAAAAAGGGGGACGGAGACCGGTTCGGTCTCCGTCCCCCTTTTCATATCGTGTATGCACAACCGGTCACACGGGTGGAACATCAGCACGAAAAAGCATCATACCAAGTACGATTCAAGGTGTGAAGAAAGCACTCCTGCAAAAATGAGAGCCAAACGTGGAAAAAGAGGCTCGGCAAGAAACTGTCTGAATGGGGATGCGCGGAAACACCCCGGGAATACCTGTCTGAATTGGGATGCGGGGGATAAAGACAGGATGAAAACGGATAAAAAGAATCGCGCCCCCGACGGTTTTGTCTCTCATCCTATGCGTATCCCATACATCCCGGGGTCCCCGGGCGAATCGGTACGATTCGGCTGGGGTGGTCCCGCGCATCCCCATTCAGGCAGTCTTTTCCTGCTTTCTTCACGACTTGACTCACTTTCAGCATAATACGCCGTATTTTCTCCTTGGGAAGGGGCTCCCCTCAGGCTTTCTTTGTGTATTGATCGTGTTTCCGTATAAGAGGTGAATTTCGACTTCAAGGATGTTCCGGCGCAAAGAGGGATTGCTCGCGAATGTGTCATGCCACATCGGTACGGAGTAATCTGCGGAAAACGGAATTCATGGCAGCCCCCTACTTATCTCAGCCGTATCCCATTTGTATCGGGTACGGATGTGAGAGCCCTGTTGTCAGGCGCGCCGTTTCAAATCAAAATGAGGATGGAACACGGAAAAGTCAGGCGGTCCATGACCGCGCGCTTCCCGCTCCGGCCGTCTCCACGGGTAAGCCGGAACGGCCCGTAATTCCCGACGGTTCCATCACCGCCTGGTACAGGGCCAGCGTCCGACGGGCTATGTCGTCCCAGTCGTAGCGGTTTCGGACCATTGCGCGCTGACGTTCGCGCTCCATATCCCCGAAGGGTTCGGCGGTAAACCGGGCAAGCTTCTCCACCAGCTCGGAGATGTTGCCGGGCGGAACGTAGCGCTCATCCGGGAGGGAAACGCCCCGGTTGGCGGGGATGTCACTCACCACGCAGGAAAGACCGTGGCTCATAGCTTCGAGGAGCACGATGGGCAGTCCCTCGTGGAACGAGGGGAGGACGAACAGACCGGCGCGACGGTAGAGATCGCGGAGCGGCTTCCCGGTGAGAAATCCGGTCAGGACCACGCCGGGTTCCGCCTCCGCACGGCGGACGAGGGCGCGGCTCCAGTCGTCTTCGTGATCGGCCCGTCCCGCAATAGCCAGCTTCCAACCGTCCGGATGAACCCGCGAAAACGCCTCAATGAGGTAGTCGAACCCTTTCTCCGGCACGAACCGTCCCACCGATAGGATGTACTTCCCGGGTCTCAGTCCAAACCGCTCCAGGGTGCTGCCGTCCTCCTCTCGTGGCGGCATGGCGATACCGTTGGGAATCACCAGCGCCTCACGGCCGAAACGATCCCGGACCCGTTCGGCGATATGGGGCGCGACGCAGACGATCCCCTGGGCGTACCGGCTGCCTAGACGTTCTCCCATCCTGAGTGCCGCGCGCGCCGGCCATCCCCACTTCTTTCGTTCGTAATCGGGACCGTGATTGGTCATCACCACCCGCATTCCCAGGAAACGGGCCAACGGCACGAAGAGCGAGGGTCCGACGGCGTGGATGTGGAGAATGTCCGGACGCAGCCGCCATGCCCGGAACACCCCGAGGAAGGTGTGGACCAACGCTTCCAGCGACTTGCGGCGGGGACAGGGAAGGGGGACGAGCCGCACTCCCCGGTATTCGCGCCGGGCCGGGTCGGCATGGCAGTTCCGGGTAAACACGGTTACTTCGCCGCCCATGCGGACGATTCCCGGATACAGATGTTCGCAGTGGTTCTCAACTCCCCCCAGCACACCCGGGAACCCCCGCAACCCCAACACCGCTATTTTCATGATCCGCTCCCCCTTGGAATGGTTTACCCATAATCAGCTTCAGCTTGTTCCGGAGAACCCAGAGCGCCGGTTCCAGCGGGTGCTCCCAGATGGCGGGCGCCGCGCTTCCGATCATCCAGCAGTTCCGGTTGCAGGTCCGTACCGCTTCCCGCGCCCGCTGGGCCCGTTCTCCGGTCCATATCTCGGCCCAGGACTTTTCCCGGATGTTCCCCAGGGGGAATTTCTCCGCCATGCCGTTGCAGGGCAGCACATCGCCGGACGGGTCGAGAAAGAACCCGTTACGCCCCATGCCGCAGGGCAGCGGGCGCGTCTTTCCCTCCAGGTAATTGACCAAACCGTGGTTGAAATAGGCCCGGAACCAGTCCTTGACCCGACGGGAACGCAGCAACTCCCGGATGAGCCGGCCGAATTCCTCCCGGACGGCGGGCAGATCGTTCACCCGGTTGTCGAACTTGTGGAAGTAGTGGGAGTTGTGAAGCGTGGCGGTGGCGAACTCGTACCCGAGCGCCCGGGCGAGGTAGTAGAGATAGACGAGATCGCGGCAGTTCATATCCTGCACGGTCATCCCGAACCCGATGTCCTTCATGCCCATTTCACGGAGCGTCAGAAGGGTCCGCATGGTGCGGTCAAACCCGTCGGGGATGCCCCGGATGGCGTCGTTCGACTTCTGCAGCCCCTCGATGCTGATGCGGATGCCCAGGTCGGGATAACGCTCGCAGAGGGAGAGAATGCGGTCGGTGAAATAGCCGTTGGTGCTGATGACAATGCGCCGGGTTTTGGGGCGCAACGCGGCGATGATTTCCGGAAGATCCCTCCGGACAAAGGGCTCGCCGCCGGTGATGTTGGTGAAGAACATGCGCGGCAGCCGTTC
>JAWLHT010000172.1:0-11103 GCA_041690195.1 Candidatus Latescibacterota bacterium
AGAGAGGGGATGACCCGTTATCGGCTCTCTTGGCGCTCCCTGTGGCTTGATTCCCCCTCTCTCGGGAGAGGCGGGGTCCCCGGCCCTGTGGAACAGGGCTGGGGTGACAGAAGGGGGCCAGGGGGTGAGTTCCCGGCCAGCACCTCCACTAATATATTTAGTACTCATGCGTGCCTGCGGTTTTTGCTTATCTTTACGACAATGGGGGCCAGGGGGTGAGTTAGATTTACCGGGAAGCCCGGCGGCTCTGACCTCCACAACAAGCGGACGCCAAAAAGAAAAAGAGGGGACACGGAATCCGCATCCCCTCCGGCGTGCATAGAACGGCTCAGGCGTCCGGCTTGAGTTTTTCGTAGTTCAGCGGGAGATTTGACCCCCGGAACTCGTAAAAGCGGAATAGCATATCGCCGTTTTCCTTCCGGACCAGATAGCGGCCCTTGTCCTCGTCGGAACGGGGGGTCCACAGGTCGAAGGCATGGGTATCGCCGTTTCGGACAGTAAAGCTCACCCGGGTGTCCGGAGCGGTGGAACCCGCCCGGGGAATATCCTCGTCCGAACCGAAGGAATCGCAGGTGAGCGAAGCGATCATTGCTACTATCTGCCTGCCCTTGGTCTGGTTGATCGGCATTTCCCTGCCGTTCTCGGTATACACCCACGTGGTATCGGAAAGCGAGAGCTCACGGGTGGTGAATCTGCTGACCGCCTTGATGGAGGTGATGTCTTCCCCGTTGAAACTGAAGATATTGCGGTCCCGCCAGTTATCCAGATTGAGATTGAACGCCCGGGACATCACGCCCCGCCAGATGGCAATATCATTTGATCCCCGCAGACGCACATAGGTGTGGCTGAGATCGGGAGTGAACCGGCCGATGAGCGCATCGAGTTCCAGCTTCCCTCCGCTGTACACCTTCACATTGAGTGCGGTGGAATCGGCAACTCCGAAATACCCCTGACGCTCGGGGCTGGACGAAACGATCTCGTCCACCAGGGTGTTCCGGAGAGCGTCCATCGCCTGCTGTATCATCTGGGGGTCGGCCTTGTAGTTAACGGGCTGGGTGATATTCCATACCTCGGCCTGCTTTTCCAGGGTGACGTTATCGGCCTTGGGGTTGAGGACCTCCAGCTTGTCGATATTGGGCAACCCGTTTTTGAAGACGGGTACCGCCCCCTGGGTCACTTCCTTCGGACGGAAGGAGGTGGCAAAATAGAGCGCCACGAGAACCAGAAAGACACCGCCGAGCATAAGGGTGGTCTTATTCTTCATGCGTTTTCTTCACCTCCGTATAGTACTGGGCGAGTACCTTTTTCTTTCTGATGACACGGGTCTGCCACAAGCTGACGCCCATAACGATCACCAGGATGGTCGGCAGTCCGAAGTTGGCCCACTTAACCATGTTGCGTCCTATGTCGCCCACGCTCTTCAGCGGCCGTCTGGGGAGTTCCTTGGAGCGAATGGCAATCAGGTCCTCCGCCTGAACCAGCCAGTCCGCAGCGTTCTGGGCGAAGAGCGTCTGCCGGGTGTCCTGAATGTACTGATCCAGCACCATGTTGCCGTCACCCGCCACGAGGATCCGGTTTTCAGCTTCACACTCCCGCACGAATTCCGTCGCGACCGGGTTCCCCATTTCGTCCAGGGGCGGACCGGACTCGGCGAAGGCGGAGGTGAACTTTCCGCTCACCACGGCGGCGACAGGGATACGCTTCTGAATGAAATCGTTTTTCTGCAAGGACTGGAGCGGGACGATCGGTACCGTGGGACCGTTCCGGCGTCCGGAGAAATCCGAGCTCGAGAGAAGCGTCTGGACCGTGTAGCCCTTTTCAGCGGCCAGAGATGTGTCCACCGACGAGGGAAAGAACATCATGACCTGCTGGAGGTCACGGGTGATGACATTGGACTTGTTGAAATTGGTGATGACCGGCATGAAAGGAATCTGATAGTTCTGGACGAACTGCACAAACCCCTGCCGCTGGGGAACCTGGATGGCATTGCATTTCACATCCATCACCATGTCCTCGCCCAGACCGATACCGTAACTGTTCAAAACACGGTTGAGGTTCAGGCCGAACTGGACTCCCATGGTCTGCTGCTGCTCGAAGAGCTGGTAGGTATTGGCAAAAATTCCGACTTTCCCGCCCTTCATGATGTACTGGTCCAGGTTGAAGAGCTGGGCCCCGGTCAGCGGCTGGCGCGGTGCGATGACCAGGACGGCGGTATTCCCCATGTCTATGGGCTGGGAAAGATCTACCGGCTGAACGAGGTAGTTCCGCCCGAGTCCCTCGTACAATTTCTGCATGGAGGCGTTTTGCTGCTCGGTACCGGTGGAGGCGATGCCCAGATAGGGGTTGGCTTTTGCGGTGAGCCGCCGGATAGTACTGGTGATCTCGTATTCAAGATTGTCAATGCGATTCACCACCGGAAGCGTTTCCTTCTTGTCGCCGTAAAGGAAAACGACTCCCATGTACACTTTTTTAACCTCGATCTTGTCTTTTTCCACGCTCTGCACCTGCCGTGGAGGAATGCTGAAGCTTTCGGCCTCCTGGGCCAGTTTCGCCTCGTCTCCCGGGCTTACGAACTCATACTGCAGGCGTCCCTTGGAATAGGCGCTGTAATCTTCCAGCATATCCCGGAGATACGGCGTGACGGTGTTCAGCGGTGCGGGAAGATTGGGCGAAAAGTACGCCTTGATGATGAGCTTGTCCTCGAGTTCCGCGGCCACGGTTTTGGACGCCTTGGAAAGCGAGTACATCTTCGAACTGGTCAGGTCGGCCCGCAGGAAGTAGCGGATGCCGATGGTATTGAGCATCACCAGAATGCCCAACAGGAACACAACGGAAAGAATGGAGGCTCCATTCAGCTTTTTCATGGCTCAAGTCTCCTCTCAACTCCACTTGCGGCTCTCAAGGGAGAGCTTGGCCAGTGAAAGCATGAATACAATGAGCGACAGGTAGTACATGATATCCCGGGTGTCGATGACCCCGCGCCCGATATTGTTGTAGTGATAGTCGATGCTCAGGTACTGGAGAATGGGCACCAGATACGAAGGCATCACCGGGAGGAACTTGTCCAGGAGAAAGAGCACAAAAATAATCATGAAGGCGATGATGAAAGAGACCACCTGATTTTTGGATACGGTCGAAGAAAATATGCCGACCGAGACATATGCCGCGCCCATGAGCACGAGCCCCAGATACCCGGTCACCATCATTCCGATGTCGGGTGTGCCAAAGGCGATAATGGTTATGGCGTACGGCAGGGTGAAAAGCAGGGCCACCACGAGAAGTCCGAGTCCGGCGAAATATTTGCCGAGCACGATGTCCCAGTCGCTCAGCGGCATGGTTACCAGCAGCTCTACCGTTCCGCTTTTTCGCTCTTCGCTGATAAGGCGCATGGTGATGGCCGGGGCGAAAAAGATGAAGATGAAGGGAATGGTGGTGAACACGCTCCGCAGGGAGGAATCATCGGCCAGGAATACCTGGGTAGTGAAGAACCATCCGGTGAGCAGCATGAACACCGACAGGACGATGTAAGCCATCGGCGAATAGAAATACGCGAACATCTCGCGACGGAAAATGGGAATAACATTGGTCATTGGACAACCGCTCCCTGGGAAAGAGTAAGCTGACGGAAGACTTCCTCGAGATTGGTCTTCTGCTGGCTCATGCCAAGTATGACCCAGCCCTTTTCGACAGTCCGGCGAAACACCGCTTCCCGGATATCGCACCCGCGCTGGACTCCTATTTCCAACTGGACGGTCCCGTTGTTGCCGGCCGAAACTGAATGGACCTTCTCAACGCCCTCCAGGGACGAGTACGCTTCGGTCATTCCGGCGGCGTCTCCCCTGATCTCGAGGCTGAGGGTGATCTGGTCCGCCATCCGTTCCTGGAGAGACGCGGTGGTGCCGTCGGCGACGATTTCTCCGGAGGATACAATCACAACCCGATTGCAGGTCGCTTCCACCTCGCTCAGAATATGCGTGGAAAGAATAACTGTATGTTCCCGGCCCACGTTCTTGATCAGGTTGCGGATTTCCACAATCTGGTTTGGGTCCAACCCCACGGTGGGCTCGTCGAGGATCACCACATCAGGTTCATGGATGAGCGCCTGGGCGATGCCGACCCGCTGCCGGTATCCCTTGGAAAGCTCGCCGATATCCTTGCCCATCATGCGGGTGAGTCCGCACGTTTCAATCATGGCGTCCATGCGCTCCCTGCGTTTCGGTCCGCGGATGTTCCGGAGGTCGCAGATATAGTCGAGGTATTCCCGGATGCTCATGTACTCGTACAATGGAGCGCTCTCCGGAAGGTATCCGATCATCCGTCGAATCTCCATGGAGTGGTCGCGGACATTCATGTCATTGTACATGATGCTGCCGCTGGTCGGAGGCATGAAGCAGGTCAACATCTTGAGCGTCGTGGTCTTCCCGGCTCCGTTCGGCCCCAGGAAGCCGAGGACTTCCCCGTCATTGACCGTGAACGAGATGTTGTCCACGGCCCGGAAATCTCCGTAATACTTCGTCAGGTTTTCGATCTTGATCATCCAAGACTCCTTGTAATACTTGGGTGGAAGGATGTATCGACAAAGATCGCATGGTGGATACGAGTTCGGTGTCATCACGAATTATACGGTATCGATCCCCAACGGGTTTCAGAAATCCCGTTGAAAAAGTAAATTAATATAAAGCGGGAATCGGGGTCTGACCAGAAGAAAAAAAGCCATGCTCCCGGACCGGCCCCAGTTTGGCAACTCTGCGACTCATTTTCCTGTCCCGGCGGAGGGAACCCGACCGGAACTCCGTCCGCGCCGCACTCCTGAACTGGCGGCCGTTTCCCCTCATGATTCCCCTTCTCCGGACTGCCGACTCCTGGTCCCTTCTTTTCCGCACATCCCGCCACAGATCGTTTACCCACAAATCTGCAAAGCACCGAAAAGATGTTGTGCGGAACAGTATCGAATGGTAACTTTGTACTATATTTAGTTATTTGATTATCAGCGGCGCTGTCGCTACGGCACGAAGCGGGTGCGCGCCGGGATCAATTGGGGCGGGGATCCCCGGAAAGGAGCGGAATGCGCGTGGATGCATCTCAGAAACCGCGGGATGAACATGACCTCCTGCTGATCGAAACTTTCCCCGGAGCAGGGCCGGGAGGTTCCCCGGGAGCGAGGGGACCGTTGCGCATATACGGGCGACTGACCGGGAATGGTAAAACGGTTCACCTGGCGCTGGCCGGGGCCGGAGGATGGGATCCGGTGGAGTATCTTCGGCGGTTCTCGCCGGACATGTACGACATTCTGCTCCGCCGTATGGAGCGGGGAAGCCTCTTTCTTGATCTGGACCATCCCGAAGCGATTGCTCCGGACGGGGTGGATGGAGACACGGAGACCCGGGCGTTGCTGGAGGGCTTGGCCGCCGCCGCGGGTTTTCCCAGGCGGGAAATCAGTTGTGATGCCGAGGGGGAAGCGATTTCCGTGGTGCTCTGCGCCGGGAAAGGGTCGCGGATGCGTTCCCGCGATCTCCACAAGGTATGTTTTCCCATCGCCGGAAGGCCTGCGGTAAACCGGCTGCTGGATTCGCTCGAAGAGGCGGGAGTCCGGGAACACGTCGTGGTGGTCGGGGAAAAGGGCGGCCAGGTGGTGCGGATGGTTTCCGAGGTGCGGGACAATGCCGCTTTTGTTTACCAGGTGAATCAGAACGGTACCGGGAATGCGGCAAAGCAGGCGGCCTGGCTTCTTCGGGAACAGGGCTACACGGGAGCGGTCCTCGTTGTGCCGGGGGACAAGGTTTTCGAGCAGTCCGCCCTGGACCGGATGTTCCGGACTTTTCGGGAAAGCGGAGCGGATGTGGCGCTCATGGTGGCGGACAAGCGCGACTGGCCCGACTCCGGACGCATTGTTACCGACCGCGCCGGACGCCCGGTGGATATTGTGGAAAAGCGAGACATCCAACGGATGCATCTTTCAGGACGCCTGCTTTCACGGGCGGTTGGCAATGGTTCTCCCGTGTCCGAACTGCGTGACGAAATCCTCCGTGTTCTCCCTTCCGAGTCAAAAGCCCGGCTCATGTTCCCCCAACTCATGGACCGTCTGGAACTGGGAGGGACGGTTGCGCCGTCCGAGTTGGAATCGCTCATTCCCGAGTCGGGACGGAAGTATGTTTTCGATACTCCCGACGGGCGGCTGGAGATGAGCGGGGAGGAGCTGGAAGCAGCCACTCCCACGGTGAACGCAGCGGTGTACCTCTTCACCGCCGAGGCGTTCTCCCGTCATATTTTTTCCCTGGGTATCGAGAACGCCCAGCGGGAGGAGTACCTCACCGATGTCATCCGTCTTCTGGCGCGGGATCCGGAACGGTACTGGAAGATCATTCCTGTCCCGGTTCGGGACGGGTTTGAGGTAATGTCTTTCAACAATCCGGAAGAACTCCTCAAAATTCAGGAGTACTACGCCATACGAGAGGTGGGGCTCGCCTCCCGGGAACGGGCCTGTGAGCGCATCGAAGAGGACCTGCGGTACCGGGCGCTCCGCCCGGTGACCGAGTGGGAGCGCATCCTGGATGAGTTCGGTCCCGAAATCCGGGAAGTATTCCATCGCACCTACGGCAACCGGCCCGATCTCCACGCCGAACGGCGGGATACCTGTCTGCAGGCGCTCCGGACCTTTATCCGGGTCTATGGCGCCGGGCATCCGGTGATCATCGCCCGGAGCCCCGGCCGCGTCAACCTCATGGGTCGTCATGTCGAGCATCGGGGCGGTTTCACCAACTACATGGCAATAAACCGTGAGGTGCTTCTGGTGGCCGGAGTCCGCGATGACGATGTCCTCGATCTGCACAATCTGGATTCCCGGGAGTTTCGCCCGCGACGGTTTTCCATCGGTTCCGAACTCGCCCGTCTGCCCTGGGACGAGTGGATGAACATCATCAACAGCGAGAAGGTTCTGGAAATCATCCGGGCCAGCCGGGGCGACTGGTCCAACTACTTCCGGGCGGCGGCCCTTCGGTTGCAGGAAAAATACAAGGGGCGGCTCCTCTACGGGTTCAACGGCGTTCTCGCGGGTCGCATTCCCCTCGCGGCGGGGCTCAGCTCATCCTCGGCGGTGGTGGTGACCGCGGCGGAAGCCCTGACCTGCATCAACGGTCTCTCCATTCAGCCCAACGACTTTGTGGACATGTGCGGGGAAGGGGAGTGGTTTGTGGGGACCCGGGGCGGGAGCGGCGATCACGCCGCCATGAAGTTCGCGGAAAAGGGGAGTATCATCCACATGGGATTTCTTCCCATCCGGATCGAGGAGGTGGCGCCGTTCCCGCCGGGATACGTCCTCTTCATCCTCCAGTCCCATCAGTCGGCCCGCAAATCCGACAACGCCATGCAGATATTCAACGAGAAAGTCGCCACCTACGAGGTCGCCCAGGCCCTTCTTCTGGCCGGTCATCCGGAATTCCGCGAGCGGGTTGCCCATTTCCGGGATTTCAATGCCGAACATCTCGGAATCGAACCGCACGGAATCTACGACCTGCTCCTCGAACTCCCGGAACAAGTTTCCCGTACGGAACTCAAGACCATGATCAAGCCGGAAGACCGGGAGCGAATGGAACGGGTATTTGCCTCCCATCGTGAACCGAAAGGCGGCTATGAGGCCAGGCGGGTCGCTTTGTACGGATTCGCCGAAATACGGCGCGCCCGGGTCATTGTGGACTACCTCCGGGCGGGCGATATGGAAGGCTTGGGACGGCTCATGTGCATCTCACATGATGGCGACCGGGTCAGCCGCTTCGATGGACGCGAGCGGACTGTGTACGATAATTCAGCCCCTGATGCCATGATTCGTTCCCTCCGTGACCGTCTGGCCGAAGGCGATCCCGGGGCGGACCTCCGGTTCCAGCCGGGCGGTTATGGTTGCTCGACACCGCTCATTGATGAGATGGTGGACACCGCGCTCGCCATCCCCGGGGTGATGGGGGCCCAACTCTCCGGCGCCGGACTGGGCGGATGCATCATGGCTCTGGTGCGTGAAGACTCCGCGGACTGCTTCCGGGATACCATGGTTTCGGAGTTTTACAACCGGCACAACCTGCCTCCATCCGTGGAAATCTGCTTTCCCATAGAAGGATCAGGGGTAATGGCATTGTAGAAAAAACAGGCGACAGGGGGCAGCAAGGGGAAAGCACGGAAGCTCCGGTCTTCCGAAAAGAGCAACTCACTTCGTGATCCCCTTTCCGGCGTCCCACCCTTCTACGATATGTCTCTCGCGGGGAGAATGGCGGGATGGAGGTCAGAGAGACAAGGCGCTGTTTCGCCGACTCAACCGGGACCCGGCGCCCGGCGTTCAACTTTTTTCTGACGCGTCTTTTTCTGACGCTGTTCTTCTCCCGGAGGCACGGCCCTTTTGTACCGGTTTTTCTTTGCTTTTTCTGTAAGGGACAGTATTTTACTCTAGATATGGATATCTGTGGTTCACCTTTCACCGGGACGAATTCCGTCGCGGAGTTGGCCGGAGTGCGGCGGGTATACCCGACCGTGTTATCGGCCGGAGGAGGGGTGCATGAGCATGGAACAGCCGGTTTCCGCTGGAGTTGAGGAACATCTCGACCTCATCAACCCCGACTCGGGTTTTGTTGCGGAAGAAGTCGCCCGCCTGATCGGACTCATGGGCCGGGGCGGCGATGTCGGTTTTGTGCGAACAGTACATCGCGATACCGTGCGGCTGTTCCAGGGGAAATATCCCGGATACCGGGCCTGCAACACGCGGTATCACGACCTGGAGCACACCACGGACACCTTTCTGGCCATGTCCCGTCTCATGCATGGTGCGGTGCTCCGGGGTGAGTCGCTCGGGGGACGGAGCATCACGCTCGGTCTCGCGGCGGCCCTCCTGCATGACACGGGCTATATCCAGACCACGGATGATACGGAAGGAACCGGGGCGCGGTACACGCTCACCCATATCTCCCGCAGTATCGACTTCGCCGAGGCCTACTTCCGCCAGCGGGGACTTTCCCGCGCGGATTTTGCGTTCTGCCGTAATTGTCTGCTTTGTACCGGACTGGGTACCCGGCTGGATGAGATCGGGTTTGCCTCCTCGGAGGAGCGCATGGCCGGCCAGATGCTCGGCGCCGCAGATCTTCTCGGTCAAATGGCCGACCGCAAGTACCTGGAAAAGCTCCTTTTCCTCTACCGTGAGTTCCGTGAGGGAAATGTCCCGGGATATTCGGAAGAGCGCGATATCCTTTCCGGGACATTGGACTTTTACCGGATGACCGAGCAGCGGCTGGCTGGAGAACTGGGAGGGGTACATACGTTTCTGTCCGCCCATTTCTCCGAGCGGTGGAAGATCAATGAGGACTTATACGCCAGCTCCATCGCGCGGAACATGGAGTATATACGGCGTATCCTGACCAGCGCCAACGGCAATTACCGCGATTATCTCCGCCGTGGCGGTGTGGTGAAACTGCTCCGCGAAACAGACCGGTAGCATCACCCGGACAGACTCCTTCCCCGATTCTCATACACTCCCCATTCGTTTCAGCCGTCCACATTCCCCGACGGACTGCTCCAAGGAGATATTATCCATGGAAAATGACCATATACATTACACCGGTTTTATCCGGGATGTTCTGCTTCGGGCCGGGGACCTGTCTCTTGAGGGTTTCGGCCGGAAAACGGAAACCAGCCGCAAGGGCGAAGGAGTCTACGATTTCGCAACCGAGTACGACCTGAAGGTGCAGGAGTATATTCGTTCCCGAATCGGAGAAGAATACGGCGACCCCCTGCTTGCGGAAGAGCATGACGAGCATTCCGTTCCGGTGGAGACCATGCTCGGCGCGGACCGGCTCTGGGTGGTGGATCCCATTGACGGCACGTTCAACTATCGCAAGGGAATCCCCTTGTACGGCATATCCGTGGCGGTATGCGCGGGTCGCGCTCCGGTGGCGGGGGGTATCCGGTTCCCGGCGCTCGGCGAAACATTTCTTGCCATCCGGGGAGGAGGCGCCGTGCGGGAATCGGATCGGGACGGTTTTCCGGAACCCCTGGCCGTACCCGAGTGTCTGCCGGAAGAGGAATTCCTGGTTTCCACAGACGGTCATGGGGCGCCCGACATCATACGGGCTATCTATCAAGAGGACAATCCCAACAGTTCCTTCCGAAGCTGGTTCTGCGCCACGGTTTCTTTGGCCTTTCTGGCCGCCGGCCGGGTAGATGCGTACGTCAGCACCAACATTTCGCCGTGGGACTGCGCCGCGGGGGATCTCATTCTTCACGAAGCGGGCGGGTTTTCCTGCGACGGCGACGGCGGACCGGTATTTCCGAAACACCTCGACCAGTGGATAGGGGGAAAACGCGAAGGCTTCCTGTATGTCGCGGTGACCGGCCGTGAAGTATGGGAATCGCGCCTCCGGAACGTGCTGGAAAAATGCGGGACTGCCCGGGTCGGGGCATGAGGGGCGTACACTGTAACGTAAGCAATACTGGTAACCAGAAGTATCGAAGCTCCAACCAAAATAAGAGAGTAGCCGCCCCCCTGGCTCCCTTCTTGCCCACCAACCCTGAACCACAGAGTTGGTGACAGGAGGGGAACGAGAGGTGAGCTGCTTTTTTGCAACGATTGACAACAGGATACTCCATGGGAAAAGCCCGGCAGCAGAAACCGCTCAGGATCATCAACAGCGTGGCGCCAATCCGTATCTGCGATAACGGCGGCTGGACGGATACCTGGTTTGCGGCGTACGGCAAGATTTTCAATATCGGCGTGTACCCTTACGCCGAAGTTCAGATCGAAGTGTATCCGCCGGAAAGCATGGCGGACCGGATTCTCATCAACGCGGAAAACTTCGGCGAACAGTATGTCATGCATCCGGAAATTTCCGGATGGGACCGTCATCCCCTCCTTGAGGCCGCCATCACCCGGATGGGGGTTGCCGAACAGTTCTCCTTCCGGGTCACCATTTATTCGGAAGCTCCGGGCGGGGCTTCCACCGGAACCTCCGCCGCGGTCACCGTGGCGCTTATCGGGGCGCTGGACCGTCTGACTCCCGGGCGGCTTACTCCCCATGAGGCAGCTTACACCGCCCACTCGGTGGAAGTTGATATGCTTCACCTCCAGTGTGG
>JAWLHT010000173.1:0-11054 GCA_041690195.1 Candidatus Latescibacterota bacterium
GAAAGCTCCTGGTCTACGCCAATGCAATCCTGCAGTCCAACAAAAACTGGGACCCGGCTCTCTTTTCTTCTTGACTTTCAACACGGTCGCTCTCTCGGGGATAGAGGGGATGACTCGTTATCGGCTGTCTCGGCTTGTTCTATGGCTCGATTCCCCCTCTCTCTGGAGAGGCGGGGTCCCCGGCCTTGTGGAACAGGGCTGGATTCCCTACTTTCGGTCCCACACGGGCAGGATGATCCGGGAAGGGTGCTCCCGGTCGTGATAAACCTTCTGTTCGGCTTTCACACCGGCAGACTCGGTCCCGATGGGGCCTCCGGTATTCAGATTCCGGTCAAAGCGCGGGAAGTTGGAGGAGGAGACTTCCAGGCGGATACGATGCCCCTTTTTGAAGGTCATCGCGGTCTGCCCGAGAGTGAACCGGTAGCGCTCGACAGATCCGGGGATCAGGAGCGACGGGGTGTCGCCGTTCCGGAAGCGCGCCCTCTGGATGCTTTCCACGATGTTCAGCGCCGTACCGTCGGGATGGACATCCACCAGCTTGCCGGTAAAATCGGTGTCCCGGGCGCTGGAAGCGGCAAAGAGCTCGAGTCGCACCGGCCCGGCAATGGTGAGGTCCTCTTTCAGCGGCTCGGAGGTGTATACCAGCACATCTGACCGTTTCTCGATCTCCCGCTGGTCCATCGCTCCGGCCCTGGTCATTTCCCGGAGACAGCAGATGCTTCCGCCCCGGGTCGGAACCGGGTCGGCGGGGTCATAGGTGTAACGGTCGAACGGCTCCTTGCCCGGCGCACGGTTGTCAAGTCGTCCGGGACCAGTGCACGTGTTCGCCCTCCCGTCGCTCCGGAGGTACATCGCATGTTCGCGAACACCCTGTGGCGGCCAGGTTTCCGCATTTTCCCAGCGATTCTCTCCCATGACAAAAAACCGCACCGGCGCCTCGGCTTCAGCGCCGTTCCGCTTTTCCAGAATCCATCGGTCCTGCCAGCGGTTCACCTCGGCGGGGATGCTCAGCGCCTGCCAATCGCCGAACTCCATGTCGCTCTCCGGCGGCGGGCTGTTGGCATGGTCAAAGGGTCCGATGATCAGCTTCATGCGGGCGCCGTCGCCCCCCCCCCTGATCTGCCCGTAAAAGTCCAGCACATCGGCGCAGAACAGGTCGAACCAGCCCGCCACGAGGAGTACGGCGGTACTGTCGGTCCGGATCATGGACGGCTCCGGGAACGCATCCCTTCCGAAGGAACCGTTGGCCCAGTCCACCCAGTTCCGGTAGAAGGGAATGGTCCGGCCGACGCCCCGGTGCGCGTCCCGGAGCGGCAGCAACGGAAAGAGCTTGTCCCAGTCCAGCCCGATGGTTCCGGGAAGATCCAGCTTGCGGCCGTCAACAAGAATTGACCAGTAATAATCAAAGTGATGATTCATGGCTCCGCCGGTATACAGCCCGCCCCTCGGCGACACCACCGGATCGTCGGCCACGATGCACCGGAGCGCCCCCTCCTGTCCCGCCGCAAGATAGAGCGCGGTGAATCCCACATAAGAATGCCCGTTGCTCGCCACCACACCGTTGGACCAGGGCTGGGATCGCACCCACCGTAGCAGGGCATCCCCATCGGGGATTTCATGCTCGAACGGAGCGAAGAGCCCCTCCGACCCATGACGGCCTCGTACATCCTGCGCCACACAGACATACCCCTGACGGGCATACCGCTCCATGGCCGCCTTCATCCAGTCAAGACCGTAGGGAGTTCGATAGACCACTGCCGGATACCGGCCGGGCTGACCGGGCCGGCTGACGAGAGTGTTGAGCTTCGCCCCGTCCGGCGCGGCCACCATGTGCTGCTCGGTCACTACCGGAGCATCGGTCTGGGCCGGAACGGGCGCCGCGAGGAACAGGACGAGGAGAATCGACGTGAGGGAATACCGGAAACAGCGAGAACGGGTGTCCATGATTCCTTTCTCCATTACATAAGATTGTCCCGATTTGCGTATAGAGGCGTTAATGGTATGCCATACCCGCCCCGAATGCAAGCGGAGAATGCGGAGCGCCCGAAAAAGAAAACAGAGGAACCGCGACGGGATTTCAGCGTCATAAGAGACGGATCGGGGAAAGATGCCGAAAAAAATCGTTGACACCGGAGGCTTTTTTTCCTATCTTATAAGTCCGACACTGGGGTGGGGCTTTAGCTCAGCTGGGATGAGCGCCTGACTGGCAGTCAGGAGGTCGCGAGTTCGATCCTCGCAAGCTCCACCAAATTATCCGACATAGAGTTACAAAGAAAATAACCCTCGACTTCCGAGGGTATTTTTTTGCCCCGTCATATGCCCGTCATAGTTCAGAGTATTATGCCCCCCCATCGAGGGGTTTTTCCCCTTTCTCATGTGCAACAATTTGATTGCCCTCGCTTTTGATGCTACCCCGCATCAGGACCACTGCGACGCACCGGGAAACACCTATGTGCCGAGTTAAGGATAGCCCCTTCGATTGGAGCCTCACCTTGGCCACTCAATAGCACCTGTAACTATTCTCCATTTTTTTGTGCTTTTGTTTTCCCGGCAGGTTAATGTGGTGCTGAATTGCGGAAACGGAATCGACATGCTTGAACACGGGAGAAATTTTCTATTCGTCGCCAATAATACTTGACACTCGTAAACTATAATATATGATATAGTATCTGTTCAGCGTCAACCATCAATACCCAAAGCATATACATCAGATTCCCCATTACGTCAGTGATGGATCCCCCGCACGGCGGAAAGTTTTGAGAGTAAACCGCGGAAACGGAAGAAGTTGCGCGCACCTTATTCGAAGACTTTGCACTATTCTGCTCATCAGATGAATTGGCGTACTCCCATAAAGTTGAATACAATTGACACAATGAACATCGGAGGAACTTTTGGCGAATTCTGAAACAAACGGCTCAAGCATCGGATTTGAAGACACCCTCTGGGCCGCCGCGGACAAACTGCGCGGCACGGTCGATGCCGCCGAATACAAGCACGTGGTTCTGGGACTGCTGTTCCTCAAGTACGTTTCCGACTCATTCGAGTCCCGGCGCGAGGCGCTGACGGTCGAGTTGGAAGCCGACGGCATCACCGGCCCGCAGCTTGAACCCCTCCTCGAAAGCCGCGACGAGTACACCGCCGAAAACGTCTTCTGGGTGCCGCCCGAATCGCGCTGGCCGAACATGCGGGCGCAGGCCCGGCAGGCCAATATCGCCACCCTGCTCGATGACGCCATCCTCGCCGTCGAACGCGACAACCCGAACCTCAAGGGCAAACTCCCCCGCGACTACGCCCGTCGCGGCATCCCGCCGGAAAGGCTCGGCGGACTGATCGACCTCGTTTCCGACATCGGCTTCAAGGGCGACCGCGCGAAGGCCCGCGATACACTGGGCCGCGTCTATGAATACTTCCTCGGCAAGTTCGCCGCCGCCGAAGGCAAGCTCGGCGGTGAGTTCTACACCCCGCGCGGGATTGTCCGCCTGCTGGTCGAAATGCTCGAACCCTATAACGGTCGCGTCTATGACCCGTGCTGCGGCTCCGGCGGCATGTTCGTGCAGTCCGAGAAGTTCGTGCAGGCGCATGGCGGCCGGAAAACCGATATCTCCATCTTCGGCCAGGAATCCAACCCCATGACCTGGCGGCTGGCGCATATGAACCTCGCCATTCGCGGCATCGAGGCCAATCTCGGACAGCAGCACGCCGATACCTTCCGGCGCGACCTGCACCCGGACCTGAAAGCCGACTATATCCTCGCCAATCCCCCCTTCAACGTCAGCGACTGGTCCGGGGACCTGCTCCGCGACGACCGCCGCTGGGCCTTCGGCGCTCCGCCCGTGAGCAACGCGAACTACGCCTGGATTCAGCACTTCATCCATCACATGGCCCCGCCCAACGGGCGCGGCGGCGGGGTGGCCGGATTCGTCATGGCCAACGGCTCGCTTACCAGCAATAGCGGCGGCGAAAGCGAAATCCGACGGCGCATCATCGAAGCCGATTTGGTGGACGCCATTATTGCCCTCCCCGCGCAGCTTTTCTACACCACCGGCATTCCCGTTTGCCTCTGGTTCCTGACCCGCGACAAAACCGGCAGGAACCTCCGGAACGGCGCGCCCGGACGCCCCAATGGCCGCGGGGGCGAAACGCTCTTCATCGACGCCCGCAAGATGGGCGCGCTGGAAACCCGCACCCTCCGCGTGCTCTCCGGCGATGTCGAGGGCGACCCCGCCCCCGATTCCGACATCGGACGCATCGTCTACGCCTTCCGCCGCTGGCGCGGGGAACCGCAACCCGCCATCTGGAACGAAGCGGAACACGGCCCTTGGACCTATGCCGATGTCCCCGGATTCTGCAAGGCCGCGACCCTGGCCGAGATCGAAAAGAACGGCTTTGTCCTCACTCCGGGCCGCTATGTCGGGGCCGAGGAGATCGAGGACGATGGCGAACCCTTCGCGGAAAAATATCCGAGACTGCTGGCGGAGTTGGAAAAGGAACTGGCGGAAGGGGAACGACTGACCGCCGTGGTGAGAGACGTATTGCAGCAGTTGTCTCCGGGAGACAGGCCATGATTGACTACACCAACTTCCAGAAGTCCCTCAAACACCTTGAACTGCAATACGCCAATTACCAGCGCGCGCAAGACCGCCCTGAACTCACCGCGCTCGACCGCGAGGGCATTGCGGAATCCGTCGTCCAGCGCTTCGAGACCTGCTACGACACCCTGTGGAAACATCTCAAACGGTATCTCATCGAAGAAGCCGGTTTGCCCGATGTTCCCAACAGCCCGAAGCCCATCATCAAACTGGCGGGCCGGAACGACCTCTTCGCCGCCCCCGTCGAACAGTGGCTGAAATACGCCGACGCCCGGACCAGCACCACCCACGACTACAGCGGCAAAAAAGCGAAGGAAACCCTCTCCCTCGTGGGAGACTTCATTCGCGACGCCATCACCCTCTATTCCACCCTTTCCGGAAAACCATGGGAATGACCTCGACCATAATTGATATCACCCCGGAACAGCGGGATATCCTCCTCGCGCTCCTCCGACGCTTCATCCCCGGCGTCACCGTGTGGGCCTACGGCTCCCGCGTGAAAGGAACCGCGCGCCCCAACTCCGACCTCGACCTCGTCATCTTCACCACCCCGGACCAGCGCCCCCGCGTCTCCGACCTCAAAGAGGCTCTCGACGAAAGCAATATCCCCTTCATCGTCGAAATCCATGTGTGGGATGAAGTGCCGCAACAATTCCATGAGATCATCCGGGAAAATTATGCTGTTGTGCAGGAGGGGGGTGAAATTGCGGAGAACTCTTCGAAGTGAAAAGGCCACCTGTTTCTGGTGGAGACAGACGTAAAATTTTCCGAGAAAATCAGTGATTACATAAAAAGGGAACCATTAAAGGAATCAATAATGTTACTCACTGAAATCCCATTTGCAGATTTGTTGTTGGATATTATAGATAACCGTGGTCGAACATGTCCGGTATCCCCTGAGGGCTTGCCCCTTATCGCGACCAATTGTATCACCAACGACCGACTTTATCCGAGTTACGATACTGATCGACATGTTTCGCAAGAAACTTATACTACTTGGTTCCGAGGACACCCACTTCCGGGGGATCTTATTTTTGTATGTAAGGGCTCACCTGGTAGAGTTTGCATGGCACCAGATCCAGTGGATTTCTGTATTGCTCAAGACATGGTTGCGATTCGGGCCAATCCAGAACGGGTGTACCCAAGATTTCTATTTGCCATTCTTCGTTCTCCGATAGTACAAGGTAGAATTGGTAACATGCACGTTGGTAGTCTTATCCCACACTTTAAAAAAGGCGACTTTGATAAACTCCTGATCCCTGTGCCTGACAAGACAACCCAAAAATGTATCGGCGATATGTACTTTGAGTTATCAGCAAAGATCGAGTCGAACCGTCGCACGAGCCGGGCGCTGGAGCGGGTGGCGCGGGCGATCTTCCGGGCGTGGTTCGTGGACTTCGAGCCGGTGAAGGCCAAGGCGACCGGTGCGCGGTCCTTCCCCGGCATGCCGAGGGAGGCGTTCGAAGCGCTCCCTTCCCGGCTTGTGGATTCGGAATTGGGGCCGATTCCGGAGGGGTGGAAGGTGAGTTCACTATCAGAAATCGCCCGATACGTTAATGGGAAGCCCTTCACAAAAGATGCAAAAGATAGTGGCCGAATGATAATCCGCATCGCGGAACTGAATTCCGGACCAGGTAGCTCGACCAAGTATAGCGATGTGAAAGCGGAACCGGACAATACTGCTTATTTCGGTGACATCCTTTTTGCTTGGTCTGGCTCCCTAGACGTCTACAGGTGGCATCGAGATGAAGCTATTGTTAATCAACATATTTTCAAGGTGATTCCTCTTAACACCCCTTCATGGTTTGTCTATTATCATTTACGAGAGGCTATGCCTACCTTCAAAGCCATTGCATCTGATAAGGCAACAACAATGGGTCACATCCAGAGGCATCATCTTGAACAGGCAAGAATAGCAACACCATCAACATGCCTTTGGTCTGCCGCTGGTGGAATAATCAATCCATTGTATACTTTGAGTCTAAAGTTGGAACGCGAATCGATTCTATTTGCCGATATTCGAGATTATTTACTTCCACAACTGCTTACTGGCCAGCAAAGGGTGAGCTCGGGGGTGATCGATGCCAAGTGCACCTGAGATAACTCATCAGCTTATCATGGCCGGTGCTCGATCAATTCTTGATAGTGCACCGGCGCTGTTTCAAATTCAGAATCAGATTGAGGCCATCGAAGATAATATCGACGGCTCGCCATCTATTGCCATTGATCTATCGCGTGGTCTGGTCGAAAGTGTCTGTAAAACAATTTGTTATGACCTTGGGCTTTCCGTCGCAAAGGGCGCGAACGCAGAAGATCTTGTCGCGTGTCTCCGTAAACATTTGGATTTGTTAGTTGATCCAGATAGTGTAGATGCAGCAGCAAAGGAGTCGGCAAAGAAGACAATTTCCGGGCTCAACAACCTTATGAATGGCCTCGGTGATTATCGCCGATTATTCGGAACGGCCTCGCATGGACGGGATGGCTACGAGGGTATGCTCCATCCTTGTCATGCTCGGCTTGTTGCAATGCTTGCGGACGCACTTGTACTCTTTTTGTATGACATGCACCGCCGCCTACATGGGGAAGAAGACTGGGTTCGCGCCAACTTGGGCGATCACCCCGATTTCGATCAGTCGCTTGATGATGAACATGATCCAAGCCCAATACCAGTTTTTGGTCACCCTTACCGTCCAAGTCTAATACTATATGCCGTTAACAAGACAGAGTATGTGATGCGTCTAAATGAATATAGGCGTCATCGTGCCAATGCGTTAGCGGTCGAAGGGGTGCTGCCAACAGATGATACATCTACACCTATTGAACCTTTAACCGCCTCCGACATTTCTGTTACTCAGACCGGGAATCCTTCGTCAACGGAGGATGGAGGTGAGCCCACATGAAGCATCTTTCGGAAGAGGCTATCGAGAGTTTGGCAGCTGCATACTTCGAGCGAATCGGGTGGCGAATTCAGCGGAGCGCGGAGAACGAGAGTGAAGACGATGTATCTGACTGTCTTTCAATCGATAAGACTTTGACGGCTATTCGTCGTTTGAATGTTGGATTTAATGAACAGATTCTTCATTATATCATAAAGTTTGTCTCCAATCTTCCCCACCCGACGCTCATCGAAAACAACCGCTGGCTGCATACCCTCCTGACCGACGGTGTCGAGGTGGAATACCGGGATGCCTCGACCGGCGAACTCCGGGGCGGGCGGGCGCGGCTGGTGGATTTCGGGAACCCGGCCAACAACGATTTTCTGGTGGTGCGCCAGCAGACGGTGACCACGGAGAACGGGAAGACGATCCGACCGGATTTGGTGGTGTACCTGAACGGTATGCCGCTGGCGGTAATCGAGCTGAAGGACCCGTCGGACGAGGCCGCGGACCTGGGCGCGGCGATTGACCAGTTGGGACGGTATGTGCGGACCGCGCCGGATTTGTTCGTGGCGAACATGCTTCTGGTGGCGAGCGACGGGCTCCTGACGCGGGTGGGATCGATCACGAGCGGGCGGCAGCGGTTCATGCCGTGGCGTCCGGCGGAGGGGGGCGAGCCCACGCTGGAGGCGCTGATCCGGGGGGTGTTCGAACCGGCGGCGTTTCTCGATTATCTGCGTTCGTGCGTGGTGTTCGAGGAGGACGAGCGCGGGAATGTGATGAAGAAGGTGGCGGGCTATCACCAGTTCCGGGCAGTGCGGCAGACACGGGCGAAAGTTCTGGCGGCGTTGAAGCCCCCGGAGGGAAAGAACACCACGGTGGATGCGGGAAAAGGCGGCGTGGTCTGGCATACGCAGGGATCGGGGAAATCGCTCACGATGCTGATGCTGGCGGGAGCGCTGATCCGTGAACCGGCGCTCGCCAATCCGACGGTTGTGATGGTGACGGACCGGAACGATCTGGACGATCAGCTTTTCGGCACGTTCGCGGGCGGGCGGGCGTTATTGCGGCAGGACCCCATCCAGGCCGAAAGCCGGGCGCACCTGAAGGAACTGCTGGACCGCGCCTCGGGCGGCGTGGTCTTCACCACCATTCACAAGTTCGCGGAAGATCACGGCATCATCAGCGAGCGGGCCAATGTGGTGGTGATGGCCGATGAAGCGCACCGCAGCCAGTACGGGTTTGTGGATGGCGGGGCGCGCTGGATGCGCGAGGCGCTGCCCAACGCGACATTCGTCGGCTTCACAGGGACGCCGCTGGACCGGGACGACCGGAGCACGCCCCGCGTGTTCGGGGAATATGCCGACATCTACGACATCCGCCAGGCGGTGGAAGACGGGGCGACCAGGCCGATCTATTATGAGTCGCGGATTGTCAAGCTGCTGGTGAATGAAGACGGGGCGCGGGAAGCCGAGCGGGAAGTGGAAGCGGCGGCCAAGGCGGCGGGCGCGGGCGAGGAGTTGGACGAGTCGGTGCGGGTTCCGCTGGAAGCGCTCGTGGGCGCGCCGGACCGCATCACCCGCGTGGCGGAGTTCATCGCCGGGCATTGGGAAAAGCGGCGGGAGGCCATGGAAGGCAAGGGAATGATCGTCACCATGAGCCGTGACATCGCCGCGCGATTGTATGAAGAAATTCGGCGGCTTCGTCCCGATTGGCACGATCCGGACGACGCCCGGGGCATGATGAAGGTGATCATCACGGGCGGGCCCGCCGATGAGGAGCCGGTGCTCCGGCATGTCCGATCGAAGGCCGCGCGCAAAGCGCTTGCGGCGCGGTACAAGGACCCGGCGAGCGACTTCCGGCTGGTGATCGTCTGCGACATGTGGCTGACCGGTTTCGATTGCCCGCCGATGCACACGATGTACCTGGACAAAGCGCTGGCGGGGCACAGCCTGATGCAGGCCATCGCCCGCGTGAACCGGGTGTATGGGGAAAAGCCGGGCGGGCTGGTGGTGGATATGCTCGGGCTGGCGGACCAGTTGGCCGACGCGCTGGCGACCTACACCCAGGCGGGCGGACGCGGCGACGCGGTAAAACGGGTGCGGGACGAGGCTGTCCCGGCGATGAAGGGAGCCTTCGAGAAGCTGCGGGCGTTTTTCCACGGCTTCGATTATGAACGGGCGCTCAACGCCGAGCCGAGTTCGGTGCTGAAAGTGTACGCGGATGCCGCGAATCACGTTTTCGCGCAGGATGACGGCTGGAAACGGTTCCGGACGATGGTGAAGGAGCTTTCGACGGCTTATGCGCTGGTGTCGCCGCACCCCGAAGCGGACGCGGTCACGCCGCACCTGGCGTTTTTCCAGCGGGTTCAGGCGATGATCCGCAAGCGGCTGGCGGATGAGCGGGGGCCGGGTGCTTCGGGGAGGGGAAATACCGATATCGATGCCGCGGTCCGGCAGGTTATTGGCGGAGCCGTGGACGCCGGGGACGTGATCGACCTCTTCGCGGCGGCGGGATTGGGAAATGCGCGGCTTGATATATTCTCCGAGGAGTTCCTCACGCGCGTGGCCGCAATCGAACAGAAGAATCTGGCGCTGGAAACATTGCGCAAGCTCTTGACCGATCAGATTCGAAGCACGGAGCGGACCAATCTGGTCCAGAGCAGGAAATTCCGCGAAGCGCTCGAAGACGCGATGGTGAACTATACCAACAAGGCCATCACGACCGCCGAGATGATCGCTCGCTTGCTGGACTTGGCGAAATGGGTGCGCGAGGTGCAAAACCGTGGCCGGGAACTCGGCCTCAGCACCGAAGAAACGGCGTTCTATGATGCGATCGCCGAAAACGAGTCGGCGCGACAGGCGATGGAGAATGATAAGCTGCGGCTCATGGCGCGGGAGCTGGCCGATATGGTGAAACGATTGCCCAAGCTCGACTGGTCGCAACGCGAGTCGGTGCGGGCGGATTTACGGCGACAGGTGCGACGGTTGCTGGCGCGATACGGCTATCCGCCCGATCTCTCGGAAGACGCGACACAACTCGTGTTGAAACAGGCGGAACTTTCGACGGCGAATGCTGAAGATGAATAAATCTTTACGGCACTGGTCATGGGAAGAATGGTTAATTCAGAGAGATCCAATCCCGTCACGCATGGCTTGTCGCGGGGACAGCTACCGTTTTAACAACATTCTTGTTTGAGACGCATGAGTCGAGAGGAGAGAGAAGTCCTGGAGCAAATCACGTCTCCTTGGATGAAAATTCCTGAATGAAACCTTGAATTTTACAGAGAATTGTGGCGAGCATGAAAGCAAGAAGAGGTTCTGTCGGAATTTTTGTGTAAATGGAACCAATTGCAAAAGTCGAATAGACATAACGATAAACTGAAGTATATAGATGAATAATTATGGAGAAAGAAGGGTATAAAAATAGCTAACCCCCGGAAAAAGCAGTATATTGGATGTATCGAGCAAACAATATAAACTGCTGATACCACAGGGGTTAGCGTGCATATAATATCGTCGATGTGGTTTGGGATTCAAAGACATTTGTTTCCGGTGCTGGCAGAAGAATTGGGACCGCTCACCTCGTT
>JAWLHT010000174.1:0-4284 GCA_041690195.1 Candidatus Latescibacterota bacterium
CGACAGCCGGGTTAAGCGCAACACCTCCGGACAACAGGATTGTCTCCTCTCCCATCCGGTCGAGAAGGGGCAAAATGCGTTTGACTACGGTACGGTTCACTCCCGCGGCGAGTTCCGAGGGTTCCCGTCCCTGAACGATCATTCCGATGAGCTCTGATTCACCGAAAATGGCACAGGTTCCCGTAAGGTGAACAGGGTTCCTGACATGACATCCAAGTTCCTCCAGTGTCATGCCGAGTACACGGGCCATATTCTCGAGATACCGTCCGGTAGAAGCGGCGCACTTGTCATTTGTGGCAAAGTCCACCATCCTGCCTTCCGAAACATGCACCACTTTATAGTCTTGTCCGCCCATGTCAAGTAACGTAAACTCTTCCAGTCCGCCTTGAAAACAGGCCCCGAGCATATGCGCTCTGATTTCGGAGATGATCCTCGCGTCCCTGACCGCAGCGCTCATACGACCGTAGCCTGTTGCGGCAAGCGAGTTGGCGGAATCATATCCGAGTGGAGCAAGGTCAACCGTAAGTCCCCCCGTTGAACGGACGCCGTACTTCCGGTAAAACTCAATGGTATCCCCGTTCCATCGTTCGACAATACTCCCGTCTTCCATACGGCAGAGTTTCACGCTACGTGAGCCGAGATCTATACCAAACGCTTTCATGTGCAGTACCACTCTCTTTCTACACCATGTCCGCAAGCATTTCCACAAACGCTTGGAGCCGGATTCTGGTCCGCTCATCCACTTTGCCCGGCGTTTCTCCTTCAAGGGTAAGCACCGGAACCGGAACGCGCTGACGTATAATCAGATCTTCAATCTGACGATGACAGAAGCTCTGAACGTAATGAACAATACCGTGGATTTCGCGGCGTTCAATTTCTTTGTTAATATCCTCAAGACGGTGGAAAACGGTGTAGGGATAGGTATAAGCCCGATACTGTTCGATAATGCTTCCGCAACGTTCCGGCATGGAGAACTGCCGTTGCACCTCGTTATAGACAAATCTGGCTCCATACTCTTCCGCTACCTCAGCAAGACCGTCAAGAATGGGAGGTACGCCTACATAGCCGAGCCGAACCGTTGACGATACTGGCGGCCGTGCGGCCGCCCGCTCCAGAAAGAGTTCGAGTTGTCTGGAATATTCCTCGTAATCGCCGTTAAAATCACTTGAGGAAACAAGCCAAAGATGGTTTTCACCGCCGCGAACGCGGTTTCCCCGCCAGGTCAGAATGTCCAGAAAGTCAAGACTCTTTCGAATCGGCTCCAGTCGTTTGCGCACCTCTTCGGCGGCATTGATAGTAGTGCCAAACGTTGCCGCGAGACGAGAGATTTCACGGTGGAGTTGTTCCGGGTCACGGTCGTACGGATACGCGAAAGGGATGGTGCGGATACCGCGAAGCTGGAGGGTTTCCATAAGGGAATGCGTGTTGGAACAATCTCCCTGAGTTACCGCTATCACCGTATCAATACCGCTGCTTTCCAATACGCCGTATATTCCCTTTATCCACCCGCAAACGTTGCGGGGATAGCCATCCCGTTCGGCAAGGGAAATGAACCGGTCGCGGTCCGGCGAAACAATGAAGAGATTGTTCAAATCAACCGGAACGCAACCCGCGGCCCACAGCACCTCGGAGGGGATGGTGGTGGTAATACCGATACGGTTCACTTCTGATCCTCACCCTTTCCGTTCAGATCTTCCGCGCCGATGATGACGATGGATTCAAGATTCAGCGCCGCATTCCGTACCGGTCGTCCTTTAAGAATAATTTCTCCTCCAGAAGCAGTCTGCAGGCTGAACTGAAAGTCTCCGGAAGATTGTGCTGTTTTTTTCTTAAGAGTCTCTATCAATTCCCTCAATTCGGGAGCTTTCGTCAAGTCAAGGCCGCCATCGGGAATCTTCTGTGGAACTTCCGGCCCAAACATGGAGGAGAAACGGGCATTGTAATAGAGTGCGACCATATTACGCGAGAGGATACATATCGGCACGTTCAGATAATCAATAAGACGTTCGATGGAACGTTTTTGAGAAGCGATTTTCTTTGTTTTCAAGTCGTCATACGTCCGTATACGCTCCATGACCTGATTATAGTTGATTGCAAGGTCTCCAATCTCGTCATTTGAAGTAACGGGTGCATACACATGCAGATCCCCGTTTCCAACTTTGCGCAACATGGAACTCAGACTTGTAATGGGGCGAACGATATAACCGGGAAGTTTAACGATCATGAAAAAACACGCAATGGCGGTGAGGATGAGTACAAAAATGATGTTCCGTTTCGCCCGTGCCTCGATGCGAAGCGCCGTTTCTTTGTTTTCCTGCATGTTCTCCCAGTTGGCCGAGGCAAACCGTTGGGCGGTCTGCAGGAACTCCTGACGGGCTGAATCCAGGCTTTGCTGAATATACGACGTTTGAGCCGGGTCTTCCCCTGCGCCGTTGAATGCGACAATCTGATCAATGGAAAACACATCAACATACTTGTTCGCCGCGGAAAGAATTGAGTCACGTTGAGCGGGAGGAGCTTTCTCAAGCTCCTGCTGAATACTCTTAAACATAGACTCAAACTCATAAAACTGCTGCATCAGTTTTGACCGAATGCGTTGTATGCGCTCCGCGGGCGGATTTTCTTTCAGATAAGAAACCAACATCTGAAAGCTGTTACGATAATTGGTCAGCCGTTGATCGAGCTCACCTAACAGTTCAGCTTCTGACTCCGGAGCAATACGCCGGGCGCTTTCTATCATGGAATCAGCACTGGCGATTCTTCGCGCAATCGCCTCGCTTTCAACTGAACTTCCAAATACGCGGAAGTTACGCTCCTGGCGTTGTATATCGAGCATGGTAAAAATAAGATCGGTCGCAGTCCTGCCCAGCCGAACATCCCGTTCTGTGATGACCTGGGTAGTTGTGAGAAGGTCCGAAAGATAAAACAGCGAAAGCGAAATCACCGGGAGAACAAGAACAAAAGCCAGAAGAATCGCCAAGGTGATTCTTGTTCGCACGGAATATCCTGCAAAGGATACCCGGAGCCTTTCCGTAATTTTTTTATTACCGGTGGATTCCAATGTGACTACTCCTGTGACAGGAAACGCTCAATATCGCGCTGCATTCCAACCAGAACGAGTATATCGTCTGGACGGATCGCTTCAGTCGCGGAAGGGAGACTGATGGTTTCAGTTTCGTAATAAACCTCTCCCGACTCTGAAATCTGTGGAATCTTCCTTTGAATTCCAACCACCAGAAGACCGTAATTCCTGCGAAAGTCCAGTTCAATGAGTGTTTTGTTAAAGAATTCCTGGCGAGCTTCCACCTGAAATATGGTATGCCCATCCGGGAGGGCAATGTGCTCCAACAGTCCCGGTGAGATCAGGTTACGGGCCAGTTGATCGGCAATATTTATTTCTGGAGAAATGACCCTGGTCGCTCCGACTTTTTCCAGAATTTTTCCGTGCAGGTCTCCAGCACGCCGTGCGATGATGGTTTCAATGCCAATATCCTTCAGGATAGCCGTGGCGAGAATGCTTGCTTCCCGGTCTTCACCAATTGCCACGATCGCCACACTGATATCTTCAATATTCAGGGAACGGATGGCTTCTTCATTGGTGACATCCATGTTGATAGCGCTGGTAACTGAATTCTTCATTCGCTCTACCATATCCATGTTGTTGTCCAGCGCAATAACTTCGGCTCCCCGTTCATAGAGCGCACGGGCCAGTTCCGACCCAAACTGGCCCAAACCGACCACCAGAAACCGTTTCATTCTAAGCGACCTTTCTTTCGGGCAACATACACCGTTGGCGCTCCGCGTTAAAAAAGCGGGTCAATGGTAATATACAAAAAGCAAAGCCTGAATCGAAATATGCCTTCCGCACGTGTTTTCTCACCCGACAACGATACGGGTGGTCGGGAATTCAACTGTTGTTTTACGGCGCTCGCCGAGCGCCAGTGCAACGGTCAGCGGTCCAACACGTCCCACGTACATGAGTATACTGATTAAAATCTTTCCGGTTGCATCTAGATTCGGGGTTATGCCAGTGGAAAGACCGACCGTGCAAATTGCTGATACAGATTCAAAAAGGATCTGGAGAAAACTGAACGGCTGAGTGGTGAGCAGCAACATAACAGCAGCAACGATGAATAAAATGAAAAACAACATTATCGCCACGGACTTATACACTGTTTCGGGCGCAATGGACCGATAGTTCACTTCCACCCTTCCCCGGGCGCTCAAATGCGCCCGCGCGGAAAGGAGCAGAACGGCAAAGGTCGTGGTCTTGATGCCTCCACC
>JAWLHT010000174.1:4294-11042 GCA_041690195.1 Candidatus Latescibacterota bacterium
GGCTGGTGAAGCCCCGATAAACATGAGTAACATCGCAACCAGGAGTGAAACATCGCGAAATGTGGCGGTATCCAGTGTATTGAATCCAGCGGTTCGGCAGGTTATGGACTGGAAAAGCGCGGCAAGAAGTTTTGTTGGTGTTGAGAGATGGAGCATGGTGTTGTCGAATTCGAAAAAGAAAAACGCCAATGTTCCGACCACAATCAGCACAGCTGTTGAAATGATCGCGAGCTGGCTGTGCACGGTCAAACGGACCCAGCGGAGGGATAACGGGTTCCATCCTTTCGTATTGTACCGAATATCTTCATAAACTATGAACCCGAGACCGCCGGCGACGATCAATATCATAATAACGGTGTTAACAATCAGGTCTCCCGTGTAATCCATAAGATTCAGCCGGAAAAGGCTGAATCCGGCATTACAAAACGCTGTTATACTATGGAAGACAGCTTGCTTCGTGGCAAGAAAAGAACCCATTGACGGGAGAAACCGGAGATAGAGTACGAATCCGCCAATAAGCTCGAAAACCAGTGTGACGCTAATGATGCTCAGAATCATCCGGTACATCTGAGGAGCGTTCTCCAACCCCATAATTTCCCGTAAATGTTCTTCTGACTTCCAACCCAGCCTTTTTCCCAGAATGATTGTGTACAGAGTCGAAAATGTCATGATGCCGAGACCGCCGACCTGGACACAAATCAAAATGATCACCTGACCAAAGCCACTGAAGAAAGAACCGGTATCTTGAACAATTAGCCCGGTGACACAAATTGCGGAAGTTGCTGTAAAGAATGCGTCAACAAACGAAGCGCCCTGCTGATCCGCTGTTGCTGCGGGCAGCATGAGCATAAGGGTTCCAGCCGCTATTCCCCCAAAAAAGGAAAAGAGGAGAATTCTGGCGGGGTTAAGCCGGATGAATTCTGACATGGTTGCTGCTGCGGAACGCTTGAAGAATCGAAAGAGCAACGATGCGGCGATCCGAAATGAAACAACGCTTCCGCTGATATAAACTGGAAAAAACATGCCGACGAGGACGAAGGAGAGGAATATATCCGGTATAAGGGTTCGAAGTTTCCACCCAGATTTTACAATCCTGAGAATAATCCACACAAGATAAAAAAATACTGTAACTGCATACCCGACCCGAACAAGTCCCTGGACGAATGGCGGTTCACTAACGAGAAATCCTCTCGCAAGAATTGTTTCCGTAACTCCAATAAGAGAAAGCACGGAAAGAAGCGAATAGAGTAAATCCTCGAATTTATCTTTTTTTTTGGCCATCACCATTCACTGCTGTTACGCCGTTGTGTTGACCGGTTTGGTGTTATTTCGTATGCCGATAATCAATAGATAGCACAAATTGCTGTCCCACTGCTTCCGTTGCTTCGCTCTTCCGCATCATACATCATTTTTACCATATTATACCGTTATTGCTATGATACGCTTTCGTATCCATGTTAAAATACGTTACAAACGGTAGAGAGGAAAACAAAAACTTTTCTAAATCGGTCCTATATGGAATCCTGCCATTCGCTTGACTGTAATACACTGACTCGTCGCACGATACACAAGGAAGCGATGTCACGTTATCTACCGGATTCCATATAAGACCGACCGTTCTCAGCAACTGCGTGTACCTTCTCTGTATTACGCAGATGATTCATCTTGACTGTATCCATGAAATTGTGTTAATTATTTGTTTCGGGGTGTGGCGCAGTTCGGCTAGCGCGCGTGCTTTGGGAGCATGAGGCCCTCGGTTCAAATCCGAGCACCCCGACCATTACGCTACAACTGGTTACAGACATAAACAGCCCGCTGTGTACAGTATGAAGTACACAGCGGGCTGTTTGTCTTCCGGTTATTTTTCATAATGACAAGAATATTGTTTGGCGAGCTTTTCAACAGGTTTTGCCCTGCCTTAAACGTCGGTAAGCTCTTTCGTTTACATGAAAGCCGGCCGTAGAAAGCCTACTTCTCTTCCTGAATCGTCGTAGTCGTCCTAAACAGTTCGCCGTCGCCGGCAGCGAGATTGAAGACGAACCCGACCGCACAGGAAGAGCTGATCTTTTTCCACTCCCCGTTGGTACGGTCGAACTGTTCCACGGAACGGGTAAACGTCTTCGGCTTGTGCCAGGGAGCAATGCCGAGCCACTTGGACTGGAAGCGGACCACGACATTCTGGGAGTGGTTATGGTCACGGTTCGCGACCATGAAGTAATCGACTTCCACGTCATCAGCAAATGCTTTCCGGTCCCGGTCCTTGAACATCCCCAGGACGAGGCCGCCCACACCCTCTTCACCGATGACATGCACCCAGTGTTCCGTGGGCGCCTCACGCGTCCCTTTCGGCAACGGCGCAGTGTTGAACACATCGGTCGACCGCAGGTTGACCAGCACCGGTCCGAGGGCTTTCATTTCCTTATTGAGCTGGGCGATATCCCGGCCGCTTTTCGAGAGATTCGTAGTCCCGTTCTCGAACAATCCTTTGGCATGGAACCACTGGACACCCTTGACGCCATAGGCAAGATTGGTGTAGACGCTCAGCCGCAGCTTTACCGCATTGCCGGAGATATATTCAAAGGATTCCATAGGATTCGCCGAAGTTTCAATGCAACTGGTCAGGGGGACATTCGCCAGCATTGCCGCTTCACGGAACTGTTCCAGCTTCTCGTAATACCGGTTGCTGCCCCAGAACCAGGTATAATAGTCGAAGCTCAGGATTTCCGGCTTGACCACCTCCATATAGGTTCGCAGGAAATCTCCCGTGGTCGAGAGCATATTGATAAACGAAGGGTGCAGGGGGTCTGCCTGGCGCAGGGCTTTGATCTTTTCCGCGAGCGGGGGAAATTCCGATTCCGGATATGGTTCATCTACGAGGTAATATCCCCAGAGTGCGGGGTGCTCCGCGATCTTCTTCGCAATCTCCGGCGTGGCCTGTTCCACGAGCACCTTCAATCCGTATTTCGCGCACAAGTCGAGCTTGTCCGATGTCCAGAAAATATGAGTGATTCCCGCATTCGCCGCTGCTTTCGCAATATCTTCGTCATTCAGCTCGGGCCGCCCCCATTCTGTGATCATGAATTCCTTCATATTCCATTCAGCAGAAACGGAAACGGCAAAGGATACCCAGAGTAGCAAAAGACAGCGTACGGTGCGATTCATCATGACAGTGGCTCCCTTCACGAAGATGTTCGAAGTTCAGTTCTTACTGCTTCTGCTTCCCGAATTCATACCGGTCAACCGACTCTATTTACTCTTAGAATACATCCTGCAGCGTCATTTGTCCAGTCTCAGATTCACCACTCGCTTCAGTCAGCGACGTGTTTCCTTCGATGTCTTCTATCAATCAGCATCGTTTCCTTCCGTGACGCTTTACTTTCAAATTCCATCGGTATCAGGTCAAATCCGTGATTCCTAACTTCCGGAATCGACGCCTTTTCCCCTCAGCCGCAAAGAATCTGAGTTTTCGTGCACTTCATCTGCATGTAAGCGTTTCTTGACTCAGGTAAACATGTGCTTAAACTTTTCATACTGTTAATTTTCAGGCAGCCGGGAAAACTGTTTTTCCATTTTTTGTTAAACTGCAGTATTCAACCTTCGCAACCAGATATCCACATCCAAGATCTACACACACGACCTCGACCATGATCGCAAAGTATCTGCGATGGGATTATAGTAATCACCCGTATATAAAAAAAGTGCAAACTAACAAGGGCAACTTTACCCAATTTAGTTTGCACTTATGAAATACCTATAAATTAATTCGCCATACTTAGACTTTGTAACTTGTTGTCCATCATGGAGCCAACGACTGGAATCGAACCAGCGACCTGCTCATTACGAGTGAGCTGCTCTACCGACTGAGCTACGTTGGCCTTAACAGATTAGTAAAATAAAGCATCTCGCCTGTCAAGTCAACCAAATTTGTCTTTTCAGGATGCTTATGAAGCTTTTCAAAAACACAAACGCCCCATGAGCGGAAGAGATATCCGCCCATGGGGCTGACTTATCACTATTTCATCAAGGTCATTTTGCGGTTAACCACCGTATCTCCCATTCGAAGATTGGCGAAGTATACGCCGGAAGACACCTGATTTCCATTACGGTCGCGACCATTCCACACGAAGGAATGGTTTCCGGCGTTCATTACACCGCTCGCGAGATCACAAACTTTCTGTCCGGCGAGATTATAGATGGAAAGAGAAGCCTGACCGGCTTTTTCCAGAGATATTTCTATCGTGGTTGATGGGTTGAACGGATTAGGGTACACGCTTTTCACATCAACTGCAACCGGCAAAGAGGTTTCTTCCGCGACTGTCAACCCTTCCGGAATCCACCTGGTCACCCCGTTGTCGGTAGCGAACCAGATTGCCCCATTGCGAGTGATGAGAATGTCATTGATATTATCAGAGGCGATTCCGCTCCAGGCCGTATCGATCGGCGAAGCACCCGAAACTCCGTCATACCGCGATACTCCGCCACCCTGCGTTCCGAAAAAGACCATTCCGTTACGGTCCACGGTCACACAGTTAACCCGCTCGTTTGAGAGAAAATCATTCATGGTATACGAGGTGAATTCTCTGGCTCCGAATGCGATCGCCCCTTTGTCCGTCCCAAACCAGCGAAGGTTGTTAACGGTATCGACTGTTGCGGAATAAATCATGTCGGAAATCATTCCGGGATAATTCTCATTGTTTGTCCGATATGGCGTGGCAAAGCTTACCGCATCGACTTTCGTGCTAACCACGGAGATTCCGTTGTTCGTTCCGAGCCATACCTCAGGGCCGTACTTCGTCTCTTCATATGCTATCGCGTTGACATGGTTGTCCGCGAGATTGTCTTCCGTGGTGTATGCCTTCCAGAGTGTTCCATCGAAACTCATCAGTCCCTGGTCCGTTCCAAACCAACGAACATGCTGACTGTCAACCGCAGCCGCGAACACCTTGTCGGAAATCATTCCGGGATAATTCGCGTTCGTGGTCGTGTAGGGCGTGGCGAACGTTACCGCGTCAGCGCCAATACCAACTACCGAAACGCCGCCTTCCGTTGCAACCCATATTTCCTCACCGTGTGTGGTGATTTCATGGGCGATATCGTGCACGACATTATGGGCCAGTTTGTCCGCGGTTGTGTAAGTCTTCCAGATAACCCCGTCGAAGTAACTCAATCCGTTTGAGGTTCCAAACCAGAGATAGCCGCTGTTGTCAATGCAGATTGTTCGTACATCATCACTTGCCACACCACTGTTCGAGGTATTGTATGTGACCCAGGTTCCACCGATCATTGCTACGCCAGGCACCGCCAGACCAATGGTAAGAACTGCTGCCGCCATGAACATACGTGATGTCTGCCGCTTCATGCATAACCCCTTTTGTTTCATTCAAAGATAACCCAAACAGAGAACGCAGTTGGAACAATATATGTTCCTGTGTTCAAAGAATCAATATTTTATTTGATGAATACCGTTGCAATCGTCAGGCGAATCAGTGTACGTAAAATATAAAACCTCAATCCGCTCAAGTTTTTACGATTAATCCGCTTGTCAGGCTGTGATTGCATTATGTTCCGAACACCCCGTATTTTTTCTCGCCCCTCGTAATCCGTCACGACCGAATCAACACTCGGATCTCTCTTTGAAGAGCATAACCGAGAAGAGTAGAACCGAGAGTGCATGAAGAACAGGAGACCCTTTTCAATCGCATCAACTGACCACCGCATGAGAAAGAGTGATCATGAGGTGCACCCGGGCTTTTTCTGCTCATTCTGCCATTGCGGCATACGTGTTTGCGGGTAACGTGTTGAGTCGCCGTAAATGGGGGGGTACAGCGGCTCATATGCATGAAGAGATTAACCCCAATCGGATATTTTCTCTCCCGAGAACCAGAACGCGCATTACGGCACCAACTTTTCTTGACCGCTTCCGTTTGGCAAATCCTGGCTTATGCTTTATTTTACAGGATATCGCATATGAGAGAGTATCAGACGCCTGTTTCTCCGTAACCAAAAAACGACCTGCAAGATCCAAAGCAGTCTGATCACCTCCCCACACACTTGGAACTGCATATGCCACGTGCGTTTATTACCGGAATAACCGGTCAGGACGGCTCATATCTTGCAGAACTCCTGTTACATAAGGGGTACGAGGTATATGGGCTCATTCGCAGGAGCAGCTCTTTCAATACTGCACGAATCAATCATATTTATCGCGACCCGCATGATCCCCAATCCAGTCTCCATCTAACTTACGGAGACCTTACCGACGGAAGCAGTCTCAGCTCAGTGCTCGCCGATATACTTCCCGACGAAGTTTACAATCTCGGCGCACAGTCCCATGTTCGCGTTTCCTTCGATCAACCGATATACACCGCCGATGTTGTGGCATTGGGAACGCTTCGTCTGCTTGAAGCGATTCGTACTCTCCGTCGGCCTGTCCGGTTCTACCAGGCCTCCTCAAGTGAAATGTATGGCCTGGTGCAGAAAATACCCCAAAGTGAGCGTACCCCTTTCCATCCCCGCAGTCCGTATGGATGCGCAAAAGTCTATTCTTTCTGGCAAACAGTGAACTATCGGGAGTCGTATGGCATGTTCGCCTGCAACGGTATACTTTTCAATCATGAATCCCCCCGCCGTGGTGAAACATTCGTCACGCGAAAGATCACCCGAGCCGCGACCCGCATCAACCTCGGATTGCTTGATCGACTGTATCTAGGCAATCTTGAAGCCCGTCGAGACTGGGGATTTGCCGGTG
>JAWLHT010000175.1:0-10999 GCA_041690195.1 Candidatus Latescibacterota bacterium
TTTGCTCAATCTTCACATTTCCCCTGCTCCCACGCTTCCCTAATTATTTTTATGCATAATCCGGGTTAACAAGTTTCAGGACCAAGCGTCTTCTGTATCTTTCCCCAACCATTCTCCCGCCGCGAGAAACCGGATCCGTCTTCCGCCGTCCCCGTGGAAGTCCCGGTCAGTTCGGGATCACGTTCCATTTCTCGATTCGCACGGTGGGCAGGCGATAGTCCCCCACTTCGTTCACGTCCACCACTCGTCCGCCCTCGTTCGCCGATTGGTATGCCGCGATGAGCACCCGGAGCTTTGTGAGAATGTCATCCCGGGTCTCCAGTGACTTTTTGGTGGCAAACACTTCCTGGATATCGAAGAGGAAGTCCCGGCAGGTGAGTTCGGGCTTGCTCCAGTTGGTGTGGGTTTCTCCTTCCAGAATGGTATGATCGTGATAGCAGATCCTGTACCACTCCGAATAGCCCTTATGGAACCCGCCGCAGGTAAGACTGCCCTGGATGGGGGGCTTGTCCCCCCGGGGCTCGTATTCCAGGTGAATGTGGAAGGGGGGGACGCCGCCCGGGTCATATCCTTTCGAACCATCCCAACCGTGCAGCGAGACCTTGCGGACACCTTTCCCGACCAGCCAGTGGACCGGATCCAGGCCGTCCGGAGCATATGAAGTATAGAACGCGAACGCGGTCGAGGCATGGAAAGCGGCGATCTGGTCCCGTTTCACAAAATCGCAGCGCAGGCGGTTTTCGTAGAGGCTCTGGCTGTACGCGCCGGTGAATACCGCGGCGCCGTTCTTCTCGGCCAGATCGAGAATACGCTCGCATTCCGGCACGCTCACCGCCACCGGGGAGCAGATGAATATGGGCTTTCCCCGGGTCAGAAACGGTTCGGCCAGTTCATAGGCCCGGTCGAAATCCATGATCATGGCGGCGTCCACTTCGTCCGCCATTTCCCTGAAATCGGCGCAGACGTTCGGAATTCCGCATTTTTCCGCCACTCCGCGCGGGGAGTGGCGGTCGTCGTTCCAGAAGTCAATCATTTTCCGCACATACTCCGTCGAGCCTTTGTAGTTCTTGCGGTAGTCGTCGCCCCAGATATGGGTGACCCGCATGAGCATGTTGTTGTATTCGCGGTACGTGTTGTTGATTACAAACGGGAAGATGCTGTAAAAAGAAAACGGTCCCGTGCCGACCACACCGACTCGGATAATCCGCACACTCGTGGGAATCTTTTCATCCGGCATTGCGCGCTCCGTTGCAGTGGTTGTAAGCGATATCCTGAAGAGTGATATATACATGATATTCCGGCGAAAGAAAACCGGAATGTTGCCGATTTTGTTTTCCCGCACCCCCCATCCCCGGTTCCGCAGTCGTGACACTCCACATTCACGGTGAGCGGGTGTTTTGAAGAGCAACTTACCTTCCGGTTCTGACCATCCCGGCGTACCCACTATTTTTTGTCTACATGGGCTTGCAGAAAAAAACCATAAATGTGACACGGCTCACCGTCTTGATATGATACAATACGGACATTATAAACAAAAGTATTGACAGAGCTATATCACTCTATTATTATGAGACCACCAGCAACTCGCATCCGCGAGTATTTCGGAAAGGGGGAACTCATGCACGGACACGCCATCCGGCTTGCCATCCTTGCCATCGCTGTTCTTGCGCTTGCCAACCCGGCGGAAGCGCTTACAGTGTGGGGCGGGGCCTACCTGAAAGGGCAAAGCGACCACAGCAACATTCGGGTGGAATTCCACCGGTCCGCCCCGGAGCAACACTACGCATTTGCCTTTACCAACTACAGTTGCCATTTCACCATCACGATTCCGCCGGGGATATACACGGTGACCTACACACGGGACGGATATTTCTCCCGTCATCTGCGGGATGTATCCCTGGAATCGAACCAGCGGCTCCCGGATATTCTCCTTGTCCCCTGGTCCACCCGGCTCCGGGTTCCGCTGGATTTTCCCACCATTCAATCGGCCGTTGACGCGGCCCGCGCGGCCGATACGGTACTGGTCAGCCCGGGAACATACGGGGAAAACCTCCTGTTCGGCGGAAAAGAGATCGTGGTCGGATCGCATTTCATCACTACGGGGGATACTTCGTTCATCTCCCAGACGGTCATTGACGGCGGGGGGAGAGGGAGAGCCGCGGAATTCTCCGGCGGTGCGGACGAACGCACCACACTCCGCGGATTCACTCTCATCAATGGTTGCGCCCCGGCGACAAGCGCTCCCGGCCGCTTCGGCGGCGGCGTGTTCATCGCCGACAATACCGCTCCCCGGCTGCAATGGCTGAAGATAACCGGCTGCAGCGCCGAAGGCGGAGGAGGAGTGTACTGCGGGCCGGGGTCCGTTCCCCTGATTGAGAATACGGTAATTAGCGGTAATGCGGCCGCAGGGTACGGGGGCGGGGGGGTGTACTATGCTTCCTCGCAAGCCACCCTGCGGAATTCCACGGTCTCGCGGAACACTTCCGGCTACCGCGGCGGCGGCATATTCTGCGACCACGCGAATGTAACCATGGAAAACGGGGTGATCTCCGGGAATTCCGCCGCAGCCGAAGGTGGAGGATTATACTCCCTGGATTCCGGACCCCGCCTGACCGGGACGACCATTTACGGCAACTCGGCGTCGCAGGGCGGCGGGCTGGCCTATTCGGGAGGTTCCGTTCCCGTTCTCACCGGATGCATCATCGCCGCCAATATCGGAGTGGGAGGCATATACGGCAACGGAGCATGCCCGGTTATCCGATACTGCAATCTCTATGGCAATACGGGCGCGAATTTCCTCAACTGCGGCGGCACTCTCGGAATAAACGTCAGCCTGAACGCAAACGGGACCCCCTGCGACGCCTGCGGCAACATACAGGCCGACCCCCGGTTCACCAATCCCGCCGCGGAAGACTTTCGCCTGACTGCATCCAGCCCATGCATCGGAGCGTGCGCGGTTACGGAGTACCCGGAGAATGATATAACCGGTTCTCCCCGTACGGTTCCCCCGGACATGGGTGCTTATGAAGGGAGCGCCGGAAAACCCACGCTGACCAACGCAGATGCCGGATTTGCCACTGATGCCAATCTCGACATGAGGGGATTCCAGGGCACCAACTGGATCAAGGGACTGGGCGGCGGCAAACTGGCGGGATTCGCCGTGTATGCCAAAGCGTGGGAAGAAGTGAAGGGGTACACGATCACCTTCACCTGGGATGCCTCCCTGGCATCATTCGAAGAAACCATGTCCGCACCGGCCATACCGTCAGCCGACTGGGAACTGAACGGAGAATCATTCAGTTCGGATTTCGAGGCAAACGCACTCGGCGGAGTCACCATCAGTTCGGGCCGTCAGAACGAACCGGGACGCTTCTCCATCTCCTACGCCGTTCCCGGCGACAGTTGGACCGCATTTCCAGAAGCCCCCATTTTCCTGGCCGTATTCCGTACCACGAACACATTTTCTCCCCTGAATGAGGCGAGCATACGGGTTGCGGTGACCATTGCCGACGCCAATGGCGTGGAGACCAGCCTCGGAGAGAGGGCCTTCCATATCCTCCCCCTTTCGGAGATCATTCCCGATCCGCCGACCGGACTGACCGTTTCCGATGTCCCGGACGACCAGGGGCACAGTCTGCGCCTGACCTGGACCACGTCAGCATCCGAACACCTGGGATATGTCACCAAGTACCGCATTTACCGGTCGCGCTCGGACCGGTTCACCGATCCGCTTCCGCTATCTTCGTTCACCGCTATGGATTCCCTTACCCATTATGAGAGCTTCAGCACCATCCTCATCGATTCGGTATACGTGGGTACATCTTCATATACCGACCCGTTCGTTCCCCTGAACGGCGTGCCCTACTACTACTGGGTGCAGGCGGTGGGCCCCTCCGGCGTGGTGAGCAAGCCGGCGCCTTCCGAAATCCGGACCGCGGTGAAGGAGGACAGTGAACTACCCCGCGCTTTTACGCTCGGCACGGCGCATCCCAACCCGTTCAATCCCTCCACCACCATCGAGTACACCCTGTCCCGCGAGACACGCATCTCGCTCGTGGTCTACAACACGGCGGGCCAGAAAACGGCGGTGCTCGCGGAGGGGCTCCGAACCCCCGGAACCCATAGGGTGGTGTGGAACGCCCGGGGAATGCCGAGCGGCGTCTATTTCTTCTCGCTCCAGGCGGAGGGAATAGTTAAAACGGGAAAGGTGACGTTGCTCAAATGATACTGTCAGACCAAAACAAGGCCCCGGAACCATCCGTTCCGGGGCCTTGTTGCGACTGAAACGCAATGATGTGGGGCACGCGTTTCATGAAGCCGTGGCAGCTTTCAGGAAGCGCCGCGGCCCGATTCCACCGGGGCGGTTTCCCCTCCGATGTCATCGGGCTGCAGAACCGCCCAAGCCGCGCACCGGACCGACACGTTCAACGCGCGGTCCGCTTCGATGAACCTTCCCTCGCCGATGAGCTTCCCGGCGCGGGTGATGTGTTCCCCCGATTCCCGGAGGAATGCTGCTGTTTCCTGATGCATGACGCTCTCTCCCTCCCGGCTCGTGAAGGAAGGAGAACCCTCCTTGCCATTCGAGTGAAGCCTGCCGTAATCCGCCGCCGAATCGCCGGCCGCGGAGCGCGGTGCGGTTTGAGGATCATCCGTTCCCGTACTTGATCCTCCGACAGGATGGATGACCGGGGACGCCGTTTCCCCGGTTCCCGGCTATTCCTCCTCTCCCCGGTATTTTTTCAGCATGTACCGGACCTTGCGTTCGGAGATGCCGAGCAGACGGGCCGCGGCGCTCTTGTTGCCCTCTGCCTCCCGCATGGCGCGGTCCAGGGAGGCGCGCTCCAGCGCCGCCACCTGGTCGTCCAGGTTCAGCCCCGTTATTCCTTCACAGACCGGTTCCTGTTGCCCGGCCACCGCGGGCGGCAGGTCACGGACAGTGATGACTTCTCCCCGCGAAAGAACCACCGCCTGTTCGATGATGTTGCCGAGTTCCCGGACATTCCCCGGGTAAGAGTACTTGATGAGCGTATCCAGCGCTTCGGGGGTAAAGGATTTGTTTCCCTTTCCATGTTCCTCGGCATAGGTGCGGATGAAATGTTCCGCGAGCACGGGGATGTCCTGACGGCGTGTCCGGAGCGGCGGGATGTCGATGCTCACCACGTTCAGACGATAGAAGAGGTCCTGACGGAAGCGGCCGTTGCGGATTTCCTCTTCCAGGTCGCGGTTGGTCGCCGTAATGATGCGGACATTGACCGAGATGCTTTCGTTTCCTCCCACCCGCTCAAACGAGCGTTCCTGAAGCACCCGGAGAAGTTTGACCTGCACATGAGGGGGGATTTCGCCGACTTCATCCAAAAAGAGCGTGCCGCCGTCAGCCTGTTCGAACCGCCCGATGCGGCGACGGTCCGCTCCGGTGAAGGCGCCTTTCTCATGGCCGAACAGTTCGCTTTCGATAAGCGTTTCCGGAACGGCGGCGCAATTCACCGCCACGAAGGGACGGTCACGGCGGTCCCCGGCATTATGGATGGCCCGGGCTACAAGTTCTTTCCCCGTGCCGCTTTCCCCGGTTATGAGCACGGTGGCGCGGCTCTCCGCGGCGCGGGCCACCCGGCTCATGACCTCTCGCATGGCATCGGAAACGTAGACGATACCGGGAATCTTCACCGTCCGGCGGACCTGTTCCTTCAGCCACTCGTTCTCCCGTACGAGCTGGCGACGGTCGATGATTCTTTCGAGGATGATATCCAGTTCTTCCAGGTCAACCGGTTTGGTGAGGTAATCCTCCACGCCGCCTTCCCGCATGGCCCTGACCGCATCTCCGATGGTGCCGTAGGCGGTAAGTACCACGGCCGAGACATTCGGGTGTTCCTCCCGTAACCGCGCGGTGAGTTCGATCCCGCTCATCCCGGGCATCTTCTGGTCGGTAATGACGATATCCACCGTGCCGTTCCGGACTGCTTCCAGCGCATCTCCTCCGGAAGCGGCGAGATGGACCGAGTATCCTTTCTTTCCCAGATAGCCGCCCAGCATTTCGCGCTGGACTTTTTCGTCATCGACGATCAGAATGGATGCTTTCATGGGATCTCCGGTAAATGAATGTGTCATCTGATTTCCGACGAAACATGAGCGCAAACGCTCCGGCCCCGCGTACCGGCGGTGTGAACCGGCTGCGCCGGTTTACCCGGAACATGATGCCCGGCTGCTCGGATGCCATTGCCCGAATCAGCTTTCTTTGACCTCGTCCGGCAGGAAGATGGTAAACACCGCGCCCTCTCCGGGGATATTCCCGGCGCGTACGCTGCCGCCGTGGGAGGTAATGATACGATGAACCTCACTCAGGCCCAGTCCCGTGCCGCTGTCCTTGGTGGTGAAGTAGGGATCAAAGATGCTCGGTATAACTTCATCGGGAATTCCGGGCCCGCTGTCGGCGACTTCCAGGACGACTCCCCGGTGTTCACGCCGGGCGCGGACTGTTATCCCGCCGTCAGCGTTTATCGCCTCCATGGCGTTGAGCATGATATTCAGCAGCGCCTGCTTGAACTGGTCGGGATCACAGCGGCACTCCAGCTTCGAATCAATCTCCAGGTGCAATGAGACCCGGTGCAGGCGGGCTTGTTCGGCGATGATCTGGGCTGCCTCCTCGGCGGTTTCACCCAGGCGTACCCGCGTGAATTGCAACTTCGGGGGACGGGCGTATCGGAGGAATGCCTCCACGATAGCCCCGATTCTCGCGATTTCACTCCGCACCGTGGTCAGGAGGGACACATACTCGTCACGATTTTCCACAGGGGTGAATTCAGCCTTCAGACGCTGGGCAATGATGCTGACCGCGTTGAGCGGATTACGGATTTCATGCGCCACGCCGCCCGCCAGCCGTCCCATGGAGGTCAGGCGTTCGGAGCGTCGGCGTTCTTCTTCCATGAGCCGGACTTCCGCGAGGATCCGGTCGTGTTCGGCATCGAGAAGCTGATAGTTCTGGCGGAGGACAACGTACACCACCAAAAAAGCCCCGGAGAATGCCGCTGCAATCATGAGTATCAGGAACTGCCGGAGCGCCCTGCTCCGAATGGCATCAACAGTGGCGGTGGAAAGCCCGATGCGAAGGAGCCCCAGCGCGGTATCGTCAACGGTGAGCGGACGAACCACTTCCAGGATACGTTCTTCTCCGGTTTCGATCATCCGTGTATCCGAACGTCCCCGGAAGGCTTCGCGGAGAAAAGGATCGTCCGTGATTCTGGTCATCTCACGGATTCCGCCCGACGCCGCTACAATGCCCAAGGTGTCCTGGAGCGCCACATACCGTATGCCTTCGCGCAAGCCGATGTCCCGCAGTATGGTGCCGAGCCCGACAATGCGCCGGAAGTCAAGCATGCGGTCAGGGTCGGCCCCCACCACAACCGCCCCGCCGTTGGCACGTGTCAGCGCAACACCGTACTGTTTCCCCTGATAGTAGCTGCCTTCCATGAATCCGAGAATGCCGATCTCGCGTTCCCCGCGGAACACCGACTCAATGATCCGCAGGTGGTCCTGCGTATACTCTCCGGAAGCTTCCGGCCCGGTCCGGACCTCGGCCCGGATCCGCCCCTGTCGGTCGTAGACGGTGATGCGGTGCAGGCCGTTCGACTCGGCGATTCCCCGGAGCAGATCGGGAGAAGGTTCGCCGGCCAGGAGTAGCCGTTCGATAAGCGCCGCATTATCCAGCAACCGCTCGGCATTGAGGTATTCCACTTCATCCAGGGCCCGGATGGACGCGGCGGAGGATACCGTGATGATATCCATGAGGGTCTGCGCCTCGCTTCGCATCACCTGATCGAGAGAGGTGGCATTCCGGCGGTACCCGAAATAGAGCATCGCGGCAAGCAGAAAGAAAACCAGGCCCCAGATGAAAACGATATGGCCGGTGCCGACCCGGATTATTTTCACGATGCCACCCCTTTGGGCCGCGAGGGGAAAAGCGCTTCCCGACAAGCCGCGGAGCAAATGTTAATGTTCACTAATACAGGGTTATACCGAAGGAAAGGCCCGTGGTCCGGTACGAAAGATCCGACAGGGAGGAATCGACCGAGAAATGATACACCTCCAGGGAAGGATGAATGAATGACGGCAGGAAGCGCGGTTGATACAGAAGGGTAACCGCATACTCCTGTTCAAGCTCATCCCATCCTTCCTGCGGCAGATACCAATAGGAGGATACCGTATTCCGGCCGAACCGCTTCTTGTCCACCGTGGTTCGGAACTGCACGGAGCCGGTTTCGCTCAGGAGGTGTTTCACATTGAACGTTCCCCCGAACGACGAGCTTTTATAGTCGTCGTCGAAAAGGATCCGGTCATAGGCGCTGGCAGTATCAGGGACCGCTTCGTTCCGCACCCGACGGGTGTGGAACTCGATCCATGCCCCGGTTTGCGGCCCCAGAGACTGCGCTACCCGGGCGGTCAGATCGAAAAGCGAGGTTTTCGGGGAGGAAGGAATGTTCCGGTAGTCCCGTACGCCGCCGTCAACCTGAATCCGCAGGGTCGTGCCGGTTTGCATGAACCGGTCCAGTCGCAGCGTGGCTTCGGCTTCGCGATAATTTTCTATGCCGATATCACGGAAACTTCGGGAGCGAACCGTGCCTTCCCACCGGAAAAGCGTCGATTCGGTCAGGTACTTCTTTCCGGAAAGAACACCGCCCAAATCGGTGTACCCCCCGAGAAAACTCACCTCGCCGTAACGGGCGAGCGAGCCGAGCAGTGTGAACGTTATCTGTCCGTCCCCTCCGTCTCTTCCCGCCCGGAGGTTACGCGTAAGTTCGAGAGTGTGACGGTGAAACTGCAGTCCGTCATAGTGCTGGACCGTTCCCACATTCATGGAATAGGAAAACGTGAATCCGCTCCGGCTGGCGCTCGCTCCGCCGAACAGGCTGGATACCGTTCCCGAGGGGCTTCCCGGCCGCAGGAGCATGTTGGACGAGGTATCAAACGAAACTCCGGCGCCATACTCGACAGAGTGGGACGACGCGGCAAAAAACAGGAGAATCGCCGTGAATAACGGTATTCTCATCTTTTTCTCCCGGGCCGGCGGTCCGAGTTCCTCAAGCCGCGCTCTTCCATCTCCCGCAGGCGTTCGCGGTTATTCACTCCCAGTCCGCGGCCGTCATTGATCCCGTCGCCGTCACCATCGGAGAACCGGTCTACCGGCCGTCCTTCGCCTCGGGCCTTTACCGGCGTCCGGGACACAGGGACATCCCGGAGACCGTCCGCGTTCTCGTCAATGAACCGCTTCGGCGCGTTCCCCGGGGTGTTTTTCCTGCCCGTATCACCGGCGGGACCATCATTGTCCCGGTCCGGCAGCCGCCCCTGCCGTCCCTGCTCCCTGTCCTTGCCCTTTTTCGCTGCCAGATCGTTTATACCGTCGCCGTCCGCGTCGAGGAAAAGATCGTTCTTTCCGTCACCGTTCGCATCCCGGAACCGGAATGTGTGCGGGTACTCCCTGCCGGTGACATCATTTTTCCCATCGCCGTCCGCGTCACGGAAAAGGTCATTTTTCCCGTCGCCATCCGCATCCCGGTATCGGATCGGTTTGACCTGTTCGGAGCTGCCGTCTTCCGGCCGGACGGTCGAAGCGGGCAGAGCCGTGATGATGCAGAGCAGGAACACAATACGTTTCATGACAAATTCCTGAAAATGGAATGCCGGGGAAGCCAATTGCAGTTTCCCCGGCTGGAACGAGTGTATCGAAGAACTACTTGGCCGAACCCGTAATTCCGGTCCGATTCTGCCGACCGCGGTTCTTCGACATACCCTTTCCCATGTTGTCGCAGACTCCGTCGCCGTCGCGGTCAATAAAATTTGCTTCGTGACGGGCGTCAGTTTGCCCACGTTTGAGGCCGCGCCGGGTTCCCATGTTGTCGCAGACGCCATCACCATCCGCATCAACGAAACCGCGCCCCTGGCCCATTCCCTTGCCCGACGTTTGGGCTTTACCGGTGAAACTGTCGCAAACACCATCGCCGTCTTCATCCACAAAGCGCTTGCCGCGGCCACGGTTCATGGCTTTGCCGTCTTTCGCCGAGTTGTCGCAAACACCGTCGCCGTCAGCATCCACGAAGCTGGGGCCGGTGGTTTCTTCGACAGGCGCGGCGGGAGCCTCTTCCGCAAGGGCCATATTCGCGGCGGCAAGGGTTGAGACCGCAAGCGCCAGCAGGAAGGCGATGGATTTTTGGTGTCGCATGGACTTCTCCTTTGTTGATACTGTGACATGAGAAAGGAAGCAGCGTTGGACGCTTGCCCATTGATTATGCAACAATGGTGCCAAAATCTCACGATCGTATCAACATTCGGCGCTGCAACACGTAACGGCAGCACTACGGGATACTGTACAGCATAGTATATTCAATTGCGACGAATTTGTCGAACATTTTTTTTCTTGACGCCGGTTCTGATACGAAAACGCGGTCAATACACAAAGAACGCCTGAGGGGAGTCCCTTCCCAAGGAGAAAATACGGTGTATTATGCTGAAGGTGAGTCAAGTCGTGAAGAAAGCCGGGAAAAGACTGTCTGAATGGGGATGAGGGGGGCATTGTCGTAAAGATAAGCAGATAGTAGTGAACGGTTGTTTTGTGATTCAGGCCTGAAAATATAACTCACCCCTCGTTCCCATTGTCGTAAACTTAAGGCTGGGATGCGGAGTAAATGATGCTCATGGGTACTCCTGGCGCCACTGAACCCTCTGCCGCCTCCGGCGGCATCTCCCTTGTCAAGGGAGATAGAAGAGCAACGTCATCATCGCCCTGCTGGGGCTTGTTTTCTCAGTTGTCCCCCTTAACAAGGGGGATGTCCGGAGGACAGGGGGTTCAGCTCCCCGTGAGTGCCCATACGATACATCCTTTCCAGTATCACCCCTTAAGTTTACGACAATGCCCCTCGTTCCCCTTGTATGTTACCAATGAGGCAGGAATGGAGTCCGGTCAAGGGTCATCCGGCAGTATCGGATGATTCACTTGCCCTTGACCGGGCGA
>JAWLHT010000176.1:0-8234 GCA_041690195.1 Candidatus Latescibacterota bacterium
AACAGCATCGCCATGGGCATGGGGGTAATTTTCGTCGCCGCCGCGTCCTCCACCATCATCAGCGCCATGCGGGCGGTCATCCCGCCCCGTATACGGATGGCGGTGTTCATGATGGTGATCTCTACATTCACCATCGTGGTGGACCAGGTGCTCAAAGCGTACCAGCCCGCGATTTCCGCGGCGCTCGGCCCCTATGTGGGCCTTATCATCACCAACTGTATCATCATGGGCCGTGCCGAGGCGTTCGCCATCTCCAATAAAGTTGTCCCGTCGTTCATCGACGCGCTCGGGGTTTCCGGTGGATACACATTTTCACTTCTTGCCATCGCGGTAGTCCGTGAAGTTATGGGCTTTGGCACGCTGATGGGAGTACGGGTGCTCGGTGAATGGTGGACGCCCTGGGTAATCATGATCACCGCTCCCGGCGCGTTCTTCGTGCTCGGGCTCTACATCTGGTTCATGCGCTCGCTGGGGGCCAAGGCTCCCGTCCCGGCCCGCGAGCCCGCCAAAGAATCACCCGCAGTCGCAGTGGAGGCCGCCGGATGATGACTGAATTTACCGGGCTGTTCGTCCTGTTCGTGGCGAGCATCTTCACCCACAATATCGCCCTGACCTATTTCCTGGGCATGTGCCCCTTTATCGCCGTGTCCAAGGAAACTCCCACCGCTTTCGGGATGGGCATGGCGGTAGTGTTCGTGATGGTCATGACCATGGCCCTCAACTGGCCGATTTATCATCTCATCCTGGTGCCGCTCCATGTGGAATACCTGTACTTCCTCGTGTTCATCATGGTGATCGCCACATTCGTGCAGATCGTGGAGTTGTTCATCGACCGCTATTCACCGGTTCTTTACGTGGCGCTCGGGGTGTTTCTGCCGCTCATCACGGTGAACTGCGCCATTCTCGGGGTTGCCCTTTTCGCGGTGATCCGTGATTACGGGTTCCTGAAGAGCATGGTATACGCCCTCGGGAGCGGCCTGGGCTGGATGCTCGCCATCGTGGCCATGGCGGGAATCCGTCAACGGCTCCAGTTCTCCCGTATTCCGGAAGGACTCCAGGGGCCGGGAATCACCATGATCATCGCGGGCATCATGGCCATGGCGTTCATCGGGTTCTCGGGAATCGTGAATTTGAACTGAGCACAAAAACATTTCGCGCAGAGACGCAGAGAAAAGCCAGAGAATAATTGCAATTGTACTGTTATAGAGCCAGGGGGCAGAATCCGGAACAGAAAGAAGCCCATGCCGCTGGTGTCGGCATGGATTTACTTGATCTGGAATCCGGCTGCCTTTTCCTTTTTCCGTTTCGCTTTTTCGTTATAATCTTTTCCTCTTATTAAACTCTTTTTATTAAACTCTTTTTTTCTCTGCGTCTCTGCGCGAAACTGTTCTTCTCTTTCGGGGTGATTCGTGGAAATCCTGACTCCCATTTTCGTTCTGACCGGCATTTCCCTTTTTTTGGGCGTGCTCATCCTGCTGGCGGACCGGTTTCTCGCCGATTACGGCGAATGCACCATCCGCATCAACGGCGAAAAGGAACTGGTCGTCCGGGGCGGCGCGACCGTTCACTCCTGTCTCACCGCCAACAGAATATTCATTCCCTCCGCCTGTGGCGGAAAAGCCACCTGCGGCCTGTGCAAGGGACGGGTGCTTTCCGATGTCGGGCCGTTGCTCCCCACGGAGCGCCCCTTCATGAGCCGCGAGGAGGTCGCCAACGGCACGCGTCTCCTCTGCCAGGTGAAAGTCAAGAAGGACATCGACATCGCCATCCCGGAGGAATATTTCCTCGTCAAGGAGTTCCGGACCACGGTCGAGGCCATCACGCCGCTCACCCACGACACTCGCCTCTTCCGCTTCCGTCTGGCGGATCCTTCTGAAATCACATTCAAACCCGGTCAATTCATCCAGTTCCGCATCCCGGGAGCGGGCGAGGAACGAGCCTATTCCATCGCCTCCAGCCCCAACAGCCGGAACTTTGTCGAACTCATTGTCCGGCAGATTCCCGGAGGTCTCTGCACCGGCTACATGTTTAACAAGCTCAAGGTTGGCGACGAGGTTTTCCTCACCGGCCCCTACGGCGATTTCTTCCTCCGCGAGGACACCGATGATCCTTTGGTCTGCGTGGCGGGCGGTTCCGGCAGCGCACCCATCCGCTCCATCGTCTCCTATCTCCGGGAGAAAGGCTCCCAGCGGAAGGTATACAGTTTCTATGGCGGCCGCACTCCGAAAGACGTATACTTCACCGAGGAATACGCCGCTCTTTCCAAAGAAATGCCCAATTTCATCCACATCCCGGCGGTGTCCGATTCCGAAAACGGTGACGGATGGTCCGGCGAGCGTGGTCTCATCACGCATGTCATGGAACGCCACCTGAAAGACATCCCAAATTACGAAGCCTATATGTGCGGCCCGCCAATTATGATCGAGAAGGCCTCCGAAGTTCTCTGCAAGTGTGGCATCAATCCCAACCGTATATATTATGATAAGTTCTGACACACTTGTCACTCCGAACCAACCGTCCTGATATTGCAGGACGGGATAGCTCCGGCCAATAACATATCTGATATTTCATATAATTCTCCATGTTTTTCCATCCGCGCCTGGTTATATTCCGAACAGGCATATGATCACCTGCGCGTATGGAGGCTTTTATGAGAGCTGCTTTTCAGATCATCTTCAGTGTAGCCGCGGCACTTCTCGCCAGCACTTCCGCAAAAGCCGATACCACCCGCATCCTAGAAAATTACAGCCGCGTTCCCCTCGCGTTCACCCTCAACAACGGTCAGACCGACTCCCGGGTGAAATTCACCGCCTCCGGGAGCGGCTGCGACCTGTTCTTCACCCCGTCCGGCACGACGTTCCTCCTTTCCCGAGAGACGGATGCCTCCCTCGCCCGCCGCGCCGCCCGGAAGAGCGTGGCATTCAAGCCCGCCTCAGACAGCGCGCCGGAGCCGGAAATCGAGCGGGAATCCTTCGCCCTCAAAGTCGCCTTCGCGGGTGCGAACGACTCCCCGGAAGTCGTGGGCGAGGACCGTCTCCCCTGGAACAACAACTACTTCATCGGCAAAGACCCCGCAAAATGGCGGACTGACGTCCCAAATTTCGCAAAAATACGGCTGAAGGAGGTCTATGACGGCGTGGACCTCGTCTATTACGGGAACAAAAACCGCATCAAATACGACTTCGTGGTCAGACCGGGAGAGGACCCGTCAAAAATCACGCTCACCTACGATTTGGGAGAGAACGCTGGAAACGCCCTCTCCATCAACTCCTCCGGCGAACTTGTGATCAAAACCCCGCTTGGGGTAATCAGGGAGCAGAAGCCGTACTGTTATCAGAGGATTGAGGGGAAAGAGGTCGAAATCGGGATCGCGTACCGGATTGTGGATGCCGGGGAGAACCTGTTCGGGTTCGAAATCGGGGAATACGACAAAAGGTACGACCTGTACATCGATCCGGAAATTGTTTACTCCACTTTTTTGGGCGGAGACAGCTTTGACCACGGTGAGGGAATTGCGGTTGACAGCTCAGGAAATGCATATGTGGCAGGGTTCACCGAATCACCGGGCTATCCTGTAACGACAGGAGCGCATAATACCCATTTTGATTCAAGAGACCCGATTGTGGTTGTTTCAAAACTGAACCCAAACGGAAACGGCCTGGTTTACTCAACATTTCTCGGAGGCAGCAGGAGTTCGCATGGATATGCGATCGCCGTTGACAGTTATGGTAATGCATATGTAACGGGGTCCACGTATTCGTCTGATTTTCCGGTAACTGATGGGGCTTATGACACCAGTCATAACGGATCCAATGATGTTTTTGCCGTTAAACTGAACCCAAGCGGGAGCAATCTTCTTTATTCAACCCTTATCGGCGGAAAAGGATATGACAGGGGTTTCTCAATCGCCGTTGACACAAACGGGAATGCCCATATTACCGGCCTGACCTCCGGCGGGTCGGGCACTCCCTTTCCAACGACCGCTGGAGCGTTTGATACAAGCATAAATGTCTCTGTTCAATGGAAATACGACATATTCGTGACAAAAGTGAATGCAAGTGGAAGCGACCTTTTGTATTCCACGTTTCTCGGCAATTGCGTTCTTGAAAACAGGAACGGGATAGCCGTGGACAGTTTTGGAAACGCGTTCGTGAGCGGTTCAACAGATTCGCCGGAATATCCCGTGACCAGCGGGGCGTTCGACACAAGCTGCAGTGGTGTTGATGTCTTCGTGACCAAGCTGAACACCAGTGGCACCGGCTTAGTGTATTCCACCTTCATCGGCGGAAACGGGAATGATTACGGGCAGGGAATCGCCGTGGACATTTCCGGGAATGCGTATGTAACCGGATATACCAGTTCGCCTGATTATCCCTCAACCAGCGGTGCGTATGACACAAGCTGCAGCGGCCGTGATGTTTTCGTAACACAATTGACCGCGGACGGGGGCGGCCTTTTATATTCTACATTTATTGGAGGAAGCGGAGAGGATTACGGGCATGGCATCGCTATTGACAACTCCGGTAACCTTTTCCTGTGTGGGGTGACCCGTTCATCAGATTACCCGGTTACCGCGGGCGCTTTCGATGTTACCTTCAATGGCGGGTATTGGAACGCGTTCGCGACAAAGCTGAATGCGGAAAGCGGTCTTGTCTATTCCACCTATCTTGGCATTAGTTCGGATTTATATCATTCCATTACGGGTATTGCAATTGACGGCATGGGCGGAGTATATGTTGCCGGAGCCACAAATTCGCCGCTATATCCGGTATCGAGCGATTCTTTCGACAGAGCATTCAACGGCGGTTTTCATGATATCTTTGTTACAAAACTGGAGATGACCCCCAACGGTCCTCTCGCGGTTACCTCACCCAACGGCAGCGGATACTGGATCACCGGAACCACACAGGACATCGCCTGGGTATCGGAAGGAGTTCAGGAAGGCCCTGTAACCATCGACCTCTTCCGTGACAGGGGTGCAACGTTTGACCGAACCATCGTGTCCTCTACACCGAATACCGGCTCATACGCATGGACCATACCGGCGGAAGTACCCGCTGGCGCCGATTACCGGGTGCGGGTCACCTCGCTTGATGATTCCACCTTTTGGGACCATAACGACGGTGATTTCCGAATCACCCCGGTCGGGAACATTACGTTGTCCTCACTCAATTACGGCGGATTCTGGACAATCGGAACAACGAAGAAAATCGTCTGGACTTCCGACAGCGTCACGGAAAACGCCGTGAAAATCGAACTCTTCCGGGAGAGCGGAGCGACTTTCGACCGGACTATCATCTCTTCCACGCCGAATACCGGTTCATACTATTGGACTATCCCCGATGCGATCCCCGATGGAGAAAAGTACCGGATCCGGGTCACCTCACTCAGCGACCCGTCTGTCTGGGACCAGAATGACATGGACTTCTGGATTACCCGATACGTCGCCGTGGATGAACTTCCAATAGTCTTCTCGGTCTCTCCTCCCTTCCCCAACCCCTTCAACCCTTCGACCTCCATCCGCCTTGAAATCCCGGAATCCCTCCATGTCCGGGTGGTGGTGTACGACATTCTCGGACAGGAGGTCCGGGTGCTCCGGGATGATTTCATGAGCGCCGGGCGTCACACTCTGGTCTGGGACGGCAGGAACGACGGGGGGAGCATGACGGCGAGCGGCGTGTATTTCTATACTGTACGGGCCGGAACGCATTCGGCGCGGGGAAAAATGCTGTTCCTCCGGTGAGAAAGTCACGGCGGCGTGGAGTCGAAAGGCGCGTTCCTTGACAACAGCGCGCGTCCGGCGTATATTCCCGTTCTGTCCACCACAAGCCGGAGTTCCCATGCGCAAGCCCCTGCATATCACCGCGTCTGATCGTCTGCGACGGATGATCGCCTCCGATCCCTTCCGCGAAGGTGACCGTCTGCCCACCGAGCCCGCGCTGGCCGGAGAAATGGGTATTTCCCGGGCCACGCTCCGGGAGGCGCTCAAGCAGATCGAAAGCGAGGGCCTCATCCAGCGGGTGCACGGAGTTGGAACTTTCATCCGGGCGAAGCGCCCCGCAATGAACGTATCCCTCTCCATCCCCCGGAGCATCACCACACTGATCGATTCCATCGGCCTGCTGCCGGGTACATCGTACATGCAGGTGACCACCGAAACCGTATTCCCCGACGACATGGACCGGCTGAAGGTACGTCCTGGCTCCGGGGTGTACCGCATCGAGCGCGTCCGAACCGCCAACGGACAACCGGTTGCATACACGATCGACATCGTTCCCGCCTGGGTGATGAAACGCTATCCATCCCGGGAAGGAAATGAAAATTTTTCACTTTTTATTCATCTGAAGACCCACTGCGGTGTAACTCTCGCTACTTCCGCCTCGTCCCTCACCCCCCTGCACGGCATCCGGAGTGTCGCGGAAAAACTGGAGATTGATCCATCCTCCCATATCCTATTTTTCGAAGGGATTGACCGCACCCCGGATGGACTTCCGGTCCTGCAGTCGCGGGAATATTTCGCGCCCTGGATTTTCCGGTTCAGTGTGCAACGGAATGGGTAGACATCCAGTTATTCAATGCAGGAAAAAGCAGAACCATACCGGCACCCCGGCCTCCCCTTTTCCGCTCCCTTTTCCGCCCGGTGGGACAGGAAGGGTTGCACTATCGAGACATCGTTTCGATACAGCAGTAAATGACGATTCTTTTTTTTATTCATAAGTATCCGGGCGAACGCAGGCGGAGGCCGCATCCGCTTCAGCGGCAGAACTTTGACAAGAAACCCGCCGGGACATGTCCCGGCGGGTTTCTACTTTCGTGTGCTTCGCGGTAAGTCTTTGAGCCCTGCTCGCTCTTCAGTACCCCCGCTTCTCTACGATTGCCCGGACATCCTTGTTGTAACCGTTTCCGCCGATGAGGTGGCCGCCCATATCCAGGCCGGGAGTCATATTCTGCGCAATCATGTGCGCGATGAACTGGGCGTTGGTCATCCAAAGGGCAAGGGCATAGAGAACGCCGGTGGTGGGACAGATTTTCCGGTCAAAGCCGGGTACGTCCAGCACTCCGTTCCGTTCGGGAGAAAAAGTATCAATATGCCAGTCAGCGTGACGAAGCATGTCGTCTCCGGCGCTGCCTTCGGTTCGGGCTGGACCGATGTAGATGACTTTCAGCCCCGCGGCCCGGAATGCATCCGCGGCCTCGGTGTTCTCCCGAATGTCGGAAGCTTCACCGCCGATGATAACGAAATCGCCGGCTTTGGCCTTTTCAGATATTTCATTCGGATTGATGTTTCGGCTCATTGTAATACCGGAAGCTCGATAAGTGTTTTCATCGGCCATCTCGTTTCCGAATGTATAGTTCCAATACTTCGCTCCATTCGCCACATAGTCGGCCATGGCCTTCGCCGCCGCATCAATGACATCGAACCCCGACCTGATTTTCGCACCTCGTTGCCGTATTGTTTCGATGTATTCTTCCGCCCGGCCGCTTTTGCCCATGCCACTTTTTCCCTTGTCACGCTGCGCAATTTCCGCTGAAAGCATCCAGTAGAAATTTCCCACTCCCTGGACCGACAGCGGGCAGGCCCGTACCGCCGGAATTTCCGGGTAGGAGAGACACCCATTGGTAAATGGTACGCCGGAAGTCAAGACGAGGTCGGAAACATCCTCGGTCAACAGATTATCAGTGGCCGCATAGGTAGCGAGCACTCCTTTCGGAGTGGTGCGATTGGGCAGATACGGAACCCGGACGCCCACCACGAAGGCCCCACGGTCATGGGCATTCCTGACCCGGATTTTAGGCTGATCGACAAAGATGAAATCGCCCTTTCCGAAAGCGTCATACTCCTCGTCTTTGGTATTCCAGTTCCCGGTGGGAAGATAGTCCGGATTTCCGGGACGCCCGATACGCAGTTCTTTGACCAGCATATGCCCGAAATGAGCCTGACTGAAGAACTTTCCTCCGTTTTGTATCGTTTTCGCGGCCGCATCAGCAGCCTGGGCGATTATCGGAAGTTCGACGGCAGCTTCTCTTTTCCAGATTTCCACAGCCGCTTCATAGTACTGGATGCCGTAAGGCTTTCCGTCTCTGGATTCTGAAGCCGGCCGCCCCTGTGCCGAAGCAGTCGCGACACCTGCCAATCCCGCCGCGATTCCGGCGAAACTTCCTTTTGCGAAATCCCTGCGCTTCATCTGCTCCCCCCTCAAGAATCCTCTCCTCCGGAAATGGCTCGGCGGCCC
>JAWLHT010000176.1:8244-10962 GCA_041690195.1 Candidatus Latescibacterota bacterium
TTTCAACTTTTCGCTCATGCCCTGCCGGGCAGCTAACTCCCGAGCGCTTGGCGCACTCGCTGCATAAGTCCTTCAACCTCATCTCGTGAGGGAGCTTCCGCGATGACACGAATCACCGGCTCGGTATTTGATGGACGCACATGTATCCAGGATTTTCCGAAGGTCGCCTTCAATCCATCAGTAGAGTCGAACTCTCCTCCCCGCAGAGCTTCGGTGACCGCTTCACGCCAGTTTCCGCTTTCCGGAATGGATATTTTATCCTTAACCATGCTGTATTTGGGGAATACGCCGATGAGATCGCTGACAGTCGCTCCGGGATCAACCATGGACTGCAGTATAAGGGCCATACCGAATACGGCGTCACGACCGGAGTGCAACGCCGGATAGATGACTCCTCCGTTTCCTTCGCCGCCAATTCCGGCAGTCACCTCGCGCATTTTCTCCACCACATTTATTTCTCCTACCGGTGCACGGTACACCTTGGCGCCGTGGCGCTCGGCGGCATCGTCAATCAACCGGGAGGTAGAGAGATTGCATGCCGCGGTGCGTACACCGTGAGCGAAAAGATATTCCGCGGCCACAGCAAGGGTATACTCCTCGCCAGGGGCATTGCCTTCCTCATCCACGATGGAGAGACGATCAACATCCGGATCTACCGCAAATCCTATATCGCCCTGCTTTTCAGATACCAGATCACAAAGAGCGCCGATGTTCTCCGGCGTTGGCTCCGGTCCATGAGCGAACTCTCCGTTGGGCTCACCGTTGATAAGGTGAACCGTGCAACCGAGGCGCTCCAAAAGACGGGTGCAGACTGATCCACCGACCCCGTTGACCGCATCGAGACATACAACGAAACTGGCCGAACTTATGGTTTCCTGGTCGATAACATCGAGTCCGAGAATGGAGTCGACATGATACTCTTCCGCACCGTCCCAGGTGGTGAATCCTCCCCGCAGGAGAAGGTTGTTGATGTCTCCGACGACGTTGTACTCTTCAAGGAGTTCAACCCCTTCCGCGGCATCCAGGAAAACCCCGTCCGGACCAAGGAATTTGAGACCGTTCCACTCCCCTGGATTATGGCTGGCGGTAACAATGACTCCTCCCGCCGCTTCCTTGGCAGTAACCGCCATCTCGGTGGTGGGGGTAGAGGCCAGCCCAAGGTCTATTACATCCATTCCCGCCTTCCGGATACCGGAGATCAGCGCACGGGAAAGAATGTTTCCGCTTTGGCGCGAATCACGGCCCACAATGATCGGCCCGCCGTAGAGGCTTCCGAAGGCATAGCCGAACATTTCGGCTACTACTTCTGTCAAACCCTCTCCGTAAATGCCCCGAACGCCGGAAACACCTATCATAAGTTCTGACACGATTTCTACCCCTTTCTCAAAAGGTACAGTATTCGATTCCGTAACTCGGAGCAGGGCAGCCACTCTCACGGAATACCGGGAGATATCCGGCCGGCCAAGGCGGCCACGGTCGGTTATCCCCATAAACCCACTCCTGTTGCGGGGTATTACTGTTTATCAACGAATCTCACGTACCCATACCGTTCCGGCAAATGGTACGTGATTAAATTGAGCGGAGCCCAACCGGACAACTCGACTTCTCCGTTCTCGCTTCGGGAACGCTCGTACCGGTTGACATTGATACGCCAGACATCGCCCGGTTTAGGCGGAATATTCGCGGAACCGGCAATTTTACCCAATCCCCGCCAGGGAATTGCAATCTCGAAAACGCTCCCCATATCCGTATCGGTCCGGTTATTCACCGTCCCATAATTCATAACCGCGTACTGCATCCTTTCCAGCGACCACGCATATAATTCTTTCCAGTCAACCGGTTTGCCATCACGGTACTTGAAGGTTCTCTGCGGAATCCAGAGATCATTCATGGTATTCAGGCAATTGAAATGGAGTTCGGCGTAATCATACCCGTCACCGTCCGGATCAAGAAAGACCTCAATGGTCTCTTCCTGACACAGGCAATCCCTGTCTCCCAGTGTCATGGTGCTCCAGATGTCGGGGTCCTCCGCAGATACAAGAATATAGAGATTGTCTTCATCCCAGAGCATTTTCGCGGTGGTCCGGTGCGTAACTTCGAGTACACCTTTCTTCTGAAAGCGGGTGAACTCGTCCAGTTCAGGAGCAAGCTGCCAGGCGATTTCGTCGGCAACCCCGTTTACCACGATGGAACCGGTTTTCACATGACAATCGTAATGGCGTTCCCACTTGACATCATCCTGTGCGCGGGCGGCCAGAACTCCGGCAAGAATCATTCCCGCAACGGCAAACAGGGTCCGTTTCATTCCTCCACTCCAGTGCTAAACGGTTACACGAAATCTGTAAAGACCAAATGGCGCGGGGAACACAGACTTACCGCTGTACGGAAGCTCCCCCTTCCGGATCATATTCTCTCGCCGGGCTGGCGAAACCGGAACATTATCTGCATCAATAATGAATATAATCCCTTATTCGTTTTGGGGCCATTGAATTATTTCAATTTTTTTCCACAAAGCACCCAAACCGTGCGCCAAAACCGCCGGACATTATCCTTTCACCATCGTGAGCGTCCAGGTTATCGCTCCACGATTCCCAATGGTAAATCCGGTTGAAACTGATTCAGGTCTACAGTCGGATGAGTTCCGGGAACAGCAATCTGCGATGGCGCCCGGCGTATCCTGCAATTGTTAAAAATCCGCAAACACGAAAGAAGAACGAT
>JAWLHT010000177.1:0-10948 GCA_041690195.1 Candidatus Latescibacterota bacterium
GTCCACCTTCTTCACCGCGATCATGCCGTCGGCATCGGTTTCGCGAATATTGGAAATGTCGCCGTCGATGATGGTGTCGCCGTAGATCACGATGAGCTCGTCATCCATCGCCTTGTCCGCGGCGAGGTTCACCGCGTGTCCCAGACCGAGACGGTCCTCCTGGACCACGGTTTCCACCCGCAGGTTGGGATAGTGGGCGCGGACGAAGCCGGGGACATTCTCACCGTCGCGGCTTATGATGAGGATAACCGTGTTGCATCCCAGGGGAATCAGGCTGTCGATAATATGGTAGATGATCGGCTGGGAGCCGACCCGGAGCATGGCTTTGGGTTTGGAGTAGGTGAAGGGCCGCAGACGGGTGCCTGATCCGGCCATGGGAATGATCGCTTTCATGCATGTCCTCCTCGAATAGAGCGCCGTCCCATCCGGTAAAAAGCATTCCGGCGGGCGGCCGCTTTTCTCCGTCCGGGCCGTTCCGGTGTGAACGGTCCGGACGGAGCAGGGTGTGGGCGCGGGAACGTCCGGCTATCTCGTTGAAATCCCGAAGGGCACATAGCACGAGCAGAAACCGGTGATTCCGGTCACCGCCAGGGCCACTGCCGCGATGCCCGCGATTACCGCGCGTATCCCGGAAATCGTGCCGCGCAGGATGAGTACGGCCAGGAAAAGCGCGAGAGTGATCCGAACGGTCCGGTCGACCGGGCCGACGTTTTTATGCAGTTTCATGGCAAACCTCCTTTGCAGAGGCGGGGGAATCGACTGTGGATGGTACGGCGCGGAATGAATGCCGCCCGGGGGAAAGGAATAAATGTTTCACGCGGAGTTCGCAAAGTACGCAATGGATAACGGCAACAGATACGGAAATGACGCGTGAAAAAATACGGCAAAGCGGGAGAAGGTTCCGAACAGTGATTTCCGGATTACGGGATTGCCGTGTGCTCACGCGGGTCTCCGGCGAGCAGGTGCGATATGGCCGTGGAAATCGCGCGCATCACCGGCTCGGGCCTTCTGTGCCCTTGCTCTCGTATTTCCGTTGCGTTCTTTGCGAACGTTGGGTGCACTGCTTTTTTTACTGTTCCCTGCGCAGCCCCGGGCCGGGAGCGGGGTAGAGCACCCGGCTGGAGGTGAATTCGCTGAACGCCTCGGCCAGTTGTTGCGGCTCGGGATGGAGCGCAATGATGGTTCCGCCCTTTCCGGCGCCGGCCAGTTTGGCGGCTACGGCTCCCGCTTCGAGCGCCGTGCGGATGATCTGTTCGTTCACCTCCGAGGATGAGCCGAAGGAGCGGACGATCTCGTGGTTCTCGGTCATGGCCTCGCCGAGAAGTTCCCAGTCGCCGAGGAGCAGCGCCTTTTTCGCCATCCGGGCGATGTGTCCGAGCCGGAGCACTCCGGTCGTCACCGCGGGGTCGCCTTCCATCCAGCGGTCGCGCACCGGCTTGTGCACCGTCCCGGAAACCCGCTGGATGCCGGTGTGCACGAGCACGAAGGGCAGATCCGGGATATCGTCCGCCAAGTCCTCCACCGTGCCGAGCGGCTCACGATCGAGCGCCAGGTAGTGCTGCTTGTCATGGAAGTCCATGAACCGGAATGACCCGAAGGTGCACATGTAGGCGTCCTGATATCCGCAGATGATCTTCAGGAAGTACAATTCGATATGACGCACGGTCTCGGCGAGCAGATAGCGGTTCCGCAGCACGGCGTCGTAGCGGCGCTTCCGGTCCTCCGGACCGGGCATGTTGCGGGACATCCATTCCAGGAGCGCGGCAACCAGGGCGGTCATCACCGCGGTGGAGCCGGAAAGCCCCGCCCGCACCGGGATTTCCGATGAAGCGGTTATCCGGATCCGCGCATCTTCCAGCTCGAAGTACTCGATAGCCGCGAACACGGCGTCGAACATGCCTCCGTCCTGACGGAAGTCCTCCGGCTTGCGGCAGACCCGTGTCTCGCCTCCGATGACAATTTCCATGACATCGGAATCCTCCACGGTCACCGTGGCCCGCTCCCGCGTGGAGCAGGAAATCACCGCGCCGCCGTACATGTCGGAAGGGTTCCCCACGATCCCGCACCGTCCGGGCGCGCTGTATGCGATCCTGGTGACAGGCATGGTCATACCTCGTGGAGCCGGGCGCGCATGTACTGACGGATCATGTACCCGTATTCCGGGTCGTCCAGGGCGAAATCGAGGAACGCCTTGAAGTAGGTCTCGAAATTGCCGACATCGTAGCGCCGCTCGTCGGCCCGGAGCCGTACGCCGATGACCTTGCGCCCCATTTTGATGAGCGTGTTCATGGCATCGGTGATCTCCAGTTCGCCCTTCCGTCCCGCCGGGGTGCGGCGGAGCGCCTCGAAGATGTCCGGGTGAAAAATGTACCGCGCCGCGACCGCCAGCCGCGAGGGGGCTTCGGAGGGCAGCGGTTTTTCGATGAGTTCCTCCACCCCGAAGGATGCTCCGGGACGGCCGTTCGGGCGCGCCACGCCGTACTTCCGCACGCTTTCCTCGTCCACCTCCATGAATGCCACGGTGGCTCCGGCGTTCTCCGCCTCATGCAACTCCATCATTCGCCGGAGCAGGCTGGAATGAGCCCCCCCCCGGATGACCGCGTCACCCAGCGCCACCGCGAAGCTGTCGTTTCCGGAGAACCGCTCGGCGTAAGAGATGGCGTCCCCCAGTCCGTTCTGGCTCTTTTGGCGGATGTAGAAGAAGGAGAGATTTCCCGGAATGTCCGGGTCGATGCGCCGCTCCCCCAGTTCGGGGGCGAAATCGAAATGATCCTCGATGGAGCGCTTTTTGCGCCCGGTGACGAACAGCACGTTGTTCAGCCCGGCCTCGGCGCATTCCTCGACCACGTACTGCACGATCGGTTTGCGTCCGATGGGGAGCATCTCCTTCGGCTGGCTCTTGGTCGCGGGCAGGAGCCGCGTTCCGAGTCCGGCAACCGGGATCACCACTTTCGTGATGGCCATGAATACCCTTTCACGCTGCGTTGCAGCAGGCAAACAATGAGCGTAAGATATACAATACACACAGATTTGTCAACCCCGGAAACATACACCGGGTATATTCAGGCTTGGTAAGCGATTCATGAGAACTCTTCCGCAAGCCCCGGGGCGACGTGACAACCGGCGTCTGCGGAACAGCGGTTCACCGGTGTTTGCGGAACATTCATCCGTTGCTCCGCTCGTACTCCTCGTCCGCCGGGAGGTCCCGCCCCTGGGAGGCCGTGACACCGAGACGGTCGCAGCGTTCGTTTTCCGGGTTCCCGGCATGACCGCGCACCCAGATGAACTTGACCCGGTGGTAGTCGCAGAGGTCGAGGAGTTCCGCCCAGAGGTCCGGGTTCACCGCGTGTTCTTTCTGGTTGCGTTTCCAGCCGTTGGCGCGCCAGCGCTTCGCCCAGCCCTTGCTCATGGCGTCGGCCACATACTGGGAATCAGTGTAGACGGTGACCTCGCAGGGCTCCTTGAGCGCCCGCAGACCGGCGATGACGGCCATGAGTTCCATACGGTTGTTGGTGGTGCGACGGAAGCCCCCGGAGAGTTCCTTCCGGTGGCCGCCGTAGATGAGTACGGTGCCGTAGCCGCCGGGCCCCGGGTTTCCGCTGCAGGCGCCGTCGGTGTAGATCGTGACCTGTTTCAAAAATCCCCCATGTTCTGTTCAGGAAAAACAGTCCAAAGCCCAAAGTGAAAGACCGTCTCCTGCGGCAGAGCGGTCAAACTCCGGAGAGTGGCTGGGAATTCAAGAGGACGGAAGTGGTCCCGGACTTCTTTCCTTCACATTTCCCTTGCGCCCGCCGCACTGACTTTTTTCTTTGGCACTTTGGCACTCTGCTTCTATTTCTTTCCTTCGATTCCCACGGTCCGTTCCGCGACGCCCGCCAGGGGCGGCAGCCCGTTTTCGGGACGGTCCAGGTAGAAGAACGCCACCGCCGACCAGTCGTCCTCGCGGTAGAAGTTGGTCCAGCCATCCGGCAGCGAGGGATCGGAGAGGTCCTTCTCCGGCTCCTGTTCCAGCAGACGGGTGAACTTGTCGCCGCCGCCCCCGTCGATGGTAACCGGCCGGGCCTTCATTCCCCGGTGCATGGCGGCGATGACCTCCGGTTTGGACGCCCCGCCGATCTGCTGCATGGTCACCCGGCAGCCGGTAGAGAAGTAAACCGGATCGGGGACGTGATAGCGGTAGAAGCCATAGAGGCCCTTGTCGTTGTCGGCCAGCAGACAGCCCTGGAAACGGTTGGCATAGAGGCCCAGTCCCCAGCCGGTGCCGATGTAGTCTTCCGTGCCGGTCCCGACGATGGTGGGGTGCTCGGTATCGCCGTCCAGGTACATCTTGACTTCGCCTTCGCCCCACCACCCTATGTTTTCCGGATTGGAAACCACGCCGATGTGGGTCCCGAGAAAGCGGCCGGAGCCCTCGACCGCCGGAAGGATCTCAAAGTCCCGGCCGAGGACGGTGGGACGTTCCCGCCGCCAGACCGCGTGGAAATAGAGCGCCTCCGGGTCGGGCTTTTCGGTGAGGGTGACATTGACGTCGTAGAAAAGGTGCGGCAGGTCCGTATCGGACTCGTTGGTGACCGTAATGCGGGCCCCGGTGCGGAAGGGCATGGGGATGCAGCAGTTGAAGGAGCGCCCCTCCGGATTGGAGAACAGCTCGTTCTCGAAGGGCCGCATCCGCCCGAGGATGTCCCCGAAGAAATCCCCGAAGGGAGCCGATACCGCGGGGGTCTGTGCGCCGTCCCAGTACATGTCGATCCGGAGCTGCCGGAGGAACAGGGAGTCCCGCCGGGAAACGGTCGCCCAGATACGGTTCACCACGCCGCTGCCGGTGATGTCGAGGAGCGGGACGGTTTCTCCGGCGCGGACAATATCGAAAGCGTGTCCCTTGGCCCCCCGGTTGCTCGCGCCGCCCGCACCCTTTGCGGCGGAGGGATTCTCGAAGCTGGCCCAGCGGGTCTGCGCTCCGGGCGCTTTCCGGTAAAGCGCCTCCGGTGCGCCGGGGAGTGCGGAACCGCCGGTTTCACCTCCGTCGCAGCCGGAAGTCGCCACAACCGCCGCCGCAAGCAACGCAAGCGCCTGTTTCACCATGAGGATACTCCTGAACGGGGTGATGGTTCCACGGACCTGTCGTCTCAAACCTACGAAAACCCAACGGTGAACACCAGCACATTTTTTGGCGGTATTTTTTGCGGAATCCCCGCTTCGGAGGGGAGGGGAAAGCGGGTATCGGGACCGGCGGACCGGTTCCGGCCCGGAGTGCGGAGCGGGTGTTTTGGTCAGGGGAGCCTGTTTGGCAATACCTGGGGTATGAGGAGATGAGCGCTGGGATTTGACTGGCGGGAGCGGTACATTCGAAGGGCCCGGGAGGTGTTCACCGGATGTGTTCGCGGCCGGACCCTTCGTACCTGTGTGAATGATGTTGCAGTCAGGGACGATTTCCCTTCGCTACAGGCATACCCGCCGAACCGCATCCCTCTCCGGCGGGCGTACGCCTGTATAACGGTTACGCAATATCCCTGCCATTATATTCAACGTACGGCGACGCAAGGGTATGGGGTATGAGGCTCAGGCTCGCGGGTTTCTCGGTGTCCGTTTCCGGACAGTTGAGTGTCCGCTTTCGGACAGTGCATCCGGATTCACCGGATGTCCGTCCGGGCGGAAAATCTGTGCGGAATGACGGGGTTTCCGGAAACTTCACGGGTGATTCAGCGTTCAAAAAGCAGAGCCGGTTTGTCATAACTTCGGGATGATTCTCCGGTTACCCCCCTCGCGGCTTTGCTCCGGAGAGGCGGTAAGTGGTTTTCCCGGCCGCCTCAACACACCGGAACGGTGTTCACGCGCCGTGAAAGTCCGGCACGGAAGAATTTTTCATCACCGGGGAGCGGTGTGCGTATATTGTATTAATGTCATATTGTCAGAGTTTCCCTGCTTCATGGAGGAACGGATATGCTGAACCTGAACAAGTTCACGCTCAAAAGCCAGGAAGCGCTGGAATCCGCCCATAATCTCGCCCAGGAGTTCCGCCACCCGCAGGTTGAGCCGGAGCACCTTCTGCTCGCCCTCATCACCCAGGAGGAGGGGATCGCCCGGAGCATCCTCTCCCGTCTGGAGGCCAGCCCGGATGCGGTGGAGGCGCGTGTCCGCGAGGTTCTCGGGGCCATGCCCAAGGTGAGCGGACAGACCCAGGTCTACCTGTCCCAGCCGCTTTCCAATGTTTTGCAGGCCGCCCAGCGGGAAGCCGACCGTCTGAAGGACGAGTACATCACCGTGGAACACCTCCTGCTCGCGGTGAGCGAGGAGCGGAGTTCCCGCGCCGCGGAAGTGCTCGGGGCTTTCGGGGTCACCCGCGAAAAGATTTACCAGACCATGACCGCTCTCCGGGGCAGCCAGCTGGTCACCGACCAGGACCCCGAGTCCAAGTACCAGGCCTTGGAAAAGTATACCCGCGATCTCACCAAACTGGCCCGCAACAACCAGCTCGACCCGGTCATCGGCCGGAACGACGAAATCCGCCGGGTGATGAAGGTCCTCAGCCGCCGCACCAAGAACAACCCCGTGCTCATCGGCGAGCCGGGAGTGGGCAAGACCGCCGTAGCGGAGGGCCTCGCCCAGAAAATCGTGCAGGGCGACGTTCCCGAGTCCCTCCGCAACCGTCGCATCCTTATGCTCGACCTCGCCGCCATGATCGCCGGGAGCAAGTTCCGGGGCGAGTTCGAGGAACGCATGAAAGCGGTCATCCGCGAGGTGGAGGATTCGGAAGGGGCGATCATCCTCTTCATCGACGAACTCCACACCCTGGTTGGCGCGGGAGCGGTCGGCGGCGCCATGGACGCTTCCAACATGCTCAAGCCCGCCCTGGCCCGCGGCCGCCTGCGCACCATCGGCGCCACAACCATCAAGGAATACCGTCAGAACATCGAGAAGGATGCCGCCCTGGAGCGCCGCTTCCAGCCCATCCTCGTGGCCGAGCCCACGGTGGAGGAGACCGTCTCCATTCTCCGGGGCCTGAAGGAGCGGTACGAGGTCCATCACGGCGTGCGCATCACCGACAGCGCCATCGTGGCTGCGTCCACTCTCTCGGAACGCTACATCACCGACCGGTTCCTGCCGGACAAGGCCATTGACCTCATGGACGAGGCCGCCGCGGAGCTGCGCATCGAGATCACCTCCATGCCCTCCGAGATGGACGCCATTCAGAAACGCATTATGCAGCTCGAAATCGAGCGGGCCGGCATCCGTAAGGAGAAGGACGCCGCCGAGCGCCTCAAGCCCATCGAGGCAGAACTGGCCCGGCTCAACGAGGAATTCAATGTGCTCAAGGCCCGGTGGGACGCCGAGAAGTCCATCGTCACTGAGGTCCACACCCTCCGGGAGCGTCAGGAGCACCTCAAGGCCGAGGAGGTCCAGGCCCAGCGCGAGGGCAACCTCGAACGCGCCGCCACCATCCGCTACGGCGAACTGGTGGCCGCTGAAAAACGCAGCCAGGAACTCACCGCCCGTCTAGCCGAACTCCAGAAGGACGGTGAGGGCATGATCCGGGAGGAAGTCACCGATTCCGATATTGCCGAGGTGGTGGGCAAGTGGACAGGCATCCCGGTTTCCCGTCTCCTGGAAGGGGAACGGGAAAAGCTCGTCCACATGGAGGAGCGCATCCATGAACGGCTCATCGATCAGGAGGAGGCGGTGAGCGCCGTGGCCGACGCCGTCCGCCGGTCCCGCGCCGGGCTCTCGGACATCAACCGTCCCATCGGCTCCTTCATGTTCCTCGGGCCCACCGGCGTAGGCAAGACCGAGCTGGCCCGGGCGCTCGCGGAATTCCTCTTCGACGACGAAACCGCGCTGGTGCGCATCGACATGAGTGAGTACATGGAGCGTCACACCGTCTCCCGTCTCATCGGAGCGCCCCCGGGATACGTGGGCTATGAAGAAGGCGGCCAGCTCACCGAAGCGGTCCGGCGTCGTCCCTATCAGGTCGTGCTCTTCGACGAGATCGAGAAGGCCCACCCGGAGGTGTTCAACGTCCTCCTCCAGGTGCTCGACGACGGGCGGCTTACCGACGGCCAGGGGCGCACCGTGGACTTCCGCAACACCATCATCATCCAGACCTCCAACATCGGATCGGAGGTCATCGCGGGAATCCCTGTCGGCGGCGACGGCGAGGCGGCCCGGGAACGGGTCATGGAAATGGTGCGCGCCCACTTCCGTCCCGAATACCTGAACCGTCTGGACGAGATCATCATCTTCCACTCCCTCAACCGGGAGAATATCCGGAAGATCGTCAAACTCCAGCTCGACCGTCTGGCCAAGCGGGTCAAAGCCACCGCCGGGTTCGAGCTCGCCTTCACCCGCGACCTCGTGGAATACATCGCCGAGGCCGGGTTCGACCTCACCTACGGCGCGCGGCCCATCAAGCGCCTCATCCAGCGCGAGATCGAAAACGCCCTGGCCAAAGAGGTGCTCACGCGACAAATGCCGCCGAAAGTCACGGTGGATTACCGGGACGGGAGAGTGGTGGTGGGGGAGGAGAAGGTCGGGGTGTGAGGGGGGTGGGGAGAAGTGAAAAAGTGAAGAAAAAAAACCGGCTCTCTGGATGGGGCCGGTTTTTTAGGGTTTTCTTACCCGTTTGATGGCGTCCTGAATATCCGATTCGCGCATTCCAGCTTCGGCTGCCTGTTGACGGGTTTTGGCGATGAGGCTATCGAATTCGGCTGTTGTGATATCGTCATTTCCCGGCTCCGGAATGAAGTCGCCACAATTGCGCGCTGTATCAATCCAGAGTCCAATGGCTTCTTCAATATTCCGGAGCGCGGATTCTTCCGTATCTCCATGAGCCATGCAGCCGGGCAGGTCAGGGGTTTTAGCGATAAAGACCCCATCCGTTTCGTTCCAGGTAATGACAATCTTATTTTTTGCCATCATTTTTTCCATCCATTGATCCTCAAGCTCTTAACATATGGAATCGCGCGTAAATCTTGACGATATGGCTTGTGCAATGATCTGTACGCCATAAGATTGCTGATTGACTCATGTGTCAAGTCCTCATGGCGATTCCATGTAATACCTCAATATCCGTAACTCATTCTATTTTCGTCCTAATTCATGAGGAATTGCCATAATGAATGAAGATTATTCCTCATGCCTCATTCTCAGCTCAATCGTCTCCGGGCTGAAATCCTGTTCGTTTGGCCAGACGATGGTTCCGTATTCGATTCGTGCCCGCCGGAAGTAGTTGTAGTCCTTCAGTTCAGTGAAAACTACCCGGTTGAGATAGGGCGTGACATCAAAAATCCCCTTTTTGCCATTTGAAAGACTGACTTTGATTTTATAGCCGGGGAGAATTTCAAATGCTGTCACGTCGGGAATCATGTCAATCACCTACTTTAGGGGTTCAATTTTGAAGGGTGGATTCCCTAACGATGGGACAGTAGTGACTCTCACATAGATCCCAAATACCTTTTCTCGATATTCCGCAAGATAGATTGAGCAACAACTGAAAATAGTTCTTTCCTGTAATAGCAGTAGTTGTGTTTTTCTCCGTTACTTTTACTTAATTCTTGGGATAAGCAACCTCCTCTACAAAAAGGCCACAAGGAGCATGATGAACTGTGACAATCATTCACTATCATTGATTTTGATTTAGAAATAAAGTCTACTATTTTTTGTTTGCTATTTGCATCATAAATACTGGTGATTCTCATATCCGGGAAGCTAAATAAATGAGTACAAGGATATACGTCACCATTCTTGTTGATTGCGATAAAGTTATTTGCTGCTCGACATCCTCTGGATGTACAAAGGTCATTTAATTCCAAAAACAATAATTGTTCGTATGTTGATATATAGTCTTGCCAAGTAAACTTGGTATTTGTTTCATGCACTTCACATAATTTGGATAACAGTTCTTTGATTTCCTGTTTAGAAGGAGAAAGAGAAATGGCATTGCTTTTAGCTTCTTCAATATAAAGGAGGGGTGACATTTTGACAGATATATCACCGTATTGACTTGTCCAATACTCAGAATACTTTTCAAATTCAAGATTCAACTTTGTTAACACAGAAATAATACCGCCGAATATACCATTGTATATTGACGATTCTATCGCTGACTCGATATTAATACTTTCTGAATAGCATCCTGTCCGTAAAGAAGAATTAACTTCAGGCGTGCCATCTGAACTAATTCCAACTCCTATGTTTTCTGACGCAAGGTACTCTGATATATGCTGATTTAACAAGGTACCATTTGTTTGGATACAGTATTTAATATTTTTGTTAACGGTTTTAAAATTATCGATAAAATACTTAATTAAGTCAAAATTTGCCAATGGTTCACCGCCAAAAAATTGTATTGCAGTATGATTAGATGTGTTACCACAAGTATCGCCAATAAAAGTAGCAATATCGTCTAATACTTTTTTGCTGATTGTTTCGCATGAATCTTTGCATACATAGCAATATTTGCAATTAAGATTGCAAAAATTAGATAGCTCAATCTCTATCATTAATATTTCATTTTGTGGAAATCCAGTTGGTAGAATATATTGACAATTAAACTCTGCTTCAGTATTATTGTGACAAGCATTTAAGAAGTCATAAACAGTATTTGACATAATAAGAGAATAACCATTGTGAATAAAAAAATATGAATTTATACTTCTTGCCAAGGTAAAGTACGGCTTCTTGAGGAATTGCAGAGCAAATGACATATTGATTCGAACTACATCATTAAATATCAAAGTTTTAATAGAAGCTTTTGATTGTTCTGATAAAAACAAATACTTAGACAGGAAATGACAATATTGGATATCTGACTCTGCTAATATATTCATGAGATCATATAAATCTCCAGATTTTCTTTGGGTGTAGACTCAATTGTACCGATGGAGTAAACGTGGGAGGAAAAAAAGAGGACTCCAAAATCTGTCGTGGAGGTCTAAGGTGTGCAAGCACTTAG
>JAWLHT010000178.1:0-10944 GCA_041690195.1 Candidatus Latescibacterota bacterium
AAAAATATACTGCCGTCTTGGGGGGATTACATGATCACTGACTCAATCGTCCTGAGCGTCTTTGGGCGGGTGACGGGGTTGGCGCTACAGTTCGGTAGGAGGTATTCCTGAGAGAGGCCTCGCTGGGATGGGGTGGCATGCGTCACCCCTTTTGTTTGCACTCAGGGTTGCACTGGGGTTGCAATGAGAGGTCGGGGCATAAAAAAAGCCACTTACCTGTTTTCGTAAGTGGCGGTATTTCAAGGATATTTTTGGTGGGCGATACAGGATTCGAACCTGTGACTTCCTCCTTGTAAGGGAGGCACTCTGAACCAGCTGAGTCAATCGCCCACATGCCGAGGCCAATGTCAGTTGTTTTGTCCCGTTTTGGGAGAAGACACGGACGGTTGCTCTTCGGCCGACTTCTGACTTTTCGCTCCTCGCAGGAGTGCGACGGGCATGGCAACGAGATAACCGGCCACCAGAATGATGGGCCCAAGGGTTAGAGAGGTTATGCTGTTGGCGTCACCTATCGCGAGGAACACGTATCCGAGAATGACTACCCCGATCGCCCCGTAATAGAGCATGAGATTGGTGCGGAAATCGGTTTTTTCCGTTTGTTTTCGGGCCATATTTATTCCTTCCGTATCCGTTCCCGTAAAATAGTGTATAACCCCACAGAGGTCAAGCGCTTTATCGGCAATGGTGCTTGACATCGTGAAGGCAAATTGGTATTTTTTCACAATCCATAAGCAGCAGCACGCTTTTTTCTGATTTTGTTCGCCGTATTCACGACATTGAACGTTTTACGCAGGTTTTTGTTGCATTCTTCGTTCCCAAGCCGGAATGGAGACACGGTGCTTTCCAAAAGTTCGCCCTGAACAGAATAAGAATCGTTTTACGCATATACACAGGAGGAGAAACATGTTTTATAAGCCCGAGGGAATCGCGCCCGCGATGCTGACGGCGTTCGATGGGAATGGTAAAGTCAACGAAGACGTAATGCAGGACATCGTTGATTTTTGCTACAACAGCGGATGCAAGTCTATTTTTAACGTTTCGAGCGTTGGGGAATTCGTCCATATGGAAACGGACGAAGCGTGCAATCTCATGAGCGTGGTGAAAAAGGCGGTTCGAGGCAGGGCTCCGGTGCTGGCTGGAGTCACCGCCAGCCACATCGAAAAATCCATCGAGCTTGCAAAGTACGCCCGCGAGATCGGCTGCGATGCCATTGTTTGTTCTCCTCCCTACTACTATACGGTCACGCAGGAAATCATCGAACGGCATTACGAGATGCTGGCGGAAGCGGTTCCGGATATGCCCATCGTAATGTACAACATCCCGCTTTTTTCCACACCCCTTTCCTATGATCTGGTCAAGCGGGTCTCCCAGATTCTGAATGTGGTGGCGATGAAAGACTCTTCGGGCAGCATGGTGGACCTGACCCATTTCATGGATAAGGTCCGTCTGGTTGGTTCGGATATTAATGTTCTCGCCGGACGTGAGGAAATCGTTTTCCCCGCGACCATGATCGGCGGAAAAGGCGCCATGGTTGGAACCGCCAACATCTTCCCCGAAATCCTGGTGAAAATTTACAACGCTACACTTTCCGGAGACTTCGATACCGCCCGTTCACTGCAGTACTCAATCTGCCTGGCGATCCGTACCATGTTCAGCGTGCCCTTCCCTCTGGGCTTCAAAGCGGCCATGGAAGTGCGCGGATTCAAAATGGGCCCTCCCAAAGCAGCGCTTACCGACGCAGACAAGATTCGCGCCGAGGCCTGCAAGAAGCGGCTACACGATATTCTCTCCGAACTCTGCGAGTATGCCGATATCCCGTTGATCCGTGGCAGAGGCTGATCGAACGGAAACAAGAAACAAAGACGCCCGGGAATCGTTTCCCGGGCGTCTTTGTTTCTTCGCTCAGTTGGCTGGCGGGGCTTACAACTTACAAAAGGTTCTTCGCTGTATTTTATGGGTATATGAGAGCGAACGGTGCACCGTGAAGAGTGAATGGGCAAAGGCACGGACGCACAAAGGGAAGACCGTAGAGGCGAGGCATGCCTCGTCCCGCTTGAACCACATGCCCCGGTCTTGACCGCGGGTTCCCTTCTCCTGAGTTATGGCTCCTGACTCCTTCTTTTTTTCAAAAACACATAATGTCATATCGGGTCAATCCGCCGAACAAATAACTTGCCATTGAGATACTCGGGGTGAATCTTATCATCAGTCATCATGCGGCAAAAAGGTGGAAACTCAGGTCAAAAGAATACGGGTGGGGGTATGGTCGGCAGCGAATTCCGTGCCGCGGATGTATTTCTCTTGTATCCCCCCTTGACACTGGAAAAGCCACGGTGGTGGCAGATGTTTCAGCAGTTCCCGGGTATCGGAAACACGTGTTTTCATCACCTGCGCTGCTGAATCATCTGTTCTGCTGATAAAACCCGATACCAAAAATTCGTCCACTCATTTTCCGGAGGAGCACATGCTGCATGTCAGAACGGCGTATGCGGTGATACTGTCAGTATTCGTAATATCTTCTTCCGCTATGGCGGCGGTAGATGCGGTGACACCGGGAAAGTTCGTGGTGGAACCGCCGACGCTTCTCTGCGCCGGGTTCGAGTGGTACATTGAGGGTGATGACAACCGCAATGCCGAGGTGGAAGTTAATTACCGTGAAAAAGGAACCCTCGCCTGGAAACAGGGATTGCCCCTCCTGCGGCTGAACGGCGAACGCGTGGTGTACAAGGCGGTTGGTATCGACTATACCGCGCCGAACATGTTCGCGGGAAGCATTTTTGATCTGGAGCCGGGGGTCGAATACGAGTGCCGGTTCACGCTCAGGGATCCTGATGGGGTCAGGGGAGAGGCGGTGAAGGTTGTGCCGGTCGTCACCCGCGCAGAACCGAAAGCCGCCGAAGGGGGAAGGGTTTTCCATGTGTATCCTCCCGGATTCGAGGGTCAGAAACAGGAACCGTCCTGCGAAAGTATCATGGAGGCATATTACGGTTCGGGGAAGGGGTTGTGGCACAGTGCGTCCATTGAACCCGGTGATATCATCCTGGTGCACGCCGGAACCTATAAATCAGACCGCCTGCGCTACTACGAACCGCTGGGGCTTCATTTCCACGGCGCCTATCAGCTCACCATGAGCGGAACACAGGAAAAACCGATCGTGATACGCGGTGCGGGAGATGGCGAAGTGGTCCTCGACGGTGGCGGGGTGTATCGTTTGTTTGACGTCATGTTCGCCGACTACACGCACTTCGAGAACCTGACCATCCGAAACTGTGAAGTGGGTATCCTGGCAGGGCTCCGGTATACCAAAGGCTGCAACGGGCTCGTGGTCCGGAACTGCCGGTTCGAGGATGTGGGGTGCGCGGTAAACGCACAGTATGGCGGCTGCCGGAATTTCTATATTGCCGATAACGTCATCATCGGCCGCGAGGACCGGGACCGTCTGCACGGCTGGACCGGGAACTGGGCCAAGTACGGTCCGCTCTCCGACCTGAAATCATTCATCGCCATCGATATCAACGGCCAGGGGCATGCGGTCTGCCACAACTATATCGCCTATTTCCACGACGCCATCGATGTCACGGAACAGGGCGCCCCTGAGAGAGAGGATTGGAAAGCGGTTTCCATGGACTTCTACAACAACGATATGCATATGTGCGCGGACGATTTCATCGAAGCGGATTCCAGCGTACACAATCTCAGAGTATTCCGGAACCGGGGATTCAATGCCGGACAGCACGCCTATTCGGCCCAGCCCATCTTCGGCGGGCCGGCGTATTTCATTCGCAACATCGCTTACCATATCCCCTCGGGCGGAGCGCTCAAGTTCAACATCTATCCCGCCGGGGTAATCGCGTACCACAACACCTTCTGTTCGGAGTGGACCACCAGTCCACCGTTTTCCAACGTCCATTTCCGGAACAACCTGTTTTTGGGCGAGGACTATCCAAAACGACCGATCCTTCGCGTTTCAACGTATACCGGATATACAACATTCGACTACAACGGTTATCGCCTCAACCGGGGCGACGACGCACAGTTCGTATGGAAAGCTCCATCCGATAAAATGGCGAAGGACTACGAACTGAAAACCAACACTACCGGCGGCCAATACAAGACGCTGCAGGATTTTTACCGGGGAACAGGCCAAGAAGAGCATGGCGTGCTGGTGGATTTCGATATCTTCCGGAATGTCCGGAAAGCTGATCCGGAAAATCCGGGCGAGGTGTTTTTTGCCCGAGACTTCGATTTTCGGCTGGTTTCAGGTTCACAAGCGGTTGACGCGGGCTGCGTGCTGCCCAATATTAATGACGGCTACTCCGGCAAAGCTCCTGATCTGGGAGCGATTGAACTTGATGTCCCGGAAGAAATTTACGGTCCACGAACGGGGCAATAATTCAATAAACAACTCGGGCGGATAAAGAGGGCTGAGAAATGGATTACATGCAACCGGTCAGGCGACGTGCATTTCTGGCACGCGGAGCGCTTGCCTTGGCGACGGCTGGACTCGGCAACGCTCCCGCCATCGCACAGTCCGGAACAGAACCCACATGGCCGAGGGTAACCGGAATCCCTGGCAGGAAAGTCATCGCATACTACGCCACCGCCGATGAAATCCTCAGGGAGCCGAAATACCTCGACGCACTCCAGAAGCGGCTTGGGGTGAATGTTCTGCTCTGTTCGCCACCGATCAGGCTCCCCCCGCATCTTCTGGAAAAGAACCCGCTTGGACCATCGCGAACTCTCTGTGCCCGGGCGCATACCGATGACGATTCGGAGGTGTTCAGGGCGGTGGAAGAAACGCATCGCCGCGGCATGGACTTCTGGCTCTATTACACCGGTCACCATTACGGTGAGGAGTGCCGACCCATCTGCGCGGAGACATTCGACGGGGTCAAGTTCCTGGATCTGCCCCGCGTGAAGTATTCACGCGAGTGGGCTGGCACGGTCTGCTTTTCCCGACCCATTGTCAAGGAGTTCGAACCGGAGGTGTTCGCCTGGGGAGCCAGAACCTATGCTCCTGATTCCCTGTATGTTTCTCATCACCGGTATATCAATCCTTCACTATGGCACAACCTTTTCGGGTGCGCCTGTCCCTCTTGTGAAACAGAGGCTGAAAAGCTGGGTTACGACTTTCCGGCCATGAGGCGGGCCATGCTGAATCTTCGCACCCGTTTACGGAAGTTGGACCGTAAAACTGTTGAAAACGCGGCGAAATACCGTATGACTCTGGCCGACTTCCTGACTTTTCTCGGAGAGGACAACGGGGTGATGGACTGGATCGTGTTCCGGGCCAAGCTGGTCGCGAATCAGTTCAAACGTATCAATGCCGCCGCCCGCACCACAACGAACGGACGGTGCGGTTTTATTTCCGATACACATAACCCCACTCTTTCCATATTCGTGGGGCATAACCACGCCGACTTTTTTGACGGCGCATCGGATGCGTTCCACCCCCTCTCATGGTGCGATTCCCAACATGTGTCCGCGGTTGCCGCCTGGGCCAATCAGCTTTGCGAGTGGGTCCCCGGCCTGGAGGAGTCTGCGGCTCTCAAAGCGGTCACCCGGTTTTTCGGGTGGGATGAGATGGGGCTGCCCGCTGATCGCATCCACAAGATTCTTGGTCTTTCTTCTCCCGATGCCAACTTTTCTTCAGAGGCATTCTACGCCTACTTCAATCCCAAACTGACCGTCAACCTTCTTGCCCATGAGTGGACACGTCTGGCGGTCATCAATCAGGGGAGACTCCCGGCGCATCCGGTCATCAAGGGAGATGTCTGGCCGGAAGTCGTCTGCCGCGAACTTATCGGCCGCTGTGACGATCTGGGATTCGGCCATGTGTTCCAAAGAACGGATAATCTGATAGACAAGAAGAAGATATGATCCACAATGCTGTAGTAAGAGGGGGGATGCATGAGACGGTTTGGGACAGTTCTGATGGCAGTTCTTTTTATGACCGCTGTGAACTCAGTTCAGGCCGCGACCAACGCGGTGACTCCGGGAAAATTCCTGGTGGAACCCCCCACGCTGGTCTGTGCGGGGTTCGAATGGGATATTTCGGGCGACGATAACCGGAATGCATCGGTGGAGGTCGCCTATCGCAAACAGGGGGCATCCGGGTGGAAACGGGCGCTTCCGCTGCTCCGCATGGGCGGCGAGCGGATCGTGCACAAGGTTGTAGCGGTTGATTTCACCGCGCCAAACCGCTTCGCGGGAAGCATCTTCGATCTGGATCCGGGCGGGACCTATGAGTGCCGTTTTACCCTGAAGGACCCCGATGGGGTGCAAGGGCAGTCGGTGAAAACCGTGACGGTCACCACCCGCCCCGAGCCAACAGCTTTCCCGGGCGGACGGGTGCTGCACGTCTACCCACCCGACTACACGGGGACGAAGCTGGAACCCGCCTTTGAGAGTATCATGGAGGCGTATTACGGTCCCGGGAAAAGCCTGTGGGGAACCGGCGGCGAACATGCGGTCCGGCCCGGAGACACCATTCTGGTCCATGCCGGGCTTTATTTATGCGACCGCTGGCGCTACTACGAGCCGCTTGGGATGCACTTTCATGGTGCATACGTTCTCACACGGAGCGGAACACCGGATAAGCCGATCGTGATACGGGGTGCGGGAGACGGAGAGGCTATCCTGGACGGCGACGGGGTGTACCGTCTGTTTGATGTGATCTATGCCGATCACACCTATATCGAGAATCTGACCATCCGTAACTGCGATATCGCGGTTCAGGCGGGGATTCGATTTGCCCATGGATGCAGCGGTCTCGTGGTTCGCAACTGCCGTATGGAGAATGTTGGCTGCGGTGTGAATGCCCAGTACGGCGGTTCGAAAAACTTCTATATTGCCGACAATGTCATTCTCGGGCGTAAAATCAGTCTTCCCGGCTGGACAGAACAGTGGGCGACTTTGGGCCTCCGAGCCAAGATGGTTTCATTCATCGGCGTTGATATCAACGGCCAGGGCCATGTGGTCTGTCATAATTATATCGCGTATTTCCATGACGCGATTGATGTCACCGAACAGGGCCCTCCGGAGCGCGAAGACTGGACTCCGGTATCCATTGACTTCCATAACAACGATATGTATCTCATGTCCGACGACTTCATTGAGGCGGACTGTGCGGCGCACAATGTCCGTGTATTCCGAAACCGCGGATTCAACGTGGGCCAGAGCGCATACTCGGCGCAGCCAATCTATGGAGGTCCGGCCTATTTTATCAGAAACATCGCGTACCATGTGCCCCAGGGAAACGCGTTCAAGTACAACATATACCCGGTCGGAGTGCTGGCGTATCACAACACCCTTATTACAGAGTGGACCAAGAGCAGCCCCTTCCAGAATGTTGATGTCCGAAACAATCTCTTCCTGGGAGCGGACCACCCCAAACTTCCCATTCTCCGGGTTACGACCTACACGAGTAATACTTCGTTCGATTACAACGGATACCGTCCCTCCCGGACCACGGAGGCACAGTTTGTCTGGAAATCTCCCGGGGACGGAAAACGGGTGGATTACGAACTGGAAAATCCCCTTGCCGGGTCCTACCGGACGCTGGCTGAATTCCATGCGGCGACCGGAAACGAGGAACATGGAATCCTGGTGGACTACGACATTTTCCGGAATGTGACCAGACCCGATCCGGAAAATCGTAACAAACTGTATAATCCGAAGGATTTCGATTTTCGTCTGGCTCCCGGTGCCAAGGCGGTGGACGCCGGTTGTGTCCTGCCCAACATCAATGATGGTTTTTCCGGAAATGCTCCTGATCTGGGGGCATACGAACTGGACGGTCCGGATGTGGTCTACGGACCGAGGACCGGGAATCGTCCCTGACCGGCCTTTCGCTGGCGGATTGAGCGAGAAATAACTGATGACAAGGAATAACGATATACGGAAAAGCTGTTGACTTCTTGCGGGCGCATCGTTTAATTCGATTCACAGGTGATATTCATGAATGTGTTTCATGACCCGTGAAAGGAATGCCGCTCGGAATACCGCCCCGGAGCCATGTAAGTATCATAACCTTCAACCCGGTGAGGAAAATGAACTCGAAACTCCTCTTTGCAACAATTGTATCCGCCCTTGGTAGTCTGCTGTTCGGCTTTGACACTGCCGTTATTTCAGGAACGACGAAAGCAATCACCGCCTATTTCAACCTTACCGATGTTTCCCTGGGATGGACGGTATCCATCGCCCTGTGGGGAACGGTGATCGGGTCCATTGCTGTGGGCAAGCCGGGTGACGTTTACGGCCGAAAGGCGATGCTGTTTCTCAGCGGTATTCTCTATTTCCTTTCGGCTGTCGGATGCGCGGTTGCGACCACATGGTCGGTACTGCTTTTCTCCCGTTTCATCGGCGGCATAGCTATCGGAATGGCTTCGGTGATCACACCCATGTATATCGCGGAAATTGCACCGGGCAGACTCAGAGGCCGTCTGGTTGCCGTTGCCCAGTTCAATATCGTGTTCGGCATTCTGCTCGCCTTCTTCACGAACATGCTGATTTTCAGGGTTATGGGCGAAAGCGGTCTGGCCTGGCGCTGGATGTTCGGCATTGAGGCTTTCCCCGCCGCGTTTTTTATCCTGCTTCTGTTCCTTGTTCCGGAAAGTCCGCGCTGGCTCGTGAAGAAAGCGATGCTGGAAAAGGCGCGGGATGTGCTCCAAAAAATCGGCTCGGAAAATCCCGAATCGGAACTTGCTGATATCGTTGCCTCACTCAAAGGCGAAACGGGACAGGGTGACACGAAACTATTCCAAAAGAAATACAGCTTTGCGGTAATGTGCGCTGTCCTGCTGGCGATGTTCAATCAGCTTTCGGGTATCAATGTTATCATGTATTACGCACCCATGATTTTCGAAAGCGCCGGCGCAAGCGCGGACGCTTCGATGCTGCAGGCGGTTGCGGTTGGGGCGACGAATATGGTCTTCACCATTGTTGCCATGTTTCTCATTGACAAACTCGGGAGAAAAACACTCCTGCTCACCGGGGCGGTCGGTATGTGCCTTTCTCTGGCCGGCGCGGGAATGCATTATCTGAATCCGAATTTCATGCCAGGCGCGGGGGTAGTGGTCTTCATCGTTGGATTCATCGCTTTCTTCGCATTCTCCCAAGGCGCGGTGATCTGGGTCTTTCTGGCCGAAATATTCCCGAACAAGGTTCGGGCAAAGGGACAGGCGCTCGGCTCCTTTACTCATTGGATCATGAATGCCATGATCGGAATGGTTTTCCCGGTTGCGCTGGCGAAGGTTGGCGGCGGTATTATTTTCATGTTCTTCTCGGCTATGATGATTCCGTTTTTCTTCTTCGTCGGACGCATGATGCCGGAAACAAAGGGTAAATCGCTGGAAGAACTGGAACGGTTCATTGTCAGGGAACCGGCATGACAGTTTCCGGCTGACTTTTCCTGATCCCCCCAACATGGATAAGGCGTTTGGCGGAAAAGGCCGCGGACCTTACGAGAAGTTCGTATTAACGCATGTGAGAAGAGGGACCCACGGGTCCCTCTTCTCACATGCGTGCTGCGTTTGAACGATATGTAACCGGATAGCTGCTTTCCCTCTCGAAAAGCCGGGAGGGAATTACATTGCAAGCTTCAGAATCTCAGCGATTTCCTTCGGCCCGATGTCTCCGTGTTCTCCGAAGCTGGCCCCCCGTTTCCGGATTCGTTCTGCAACGGCATCCGCGGCTTCCGCGCCGATTGAATAATCGGAAAGACGGGTGGGGACACCGAGGGAATGGAAGCAGTTTTCCGTTTTCGCAATGCCGGCCTCGATACGTTCATCACGGCTTCCCTCGCGGATGTTCCATACCCGTTCGGCGTACTGGGTCAGTTTGTCCGCCTTGCGGTCTTTCTGGTGACGGAGCAAGGCGGGCAGGACCACGGCCAGGGTGCGGGCGTGATCAATGCCGTAGAGAGCGGTCAGTTCATGGCCGATCATATGGGTTGCCCAGTCGCCGGGAACGCCGCATCCGATTAAACCGTTGAGCGCCTGGGTGGAAATCCACATCAGGTTGGCGCGGACAGTGTAATTCCTGGGAGATTGCAGCGCCTTGGGACCCTCATCCAGGAGTGCGAGAATCAATCCTTCCGCCTGGCGGTCCTGCAGTGCAGCACCTGTTGGAAACGTAAGGTACTGTTCGGTGATATGGACGAAGGTATCCACGATACCGTTCACGGTTTGCCTCTCCGGGAGAGTATAGGTGGCTTCCGGATCGAGAATGGAAAACTGCGGATAGACCAGCGGGCTGGAAAAAACGAGCTTTTCGGCTGTTTCTTCCCGTGAAATCACTGCGGTCGGATTCATTTCTGAACCGGTGGCCGGCAGGGTGAGTACGCAGCCGAACGGTATGGCATCCTCGATTTCAGCTCGCTTTGAGAGAATATGCCACTCGTTTCCCGGCTCGAAGGGAATGGCCGCGGCAATGAACTTGGTGCCATCAACCACCGATCCTCCGCCCACCGCGAGCAGAAAATCAATCTCCTCCCTTCTTGCCTTCTCCACCGCCTGCATAAGTGTCTCGAACCGGGGGTTTGGCTCGATTCCCCCGTATTCGACCACAACGTGGTTTTTCAGCGCGTCCATAACCTGGTCGTACACGCCGTTTCGCTTGATGGACCCGCCTCCGTAGGTGATCATCACTTTTTCATCGGGGGAGATGAGATCTGAAAGTTCAGAGATGGAACCTTTGCCGAAGATTATCTGGACCGGGTTGCAATAGGTGAAATTATTCATCGGGTATCCTTTCCGGAAAGAATGGAAGAAAATGCATTACAGCATTAAAGATACGAACGGAACCATTTCCGGCGCAAAAAGATTTCCGGAAACCGGATAAAAACCCCGGACGCTGAGGCTCGATGCTGCGTCCGGGGTTCTTGCGTAATGCGGAGCAGAAAGGAAGACTATCGCAGAAACAGCATGCGGTTTCTGCCGGTCA
>JAWLHT010000179.1:0-10925 GCA_041690195.1 Candidatus Latescibacterota bacterium
CTCTCCAGAGAGAGGGGGAATTGAGCCATAGGAAGCACTGAGATGGCCGATAACGAGTCATCCCCTCTCTTGCGAGAGAGGGGAACGAGGGGTGAGTTAGATTATCAAGACACCCGTTCACTACTATTGTCTTCTGTTTACGACAATGCCCTGCCTGCTCCTTCTCCCGCAAAACGGGCGAGCGGGATGTGGCAGGGAGAACCCCGTTCCCGGGCGCATCGCAACTTACTTTCTTGAAATTGAATTCGTATCAGACCGCGATGGAAAAGGTTAAAACGGAATCCCCCCGCGATCCATCCCGGCCGGGATGAATCACGGGGGGATTTGGTAATCCGCCACCGCGTTTGTTATCAGATCAGATATCCTGGTACAGTTTCAGAAGCCTTCCGAATGTCTTCTCCCATGAATACGTGCTTTCAACCAGAGCCCGAGCGTCCTCTCCCATTTTCCGGAAGCCGTTGCGGGAAAACTCGAGGATATTCCGCGCCATGTGTTCGGAGTCGCCGGGCCGTCCCAGCGTTCCCACTGTGGAGGGAACCCGTTCGACAAGTGCGCCGGCCCTGACTCCGACTACCGGAAGACCGCAGGCCTGAGCTTCAAGTACGGAGAGTCCGAAGGTTTCGAACGGCCCGGCGGTGACATAGATATCTCCGGAGGCGAGAAGCGCGGCGAGCTCGGTCTTGCTTGAAATGTGCGGAACGACCGTGATGCGGCGGTTATGCTTTTCACTGGACTGGATCGACTTCCGCAGGGGACCGTCGCCAACCAGCACCAGCTTGGCGGGAACATCCTCCGGGAGCCGCTTCACCGCCTCAATGAGCACATCCACCCGCTTTTCGCTGTCCAGACGGCCGGAGTAGACCAGCATGAGATCCTCGTCTCCGAATCCGAGCATTTCCCGAAGAGAAGGATCGCGCCGGGAGGGATTGAATACCTCCGTATCTACTCCGAGGGGAAGGAACTCCACATTTTTTACCCCATAGCGGGAAAGGTTTTTCTGGAGCGGGCGTGAGGGCGCGATCACCAGGTCGCACCGGGTGTAGACCAGACGGGCGTATTGCGACGCAATCATGCGCGCCGTTTTGGCGGTGCTTTCCCCCAGCGCGGCCTTGACCGCGGTTTCCACATAGGCCTTGGGGAAATCGGTGTGGTAGAAGCCCACGACACGACAGTTGTAGTCATGGCGGTGACGGAACGCCGCCCAGGGGAGGGTATAGGCGCAACCCAGTTCGATGATGTCCGGCTTCTCCGATGCGAGAATGGAAATCACCCGGGCCAGCCGGAGCACCACCCGGTAAGGCTCGCAACCCGGAATATGCGGCGAGGCTACCCGGTACACGGTCAGCCGTCCCTCCCGGCTCACCGAATCCCTGTCCGCCGGGATGATGAGCAGGTGTTCCAGCGAATCATGTTTTTCGATGAATTTCCGCTTTTCGTCTATATAGGTGCGGATTCCTCCGCTGGTGGGAGTGTAGGCTTGTGTGAGATCACATATTTTCATAAACGCTCGCCTGATGAATGAGGTATCGAAGTGCCAAAGAAAGAAGGACGCTTCGCCGATTGGCGTGGGTAAACGAACCAGGGCGAAATTCCCAAGAAAGAGTCAGGAGCCGGGAGAAAAGAAGCTGGTACGTCCGCGGGTATCCAGGCCGGAGCGCCCGCCGTCGCTCGTTTTTTCCTGGCGCTTATGTGCCTGTGCCCCTTTTCACCGTGCCTCAATACGGTCGCTGTTGCTCAAAGCTGGCCTGCGGGTTTCCCCTCTCCTGGAAAGAGCGGGGAAACCCGATGTGTACGCAGGGACTCCCCGTGGAGCCAGTCCCACCGGGAGCTTCCCCGTTATCCCACTTCCCGTTCCCGGGCCTGTCCGGCATCCGGAGGGTTGCCGTGTTGACGTGTTTCCCCGGTGATAAGATCAATGACCATATTCCAGTCAAACCGGCCAACTGCGTTGCGACGGCACTCGCCGCGCATGCGACGGTACTCTTCCGGGGAGGTTTCGCGGAGTTTCAGCAGTGAGAACACCTTTTCCTCCCAGTCGGACAAGTCGGAGTCACGTGCCGTGAGGCCGGTGTTGTCCTCCCGGATGATCTCTCTGGGGCCGCCACGGTCTGAAACCACGGCCGGAAGCCCGCAGGACTGCGCTTCCAGCACGACCATGCCGAAGGTGTCGGTGGAACTGGGGAAAACGAAGACATCCGCTCCGGAGTACACTTCCGGAAGGACATCATGACCAAGCCGTCCGGTGAACACGATCCGCTTCTCCCGTGCGTATTTCTTCTGAAGCTCCGGCAGATCGGGCCCGTCGCCGGCGATCACCAGGTTCAGGTCCGGAACTTTCGGGGAGAGCCGACGGAAAAGTTCCAGAAGGAATTGGATGTTCTTGTCCCGCGAAATCCTCCCGGCGAAGAGAAGGACGGGACCATCGGAGATTCCCCACTGATCGCGGAGGTATTCCTTCCCGGTTGATCGGGGGGCGAATTGGAATGAATCGATGCCGCGACGGAAAAGCTTCATCTTATCCCGGTTGAACCCCCTGGCCTGGAGGATGTCGATATATTCCTCGGTGGGAACCTGGTTCTCATCGGTGAGTGCGTGGAACCATTTGAGATAGCTCTCCACCAGGCTGTCCAGCGCGCCATCCTCGATGAGTTCGTGTGCCTGCAGGGTGAAATCGGTATGGAACACTCCGATGCTCTTTGCGTTCAGGAGGTTGGAGACCAGGAGCCCGAAAAGCCCCAGCGGACCCGGGGTGGAAAGGTATATTTCATCCGGTTCACATGCGGCCAGCCGTTTAACGGAAGCAAGAAAGCTGGGGACCCTGAGCGTGTAATGCTCATAATGGGGCAGGCTGAATTCGAAGAAGGACGGCAGATTGATGATGTTGGGCGGCAAGTCCGGCGGCAGTTCGCTTTCCGGCATGGAGGTGACAATCGTGAGGTCCTTTCCCCCGAGATAGGAAAGCCATGCGATCTTTTTCACGGTCATGGACACTCCGTTCATGTAGCTCAGGGTGTCGGTGAACCAGAGAATTCGCTTCGATGACGATCCATTTTCGATATTGAGGCGGCCGGCCAACGTTTTCAGGGTGTCCTTGCCCTCGTGGAGATGCTTGAGGGTGGAGAAGAAGGGTACGGTCAGAAAAATCCCCGGGAGCGACGACGAGATATTCCGGATCAGCCCGGGAATGTCGCCCCGGTTCAGGTCACCTTCCAGCGAAGACAGGAGAATCCGGAAAAACTCGTCCGATATAGCCGCCAGTTTGTCATAGAAGCTGTCCAGCCGATCCTCGATGGGTGCGTTTCGGCCATCGGAAAGATCCTGGAGGAGTTCCATGTATCGGGCATCCAGAGAGCTACCCGATTTTTTTCTCCGGAACGTGTTCATCGTTTTGAGTTTGAACCGGCTGCGGATGCTCAGACGGTTGGACTCGAATACGTTCTCGGTGATTTGACTGAGGAGGGAACGGGAAAGAGAGCCGCTTTGGGACTTGGAAAAATCATACGCGATCTTGTATATGGTGAAGGCAAGGGACTGGAACTCGCTGTATCTGCCTTCGCAGGTGGTCCGGCGATTACGAAGCGCCGAGAGGAATTCATCGACAGTGGAGGCTTCGGCAACGGTGCAGGATTTGCCCATGAAAAGACCGGCGTGGTCGTCGGAACCGCCGGTGAATCCCTTGATCCACGAATCGTGGCTGAACGGTTCGATCCCGTGATGGTTTGCGAGACGCTCGATATGCGAAGGGGTCAGGGATGACAGGATATGTTTCCAGGGGCGGTTGTTCAGACGGCTCCGCGCGCCATTCAGACCCTCGAACACATCAAAAAGCAGGATGAGTTTTTCCAGATGATCCGAAGTCAGCTTGCCGTTGACCGAATAGCTGCCGTGGGCAACCGAACAGGCAATCCCCTGCGCCCGGATGTAATCCCTGAGGTCGTATATGTTCGTCCGGAGCATCTGAATCTCCCGGTATTGCGCTTCGGTAACGCCATAAACAAGCACGTGAACCTTGCACCGGTCTTCAGGGAAATACGCGGTGGCTTCCATGCTGACAAAGGTATCCTCCGGGTGCCGTTCCCGCAATGCGAGCGCGCCTTCGATGCAGTTATGATCGGTGAGGGTAACAAACTGCATCCCGCGCTCTTTGGCCGTTCGGTAGATTACCTCGGGATCGGTGTAGGATTCACTCGCTCCGATGCGTTGAAGAAACCATTCCGATGGGTGGCTGGAATATCTTGAATGGACGTGCAGATCGGCTTTTGCCATGCCCAATTACCTCTCTTCCTCGCAGACGTGCGCCCTTTTCGGACAAGAGCGGTGTTGCTCCATCGTCATATGGAGTCATGGCCGCTGACGGGACTTTCATTGCCATCATAATAAATGCGCGAATATTGATGAGATGTGAGATGTCCGTTAAATTTCCGTTTTGTCCTGTGCAAAGTGTAAACGATGAGCGGTATTGTGAGCAGGAGTAGAAGTCAGGAGCAAGGAGCCAGAATGGAAATAACGGTGATACTCCCTGCGCGAGAACCCGTCAACGCATGGCGAAGCTGTTGGGAGCAATCCATATTCTTTGGTCCCTTGCCGTTGCTCGCTCACATGGTCCTGCTCTCCTTGCAGAAAATTGAAATGCTGGAGGGAATATCTCTGCTCCACAAGCGCCGCCAGTGACCTGTCTCAAATACATATGTGACGTGAGGTCCAGACATATATGGAATCGTCATGATGACTTGACATATGAATTATTCGGTAATATTATGGCGTACATATCGTATATGAAATCCTGCCGATACCTTGACACATGCCATGTATCGTAATGTTAAGTGGCCCTGCCAGATACCTCAGGTGGAAAGGTCAAACCCTCATCCGGATTCCATATAGCAAGCCGAGATTATCAACATTTTGACGCGATTCCATATATATCACTGTTCGTTTTTTGTGCTTTATGTTTTTTTTGTATGTATTTTCTGTGTTCTTGGCTATTTTCTATGGGTACATGAGAGGGAACGGTGCAAAGTGAAAAGGGGCAAAGGTACAAGGGCAAGACCGTAGGGGCGAGGCATGCCTCGCCCGGCCTGAACCGTACGCTCCGGCATGGGCGGCCGGTTTCCTTCTTCTGACTTCTGATCCGAATTCAGTGTCAAAGCCATCTCCCGATAGGGACGGTTCGCGAACCGTCCCTACTTGCACCGGGACATCGCATCTTACTTTCTTGAAGTCGAATTCCTATGACTCATTCTTGCATCACTCGTTTACCCACACAAACCTGCGAAGCCAAAAAAATAGCTTTGAATAACGGCGAAGAGAAGAACGTATCTTTCGAACTGACCCCGGAACACCTGTCACTCCTCGACCGGAACATGAAACGGGTAGTGGAACTCGGAGTGTTTGAAGTAATGGTCGGGCATTCCCCGAAAGATATTCGGCTCAAGGGCAGCTTCACCGTAATAGGCTGACCGGCGGATACGAGGTCAGTTCCACCAGGGCGAAATTTGGTGCAGAGGAGAGGATTGGCGGGAGCCTTGCCATATGATTCATGGATTGTACGTTGAACTCGTTCGGGTACTGCAAAGGAGGGTATGTCATGAGAAGGGTCGGACAAGCTGGAGAGAACGTTCGTTTCGAACGTCTCGACGGTTTACGACCCGAGATTTTGACGGCAGAGTCAGAGTTGCCAGAGTGAGCCGCTCCGGCATTCATCCATACTCACATTCAACCTTACAGCAAAGGACGAACGGTGAAGAAGAAAACACTGGTGTTCCCGGCCCTGTTCATTGCCGCAATATCTGCAGCCTCCGCCGCTCCGCCGCCCCCGGTTCCCGAAATCCAACGGTATGACCGGGAGCCTGGATTCTCCCACCCCGTCATTACCGAGCCGTACACGCCGAAACCGTTCAAGCCCCGCCAGTATGTCGTCTACCGCACGGTAGACGATATCGTCATTGACGGCCGCATCGATGAATCGAGTTGGGACAATGCCGACTGGACCGGGCGTTTTGGCCATATCATGTTCACGGGATATCGAAATCCGCCGCTTAATACCCGTGCAAAGATGGTCTGGGACGACGACAATCTCTATTTTGCGGGAGTCCTCGAAGAACCGCGCATCTATGCCCATATTACCCAGAAAGATACCATTGTATGCCATGAGAGCGATTTTGAAATATTCATTGATGTAGACAGCGACGCCCGGAATTATGTGGAAATCGAGTTCAACGCAATCGGAACCATCTGGGATATGTTCTATGCCAAAGAACTTGACAAGGGTGCGCTGCCCAGAAGCTGGCGGTGGATTCCGGGCAGCGAGCCGTGGGATGTCGAGGGCATGCGCCTGGCTGTCCGTGTGGATGGAACGCTGAATTATCCGCATGATGTCGATAACGAATGGATATTCGAGTGTTCGATTCCCTGGAAGACTTTGCAGCAATGGAGCCTGACCGGAGAAAAACTCAACCGGCGGGGCGCTTCGATGCGAATGAACTTCAGCCGGGTGGAAAGCGTTATCCATGACCAGTGGCCGATCGAGGAGTGGAAGCAGGTCTCGAGCGTCGACTGGCTCTGGTCTCCCATGCTGACCTACCGCGCGCATGTGACCGAGTGCTTCGGCAGGATTGTCGTCTCGGACAGAACGGTGATCCAGTACCGGGATGATGAACTGGAGAATGCATTTCCGTTCATCGACTCGCCCCAGGCGCCGAAAATGGTGGAAACGGGGAGCATGGTCAGATTCATCGGCGGCGAATACCCTGTCGGCCCGGATGCGGATGACCCCAGCGGCGCCTCGCCGGAAGGAAAGGTAACCGTCAAGGCATTCTTCATGGATCGCTATGAGGTTACTATCGGCGAGTATGCCGCATTCCTGAATGCCGGATCCCACGATGCGTTTTATTATGAGGATATGGCCGACCCGGACTGGTGCGGAATTATCAAGCACAACAACGGACGCTATGGCACCGTGCCCGGAAAAGAAAAATATCCGGTCGTACTCGTGGATGTGGAAGGCGCGAAGGCATACGCCGCCTGGTCAGGAAAACGCCTGCCGACAGAATACGAATGGGAGATCGCAGCGCGGGGCGGAACAGGTCGCCTCTATCCATGGGGAAACGAACGACCCGATGCAACGCGGGCGAACTACGACTTTCATATCGGCCATGCTGTTCCCGTCGGCTCCTATCCCGCCGGACGGACTCCTGAAGGTCTCTATGACATGGCGGGGAATGTCAACGAAATCATCGATCAAACATGGGCGGAATATCCTTGGGGCGTTAAAAGGCCGGATGTCCAGAAACCGTGCACCCTCCCACTGTGCCGGGGCGGAGCATGGACCGCGCAGCCGCTCAAACTGAAAGCGACGCATCGTGATGTCCGCAAGCATTTCTATAAATCGCCATTCACGGGGTTCCGGTGTGCGAAAGACGCGTTATAACCTTTCTCTGGGAGCGTTCTTTGAGCCAATAATCCCGGTCTTTCCGTTACTCGCCAAATACAGCTTGAACCGGAGATAAACGACTGTATATTAACCGCATATTCCTGCCGAACCGGGTGGCCGGTATTTCAGCGCAGGGGAATTCCAACCAAAATAACGAGAACAAAAGGACTTATACATGTTTTTCGATGACGCTCTGATGGCGAATATTCAGAGGGAATTCCCGAGGGCGCAGACCGACCCGTGGGGAAAACGCCGGGTGTTCCTCGATAACGGCACGGGAACGCTCGTTCTGAAGCGCGCGGCGGATGCCCAGTATCTGGCCACAACCGACTGGAGCGCCAACCCGGGGGACAGCTTCCCGGAAAGCCGGAAGGCTGCGGAATTCATGAGCGCCGGGCTCACGGCAGTCGCCGACCTGCTGAATGCCGAAACCCCGGAAAACATTATTTCCGGGCAGACCGCCACAAGCCTCATGTTCCAGCTCAGCTACGCCCTCGGCAAAACCATGGACAGCCGTCACAACATCGTCGCGACGTATTATGAGCACCTCTCCAACATGGATCCCTGGCGTGAACTGGTGAATCGCGGCGCGGCGGGTGAACTCCGGCTTGTAAAACTCCGCCCGGACGGTACGCTCGATATGGATCACCTGCGGAGTCTCGTGGACGAGAACACCCGGGTGGTCACGTTCTCGGCGGCGTCCAACCTGCTCGGATCCAAGTCGCCGCTCGCGGAAGTGTGCCGGGTCGCCCGGGAGGCCGGGGCATGCTCCATCGTCGATGCCGTCCACCACGCCGCGCATGGACCTTTGGACGTTCAGGCCATCGGCTGCGACTTCCTCGTCATATCGGCCTATAAGTTCTTCACGCCCAAGTTCATCTCCTTCATGTACGGCAAACGGGAGCGCCTGGAGGAACTCCGCTCCTATGTGGCGGGAAAGGGTCACGCCAGCCTGCACGGCCGCTGGCACTGGGGCTCTCCCGACCAGGCCAAGTTCGCCGCCGTGGGGGCCACGGTGGACTATCTGGCCCAGATCGGTGAGCGGACAGCCCATCGGTATACGGGGGAATTCCCGCAATATACGGGACGGAGACGGCTTCTCAAGATGGGGCTCGACGCCATCGACCGGTACGAGAAAGGGCTTTCCCGGATGATGATGGAAGGCATCGACGGCGTCCCCGGCCTTTTGGAACTGCCGAACGTGAAACGCTGGGGGCTCTATGACCTGAACCGGCTGGACGAACGCGATCCCACGTTCGCTTTCGAAATGACCAACCTGACCGGCAAGGAGGCCGAGCGTATCCTCGTCGAGGAGCATAACATCGCCATGCGCTCCATGCTCTACTGGTCCATGGCGGAGGAGTTTTTCGGTATCGACCGCCCGCTCCGGGCGAGCCTGGTGCACTACAACACCCCGGAGGACGTGGCCCTGTTTCTCCGGGCGGTGCGGGAAATGGGGAAACGGTAAACGGGAAGGGTGTTCCGGGAGGGCATATCCCGGTCCTTGCACAGTACGGCAAGGTTTTTAACGATATCCCTCTCTATAGAGGGGGCCGGGCAATGCGTTTCGGAGGGGCAGAGCAGAGCCGTTTTGCCTTGTTGAGAAACAAGCTCTCTTCTCTGTTCCTCGTTCCTGCACCCCGTCCATGTTCAACATGGCCGGGAGTTCCGCCTCTCGCGAGAGAAGGACTCTCATTCAGACAGGGGAGATTGTCATGAGTCAGCCGTTCACAGAGCCGGAACTCGCATTGTTCCGCGATGCGCGGGCGCGCGCAGGGGAAATGCGGGACGAGCTTGTCGCCATTCGACGGGACATACACGCCCATCCCGAACAGCGGTTTCAGGAGGTGCGCACCGCCGGAATCGCCGCCGCCGAACTGGAAAAGCTCGGCGCGGAAGTGCGGACCGGGGTCGGCAAAACCGGCGTCATCGGGGTCATTCGGGGAACGAGCGGCGAGGGAAAGGTCATCGGCATCCGCTGCGACATGGACGCCCTGCCGGTGTTCGAGAAAAACGATGTGCCCTATAAATCCCGAACCGAAGGCTCCATGCACGCCTGCGGACACGACGTGCACACCGCGACCGCCATCGGGACGGCCCGGGTGATCGCCGGGATGCGGGACCGTTTCCGGGGCGCGGTCAAGTTCATCTTCCAGCCCTCCGAGGAGAACCCGGTGGGGCCGATATGCGGCGCGATGGAGATGATAAAGGACGGCGCGCTCGAAAATCCCTCCATGGACGCCATCATCTCCCTGCACTGCTGGCCCGAGCTTGAGGCCGGGACGGTGGGGGTGGCGGAAGGTCCGGCCATGGCGGGCTCGGCGGCATTCCGGGTTGTCATGCACGGACGGTCGGCGCATACCGCCAAGCCGCACCAGGGACGGGACGCCATCCTCGGCGCGGCGGAATTCATCAGCAGCGCCTACCACATCATTCCCCGCATGATCGACCCCGCCGAATCGGTGACTCTGAACATCGGATTCATCGAGGGCGGCAGCAAGCTCGGCATCATCGCCAATAAGACCACCATGGAGGGCAGCGTCCGGGCCCTCTCCCGGGAGATGCTCGATTTCGTCCTCGACCGCATCCGCGAGACCGCCGCGGGAGTTGCCCGCACGCTGGGGCTGGAGCATGAGGTGTCCGTGGAGGGGATGTATCCCCCGGTGATCAACGACACCGGGTTGAACCGCATGGTCAGTTCGGTCGCGACTGAACTGCTGGGCCCGGACGGGGTGGTTCCCCAACTGAAATGCCCCATGACCTCCGAGGACTTTTCCCACTTCAGCACCCGTATCCCGGGATATTATCTCAAGGTTGGCACGGCCGGAGGGGAGAGCACCCGTTTCCCGTTGCACAGCGACCGGTTCGACGTGGACGAGCGGTGCATTCCCGTGGGAGTGAGCGTCCTGGCATCATCCGCGCTGTCTTTCCTGGAAAGCTGACCGTCCATGTGCGGAACGCCTTCCGAACTATGGTTGCCGGATTGAACCGGCAGAGATTGTATAAATAACCACGGTGTATCCCCGGGGTTCCCCGGCTTCTCCAGCCCTGAGTCGGGCTGGGGTGATCGAGAGGGGAGTTATATTTCCGTGTAGTGCGGAGGCTCCTCACTGTCGTCAGATGCACCGTCTCCATGCAAAAGAGCCCGGTATACGCCGGGCTCTTTTGCATACAACGACAGGGTCGTTTACTTGAGGAGCGTCATCTTCGTGGTCTTTGAGAAAGAGCCGCTCTTGACTGTGTAGAAGTAGACACCGGCGGAGAACTTGGCAGCGTTCCAGGTCACGGAGTGGGAACCGGCCTTGAGGCTGGAGTTCACCAGGGTGTCAACCTTCTGTCCGGCCACATTGTACACCTCGACCGTGGTCTTCCCGGCTTGGGCCAGGGTGAAGGAGATCGTGGTGGTCGGGTTGAAGGGGTTCGGCACGTTCTGGGCGACCGTGAAGGCAGACGGAGCATCTTCCGCCACGCCGACCTGGTTGGTGATGGTGCCCTT
>JAWLHT010000180.1:0-10896 GCA_041690195.1 Candidatus Latescibacterota bacterium
CCGTTCAGCGAATATCATTTTATTGATATGGATATTAGCAAAATAGGTGAACTCCGAGAAATGACCAACCACCGATCTGACGTCCATATCCATGAAGGGGATTGCAACAAAATCCTTCTAGAAAAGGTATTTCCCAAATGTCTGTTTAATAATTACAACCGGGCGCTTTGCTTGCTAGACCCGTATGGATTACATTTAGATTGGGAGATTATAGCTGATGCAGGTAGGATGAGATCGATAGAAATATTCCTGAATTTCCCAGTCATGGATATGAATAGGAATGTACTGTGGAACAATCCTGAGTTGGTATCCCCAGATCAGATAAAGCGCATGAATTCTTTTTGGGGAGATAATACTTGGCGCAAAGCGGCTTATCGTGATGATATGAACCTCTTTGGATATCTTGAAAAAACGGATAACAGCACTATTGTAGAAGCATTCAGGGATCGGTTAAAAAATACGGCAGGTTTTAAATATGTGCCAAGTCCAATACCGATGAGGAATACAAAAGGTGCAGTAGTCTATTACCTATTCTTCGCATCTCCAAACAAAACTGGCCATAGTATTGTCGAGAACATTTTTGACAAATACAAAGATAAAAGGTAATAGTAATGGGTGTCAAATCATCAATCGAATGGACCGAATCCACCTGGAACCCAGTAACGGGTTGCACCAAGATCAGTCCCGGGTGCTCCCATTGTTATGCGGAGCGAATGGCAAAACGTCTCCAGGCGATGGGCCAGACCAACTATGCCAATGGTTTTCAGGTGACATTACACGAACACGCCCTGAGTCTTCCTTTACAGTGGAAAAATCCTCAGAAGATTTTTGTGAATTCGATGTCCGATCTGTTTCATGAAGAAGTGCCGTTCGAGTTTATTCAAAAACTCTTTGCTGTGATGGAAAAGGCAACCTGGCACCGATTTCAGATATTGACCAAACGCTCCGGGCGTCTGGCGGAACTCGCCGGAAAATTACCCTGGCCGGAAAATGTCTGGATGGGCGTGACCGTGGAAAACGGGGATTACACAGCCCGAATCGATCACCTGCGGACGGTGGATTCTTCCGTGCGGTTTCTTTCTCTCGAGCCTCTCCTTGGTTCGGTGCGGGATGTGAATTTGAAAGGCATTGACTGGGTAATCGTGGGCGGCGAATCCGGTCCCGGCGCACGACCGATGAAAGAGGAATGGGTGCGCGATGTGCTCCGCCAATGCCGCACCCAGGCTGTGCCGTTCTTTTTCAAACAATGGGGCGGAACGAATAAAAAGAAAGCCGGACGTCTGCTCGACAAAAGAACATATGATGAAATGCCCCGCTCAGGCCACAACCGAACCGGACCGATACTTGCCATATGACCGGAATGCAACATGTTAAGGGAACCATTCATGACTGAAGCGCTTTCTCCCGATTCACACGGCAAAATCATTGTCTTTGGCGCGAAACAGATTCGGCGTATCTGGTATGAGGGCCAATGGTTTTTTTCCGTGGTGGATATCATCGGAGCGTTGACCGATAGCGATAATCCGCGGAATTATTGGAATATGATGAAGGCGCGGGAGCACAAGCAGAGCGCCGTTCAGTTGTCCACACTTTGTGTACAACTGAAATTGCCCGCTGCTGACGGTAAACGGTATAAAACCGATTGTGTAAATACCGAAGCCGCTTTTCGCGTGATTCAGTCCATCCCCAGTCCCAAAGCCGAGCCGTTCAAGCGCTGGCTGGCGCAGGTGGGCCGCGAACGTATCGAGGAGATCGAAAACCCCGAACTGGCCCAACAGCGAATGCGCGAATTATATCAACAAAAGGGATATCCCAAGGATTGGATTGAAAAGCGCGTCCGCTCAATTGCCATACGGGACGAATTGACCGACGAATGGAGAATCCGCGGGGTTCAAAAGCGAAACGAGTTCGCAATTCTCACCGCTGAAATCTCCAAGGCCACCTTTGGCCTTACTCCGTCCCAATACAAAGAACTCAAAGGACTTGAGCGTGAAAATCTGCGTGACCATATGACCGATCTTGAATTGATCTTCACCATGCTGGGAGAAGCGGCTACCACCGAAATTACCCGGAACAGAGACGCCCAAGGCTTCGATCAGAACAAGACCGCCGCCCGGGAAGGTGGAACAATAGCCGGTGATGCCCGGCTACAACTTGAAAATAAATCCGGCCGCCCAGTGGTAACCGCAGAGAACCATTTGACCGGAAGTTCTCTCCCCGTGGCGTTATCTGAACCGGAAAGCGAGTAAGTGTTCATGCCCCCGAAAAACCCGACCAAAATCGACTCCATACGCCACAAGGACAAACGCGCCAATATCCCCACCGAGGAACTGCGCGATTTCGTCACCGATGAGGAATTCACCCCCCAAACCATGCTCTATCCCCGCGACCCGTCCCTTGACCCCCAGCTCGTCTGGAAAGGCAAGGACGAACAGGACCGGGAAGACCTCGCCGTGCCGGTCGTGCCCATCTACATCCAGGAGAAAATCCATCCTCAGGCCATAATCGACTCACTGCCCCGAATCGAACAGGCCGGAGACAATCAGCTCAACCTTTTCGCGGACTTCAATGGGGGCCCTCCGGATTTTGATCAGAAAGTCGAGTTCTACCAGCACGAACAGAACTGGACCAACCGCATGATCCTCGGAGATTCGCTGCTGGTGATGACCTCAATGGCAGAAAAGGAAGGGCTCAAGGGCAAAGTCCAGGCTATCTACATCGACCCGCCCTACGGCATCAAGTTTGGCTCCAACTGGCAGGTGAGTACCCGCAAACGCGATGTCAAAGACGGAAAAGCCGAGGACGCCAGCCGTCAGCCAGAACAGGTCCGGGCCTTCCGGGATACATGGAAGCTGGGGGTGCATTCCTACCTGTCGTATCTGCGCGACCGGCTGATGGTTGCTCGCGACCTGCTCACCGAAACGGGGAGCGTGTTCGTGCAGATCGGGGACGAAAATGTCCATCTGGTGCGGTGCGTGATGGATGAGGTTTTTGGGAGTGAGAATTTTTGTTCATTGTTGGTATTTCGTAAGACTATGGGGGCAGGAAGTCCTATGGGGGGCACTGAGGTTACTGCAGGGGTCGCCGACTACATCATATGGTACTCAAAAAACCTGAAAACCGTGAAATATCGTGAATTATATGATTTTCGGTCAGACGGCGAGCGCGCTAATTACAACTATGTCCTTACACCAGACGGTAAGTACAGACGATTATTCAAAGATGAGCGAGATGGTGAAGTAGCGATTCAAAAAGGATATCGAATCTATCGACGTGACAATCTAACTTCTTCATCTTCAACTGGTGATGCTTCAAAGCCGTACTCTTATGAAGGCAAGCCCTATTCGCCTCTGCCAGGGGGATGGAAAACATCCAATCCGATTGGACTTGATCGTCTTCTGTATGCAAATAGATTAGAAGCCTATGGTACAACTTTAAGCTATCGGCGTTTTGCTGATGATTTCCCCTATGTAAGATTGACAAATATTTGGACTGATACAGCAACTGGTGGATATGCGGAAGAGAAAGTATATGTTGTTCAAACAATCAGGCGAGTCATCGAACGTTGCCTCCTCATGACCACCGACCCCGGCGACCTCGTCCTCGACCCCACCTGCGGTTCCGGAACCACCGCTTACGTCGCCGAGCAATGGGGGCGTCGCTGGATCACCGTTGACACGAGCCGAGTCGCTTTGGCGCTGGCGCGGACGCGGCTGATGGCGGCGAAGTATCCCTATTATCTGCTGGCGGATTCGCCGGAAGGGATTCAGAAGGAAGCGGAACTGACCGGGAAGCTGCCGCCCGAATACGAAACAGGGAATGAAATCAAGCGGGGCTTTGTGTATAAACGGGTGCCGCATGTTACGCTCAAGAGCATCGCCAACAATCCGGATATCCGGGAGGGTATGACGCGTGAGGAGATCGACGCCGCTATCGCCCGTCACGCGGATACAGAAACACTGTACGACCAGCCCTACGAGGATAAAAAGCGGATACGGGTATGCGGACCGTTCACGGTGGAAAGCCTCTCCCCGCACCGGGTGCTGTCCACTGCCGATGATGACCAGGACGGCACGGTATCGGAAGAGGAAGCCCGTAAGCAGCAGGATTTCGCCACGATGATCCTGGAAAACCTCCGGAAGGCGGGAGTGCAGAACACCCGCCAGGGCGAGCGATTGAGCTTCGGCCGACTTGAACCGTATGCGGGATCATGGTTGCAGGCGGAAGGCGAATACACCGATGCGGATGGTAAAACCCGGCGGGTGGCGGTTTCCATCGGCCCGGAGCATGGTACGGTCGGGCCGGAACAGGTGAAGGAAGCCGCCAAGGAAGCGGTGCAGGGGGTGGGCTTCGACTTGCTCATCGTGTGCGGATTTGCTTTCGACCCGCATGTCTCGGAAGAGGTGAAACGGTACGGCAAACTCACCGTGCTTCCAGCCAAGATGAATCCCGATCTGGCGATGGGCGACGAACTGCTCAAGAAGACCGGCGCGGGGAATCTGTTCATGGTCTTCGGCGAGCCAGACGTTGAGATCACTCCCCAGGCGGATGGCCAGTCCGTTATTGAGATACAGGGTGTGGATGTTTACGATCCGACGACTGGTCAGATCCGCAGCGCCTCGACTGACGATATCGCCTGCTGGTTCATCGACACCGATTACAACGGCGAGAGCTTCTTTGTCCGACATGCATACTTCACCGGAGCAGAAGAACCGTACGATAAACTCAAGCGGGCGCTTCGGGCGGATATCGACGAGGCGGCGTGGTCCAGCCTCTATACCACGGTCAGCCGGCCGTTTCCAAAGCCGGAAAACGGCAAGATTGCGGTGAAAGTGATCAATCATTACGGAGATGAGGTGCTGAAGGTGTTCCAGGTGTAAATTGTTTGGACTCCCCACTCACCGGAACAACCAGTTGACCTGGAACAGGCTCACGTTGATTCCCGAATTGGCCCGGTATAGTCCGGCATTGGATATGTGCTGCAGCCGGTATGCGATTTCCAGGTTCCACGGCAGCCGGTAGCCGAGACCAATATAGCTGCTGAACTGGGGATTTCCCCCGAAATCCTGCTTTCGGTAGTCGATCCGGGTGAGCAGGGTGAGCCCGATGCCCCCCGCGAGCCGCAGCTTTCTTGCGGGGCTGGTGAGTGAAAAGTCCGGTCCCGTTGTGAACAGCGCGCCGGTCCCCGCGCCTCCGTCCAGCACGGCAATCGCTCCATGCAGGCCGACATCTCCGGACCATCGGGTCCTCCACAGCGAGTGCCCGGTGACCGGGTGCTGGACATACAGTTCATAATGCGAAAAATCCTCCCTGTCTTTCCATGAGTATCCCGCCGCCAGCCCGAGTCTGTTTTCGCTATCCTGTCCATACCCCTTCCCGCAAGCAGTCAACCCTACGATAACGCTCAGAATCAAAAGTCTGTTCACAACCGCACCACCCATGTATGTTCCTTTCACCTTTTTTCCGCTGATACCCGTGTTCCACACCAGATGATGCAGGCTTCCGTCGAAGTGCCATTATCATTAATATATATTGTTTTTTATAATTTTGCCAGTCCGCCTTCCCTGTTGATTCGCCCGTTCTCTCCTCCCTTTGCACCGCCCCCACCATCTCCTCCTCGTTCTTCATCTGCTGGAATTTCGCACCCCAGCGGCTCCCGGCCTGCGCCGCCCTCGATGCCATTGTCGAAAAGATAAGGGAGAACCATTGATACGCATGAGTACCGAAAGGTAATCAGCGGAGGTTCTGGCCGGTAACTCACCCCCTGTCCCCCTCTCTCCAGAGAGAGGGGGAATCGAGCCACAGGAAGTGCCGAGAAGGCCGATAACGAGTCATCCCCTCTCTCACCGAGAGAGGGGAACGAGGGGTGAGTTAGCTTTTGAGGCCTGAACGTCAAGACACCCGTACACTACTAATCGCTTCTGTTTACGACTATGGAGCCGAAGGGTGAGGGACGGGGCGGTCGGAATGGGCGATTTGTTACCGTATATAAGCGAAAGTGGGATCACTCCTCCACCGGATGCCATCCGTCCGGATCGGGGAGGATTTGGGCGCCGTTTTCGATGGAGAAGCGGCGGGCGAGACGGTTGGGGTTGACTCCGGGCAGACGGGGGCTTTTGGCCTTGACAATGGTCGCGCGGCTTTTATCCCGGGAGACCTGTTCTATGGAGAGATAGAGGCGGGCTTTCTCCAGGCTGCGCTCGCCGCCCAGCCCGGTATCGCGGCCCTTGTTCTTCTGGAGGGCGATCACCGCCACGCCCTTTCCGAGCTTGTTGAAGATGCGGGTGATGCGCTCCCCGACGAGGTAGAAGTCGGTGTAGAGTTCGAGGAAGTCGATGATGTTGATCTCGTCGGGGCGGATGACATCCTGAAATTCCCCGCTCCGCTCGTGGAAGTTGAGCTTCCAGTCCTTCAGGGAGAGGGAGCGGTGACGGCGCAGGCGGGTGCTGAACTCTTCGGCCCCCATTTCCGACGAGAAGTACCGCACCGGGTAGCGGCCCATGTTCAGGCGGGCGAACTCGATGAGCCAGGCGGTTTTTCCGGCGTTGGAGGTCCCGGCCGCGACAATGATGTTGCCGGGGTGGATGTTCACCAGTTCGTGCTCCCCGAGGGGAAAGCGCAGGTCCAGCGGCTCGGTCCGGACGCTCCGGAAATCCACCGGCGGGCAGTCGCTCAGCACCCGGCGGTAGCTCCCCCGGCGGTCCCCGCTTCGCTCAATGACCCCTTCCTCAATCAAACGGCCCAAGATGACCCGGCAGGCGTTCCTGTTGCTCTTTGTTACCAAATCGATTTCTCTGTAGCATTCTGATACCAAAAAGCAACCGGACTGTTGCGCCACCCATTCCCGGATCTGTCCGGTCAGCCCCCGGTTGCGGCTGTCCAGCCCCGAACGTGCTTCCTCCAGCCCGGATTCGTGCTCCCCGAGCACCTCCCGCAGGTCCCGGGCGTCGTCGCGGGCCCGCTCCACCAGCGTGACGCCCAGCCGCAGGAGGCTCCGGCGCACCGCCTTATCCCGGAGTATCCCGATGTGGTACAGCAGGTTGGCGGAACTGACCACTTCGACGGAGAGACGGGCGATGTTCTCCTCGCCTCCGGCCAGGTCCAGCCCGCCTCGGCTCCGCAGCCGCTCCGCCAGCGTGAGCTGGTCCACGGGAGCGCCTTCCCCGTGCATCTCCGCAATGGCTTCCGCCATAATCCGATGCGCAGGAACAAAGAAGAGGTCCGCACCGGCGGAGGCCACCGCTCCGGCGGCATCCGGCTCGCAGAACACCGCGCCGAGGACCACGCGCTCGACATCCGGCGCGGAGGGAGGAGACTCAGTGAACATGCCCGGCTCCTTTCCAACATCATGGTTAGCATTGCACTGCATTGTCACAACCATCGTTGCGCTCCGTCCCAAAAAAATACAGGCGCACCTGTATGTATTACCGGGAGGTAATATAAACATTTTCAGGTACTCTGTCAAGAGAAAAGTTTGCCGGTTTTGAGTATTGCATAACGATGGTTTGTGGCGGTGGGATTATGAAAAGCTAACTCACCCCTCGTTCCCATTGTCGTAAACTTAAGCGGTGAAACTGGAACGGATGTATCGTATGGGCACTCACGGGGAGCTGAACCCCCTATCCTGCGGACATCCCCCTTCTGGCACCCATCACCGATTCGGAGAATCGGCGATGGGACCCGCCTTGGGGGACAACTGATAAATCTTCCACAGCAGGGCGAAGGTGCCTTTTCTCTTTTATCTCCCTTGACAAGGGAGATGTCGCCGGAGGCGACAGAGGGTTCAGCAGCGTCAGGAGCACCTATGAGCTTCATTTGCTCCGCATTCCAGCCGTATCTTTACGACAATGGGAACGAGGGGTGAGTTACTTCACCCGGTTCGTGGTCAAACTGGTTTGAAAATAGTATGGCGTGTATCTGATTGGTTTTTTGTATATTAACCGCAACGGACGGCTCTTTCCGTCCGGATTCCGGATTGAACCAGTCACGAGCGTGAACGCTCGGGAAAGGATGGTGGATGTTTGCATTAGCATGGGAGACTGGAATCGTCTGCGCTTCCGATTGATTTTCACTGAACGGATAAACGCAGTCATTCCAAACAATGGAGTAAACCCATGTCATCTTTCAACACCGGAGTATTCGTATCGGAATTCACCAAACAGAATATGATGGGGCCAAACGCCCTGCGTGTCGTGGACGAGCTTGTCGGAAGCTGCAGCTTTGACAAGGGGATCCGGATCCTTGATCTGGGATGCGGCAAAGGGCTGACGTCGATGTATCTGGCGAAGAAGTTCGACGCCACGGTTTTCGCCGTCGATCTCTGGATCGGGGCCACCGAGAACTACGAGCGGTTCAAGTCGTTTTCCCTGGAAGACCGGATCATTCCCATCCACGCGGATGCGCATGAGCTGCCGTTTGCCGATGAATACTTCGATGTTGTGGTCAGCGTCGGCGCTTACGACTTTTTCGCATGTGACGAGGAGTATCTTTCGAAACATCTGAAACCCATCGTCAAGAAGTCCGGAAAGATTTATATCGGAATGTCCGGGCTTCAGAAAGAGTTCACCGACGGGGTTCCCGAAGAACTGGCGCCGTACTGGCTGCCGGAGATTAACTTCCACACCTGTGAATGGTGGAAGGAGTTGTGGTCGCGGGAACCGGAAGTCGTGATCGAAGAATGCGCGGAACTGAAGTGCATACGGGAAGCCTGGGCCGACTGGCTGACCTGTGATAATCCCTATGCCAAACGCGACATTGGCATGATGGCCGCAGAGGCTGGGAAATATTTCAGTCAGGTGGGTATAAAGGCCACCCGGCGGTAGCGGCCATCCCGCTCATGATTGGGGGGCAATCCCTCGATCATCGTAGATAAAAAGCCCCTCAACCGGAAACGGAAGAGGGGCTTTTTGTTGAGAAGGGGATTTCTGAACTGCTGGTACGCGCGGAGGGAATCGGTCAGGCCATCTCTCGCATGGTCTCTCCGGCGGCCGCGATCGTCTCGTCGATTGAGGAATCGTCGTGCGCGGTGGAAAGAAACGCCGCCTCGAACTGGGAGGGCGGGAGGAGCACGCCGCGCTCCAGCATGCCCCGGAAGAACCGTGAGAACCGCGCGGTATCGCTCGCGGCGGCGCTCGGGTATCCGGTCACTGGCTTTCCCGTGAAGAAGAGGGTGAACATTGAGCCGCAGCGGTTCAACGTGACGGGGATGCCCGCCGACTGGGCGGCGTCTGTAAGTCCGGCGGTCAGGCGGGCGGAGACTTCTTCCAGACGGGCGTAGGTTTCCGGCGCGTCCATGAGGGTGAGCGTGGCGAGTCCGGCCGCCATGGCCAGGGGATTGCCGGAAAGGGTGCCGGCCTGGTAGACCGGCCCCAGCGGGGCCAGAACCCGCATGATTTCCGCTTTTCCGCCATAGGATCCCACCGGGAGCCCCCCGCCGACAATCTTGCCGAGCGTGGTCAGGTCCGGGGTGACGCCGAAGCGTTCCTGCGCGCCGCCGGGGGCCACCCGTAATCCGGTCATGACCTCGTCGAAGATGAGCACGATCCCGTCGCGGTTGGACAGTTCCCGCAGTCCTTCCAGGAATCCTGGTGCGGGGAGGACCGTTCCCATGTTGCCGACCACCGGTTCCACAATGATTGCCGCCACGGTATCACGGTTTGCGTCGAGGAGGCCGCGGACTTGGTCGAGGTCGTTGTAGTCGGCCACCAGGGTGTCGGCCGCGGTCGCAGGGGTGATCCCGGCGCTGTCCGGGACTCCGAGCGTCAGGGCGCCGGAACCGGCCTTGATGAGGAAACTGTCGCCGTGCCCGTGGTAGCAGCCCGCGAACTTGAGGATTTTTGGACGGCCGGTGAACCCACGGGCGAGACGGATGGCGCTCATGGTGGCCTCGGTGCCGGAATTGACCATGCGGAGCATTTCGATGGAGGGCATCCGTTTCCGGATTTTTTCGGCGAGGAGGATTTCGGGCTCGGTGGAAACCCCGAAGCTCGTTCCCCGGGACGCGGCTCCGCTGATGGCTTCGAGCACGGCGGGATGGGCGTGGCCGGCGATGAGCGGCCCCCAGGAACCGATGTAGTCGATGTACTGGTTGCCGTCAACGTCCCAAATACGGCATCCCGAGGCCCGCTCCGCGAAGAGTGGATCGCCGCCGACCGAGCGGAAAGCCCGGGCTGGGGAATTCACTCCGCCTACGATGGAGCGCGAAGCCCGCTCGAAGAGTTCTCGGGAACGGGTGTACCGGCTGTTCACGATGTTCTCCCTTTCGGCTGGTAAGTGCAGTTAGGCTCTTCGCCGAGGTAATCCCCGGAGGCGGCGAAAGCGCGGGCGCGGCAACCGCCGCATATCCGGACAAATTCGCATCGTCCGCATTTCCCGTGATACCCTGCGGTGTCGCGCACCGCGGCGAAGAGGGGAGAAGACTCCCATACGGTATGGAAATCGTAGTCCGCCGCCCGCAAGTCGCCCGCCTCGTGCTCCAGGAAGCCGCAAATCTGTACCTTTCCCCGGTGGGAGATGAACACGAAGCCCTGGCCGCCGAGACAGCCCCGGGTCATGGCGTGACGTCCGACGGGATGAACGGATGCGCCGGGAGTTTCGGGCGCGGCGTGTGCGGGGGCGGTTTCGGACAGCCCTTCCGCTCCGTGCTGTGAGGCATTTTGACCGCCGATGATTCCTTTGGAGACGCGGATGTAATGCGGGCTGCAGGTCGGCTTGATCTCGATGGGAGAGGATGCCGCGATGCGGGCGATGCGCTCCAGCGTGGTCTCGTACTCCCCGGGCGTGAGCGCGGAATCGGCCAGTCCCGTACCCCGTCCCATGGGAACCAGGAGGAAGGGGTGGAATCCCGCCGCCCCGAGGGAAACAGCAAGGTCGTGGAGAGCATCGAGTTCCCCGATG
>JAWLHT010000181.1:0-10845 GCA_041690195.1 Candidatus Latescibacterota bacterium
CAGGAGGTCACGGGTTGAGTCGAAGCTGGGAATATTTCGCTCATTCAGACGGCGTTTGATCTGCTCCATGGTGGCGAAATGCTTCTCTTTGCTCTGCGGTGTGAGATTCCAGGTGTTGTATGGGCCGATAAGGACAAACACGTTTACATTGCGTTTTTTCAGGGTATCGAGCGCCGAAAGGAACGCCTGGAACTGAACCGACTGGTCCAGATCGATGTAGGGGTCGTCTACCGGCTTCCACTTGGTCCGGTCCTTGATACGGCTATCCCAGGGAGTACCGAGACCCTGTTTCTCCTTCATCATGGGAGCGCCGCGAAAAGTTATGGCGGATAGAGGATTGCGGTAGGGAAATTCCAAGAGCCAGTTCGCCACGCTCTTGTTGTCGAAATAATTCACCATGAGATGGCGGACAAACGGCGGGATGCGCAGAACATGCTCGATGGAGTAGCCAAGCCGCTCGTTGACATCCTTGTAGTAGGCGATGCGGCGGTCGAACTGGCGAACGAGGCGGGGATGATGGAAATTCCAGCCGCCGCGGAGGTCGCGCCGGGGACTGGAAAGCCAGAGCGGGTTGATTTCCACGATGGCGTTGGTGTTCCGCATGTCCCGGGCGTAATGGGTCAGAATGCCGTCGAGCGCTGTACAGGTGAGCCCGTCGATGCCGAGATTCGCGACCATCTCCTCACCGAGCTGTTCGTTGAGATAGTGGCTGATGGTCTGGTTATGATCCACCTCCTGCCCCCAGATCACGGAATCTCCGATGAGCATGATCTTGTAGTGATCGCGGGCGTGGCGGACCCATTGGGCGTACGCGTAATAGTCACTCATGCGGGCTTCCCAGCAGGTGGCGCGAAAATCCTTTTCCACCGGGACACGCTCCCAGTGGAACCACCCGGTGTAGACCGTGAAACTGATCGCCAGAAAGATGCCGATGGTGATCAGCCACTCCTTCCCGGTGAGCACGAGTGTGTTCGAATTCGGAATCGTCTGCCGCATGAACGTATCCTCAAAGAGTGTCGTCGGTTGTCCATCCCGGGGAGAGATATTGTCTCCCGCCTGTTTCTGTTTCAGTGGATGGGGGCGTGTTTTTCAGAACCGGAAGTAATAAAACTTCTCGAATCCCGGCATGCTGAAATAGACCATGTACAGGATCATGGCCAGCATGAAGGCCATTCGCACCGCGGAGTGTTCGAGCACCGGGCGGAATCGTGACTCGAACAGGAACTGGTAGCCCCAGACCAGAAGCACGAACAGCGCCGCCAGGAGCGGGAACCGCGGGTCACCCGCGACGAAGGCGAGTATGTTGCCGAGGATGGTCAGGGCGTTTCCGAAAGTATCCGCCCGGAAAAATATCCAGGTCAGGCACACGATGTGGAACGTGACGATCTGCTTGACGAAGGTCGGGACCCGTGCACTCCAGAACGCGGTCTGCTCCAGTTCGCGGGTTAAACTGCGCCCCGCGGCGTGAATGGCGCCCCAGATGACAAAGGTCCATGCCGCGCCGTGCCAGAGTCCCGCCAGAATCATGGCGATGACCATGTTGCGGTAGGTATTGAACCGCCCTTTTCGATTTCCGCCCAAGGGGATGTATATGTAGTCCTTGATCCAGGAGGATAGGCTGATGTGCCATCTTCGCCAGAAATCTCCAAGCCCCGTGGCGAGATAGGGATTGTTGAAGTTGAGCATGAGATTGAACCCGAACATCTTGGCGGTACCCCGCGCCATGTCGGTATATCCGCTGAAATCAAAGTAGATTTGCCAGGCGAAGGCGTAGGTCGCGATGAGGGAGGGGAGCCCCGGATACTGCCCGGGATCGCCGTAGACCTTGTTCACATAGAGTGCGAGGAAATCGGCCAGGGCGATCTTCTTGAATAGCCCCACGACAAAGAGGGAAAAGCCCTCCGAGATATCCGCCCCGCGGAGCGAAGGCGCGGTACGGAGTTGGGGGAGCATGTTTTTCGCCCGCTCGATGGGGCCGGCCAGGAGATAGGGAAAAAAGGAGGAAAAGAGGGCGAACCGGATGAAGTTTTTTTCCACCGGTACCGTGCCCCGATAGACATCAACCATGTAGCCGATGATGATGAAGGTATAAAAGGATATTCCCACCGGCAGGAGGAGTCCGGGCTTTTCCAGGGTCATGTCAATGGCTGTCCGGCTGAACATGGCGTTCACATTGTCCACGACAAAACCGCCGTACTTGAAAAAGCCGAGCAGCAGCACTCCGTTGAGCACGCTCAGGGCCATCCACCACTTCTTGCGGGGCGAGCCGGGCATCACCCGGCTGATTCCATAGTTGAGCACCGTGGAATACCCGATGAGCGCCACGTAGAGAGGGCTCATCCAGCCGTAGAAGAAGTATGACGCCGCGAGCAGCCACAACTGCCAGAGCGGTGTTTTCCGCAGAATCAGATACCCCCCGAATGCCACCGCGAAAAACACAACGAACAGCCAGGAATTGAACAGCATACCGCCCACATCCTTTCATGGCTTGTGAATCGGGGCGAATCCCCACCGGCCCCGGACAAACACGAATCATGAACGATAATATGGGGGGAATGGGCGGCGAGTCAACACAATTCGGCGGGATTCCCCATAGAATGGGCCTGGAAAGGCGGAGCGGAAATTATCGGGAAGCGGTGGAAGGGGCTGTGCCGGAGAAATTGCCGGGGAAACCGGCGAAACAGCAAGCCCTCCCCCGCTCGGACCCGAACGGTACGAGCGGGGGAGGGACGGGGAACCGAGGTGACACGAAAGTATCATTCGGCTCCGAACGTGTCAGGCTGCTACATCATGTCTTCGACTTTCACGCCGTCCATATCGGTGAATTCCTGATTCTCACCGCCCATGGCCCAGATGAACGAATAATTGGTGGTGCCGGCGCCGGCATGGATGGACCAGCTCGGTGAGAGAACCGCCTGGCAGTCGCGGACCACGATGTGACGGGTTTCGTCGGGTTTTCCCATGAAATGGAATACCGCGGCGTTCGGTGCAAGATCAAGGTATAGATATACTTCTGACCGCCGTTCGTGGGTGTGGGCGGTCATGGTGTTCCAGACGCTGCCTTCCTCAAGGATGGTCAGGCCCATGACGAGCTGGCAACTCTTGACTCCGGCCGGATGGATATACTTGTAGATGGTCCGACGATTGGAATCCCGGTCGTTGCCCAGCTTTACCGGCTCGGCGTCGGCGACCCGGGCGTGGGTGGTGGGGTATTCGGCATGGGCGGGATAGCTGATGAAATAGAACTTGGCGGGCGTTTGCGGATTGGCGCTTTTGAACAGGATTTCCCGTGAACCACGACCGATGTAAAGGGCGTCATGACGGGCCATGGGGTAATCCTGGCCATCCACCGCGATGAGGCCGTCGCCACCGACGTTGATAACTCCGATCTCGCGGCGCTGGCAGAAGTATTCGGCCCGGAGCTCGGAACCGGCTTCCAGCTTGAGCGGCTCACCGGCCGGTACCGCCGAACCGGTTATGGCGCGGTCGGTGTGGGAGTAAACCAGAACGATTTCGCCGGAGAGGAAGAGATTTTCGATGAGGAACGCATCGCGGGTTTCGCGGGTGTTCATCCGCTCGAAGCGGGCTGGATCGGGGGAATAGCGGGTTTCCATGAATGCTCCCGTGGTTTGGTGGTGGGTGATTGCGGGAACGTACCGTATCGTTCCTGCCGCGCCGTTCAGGATATGTCCCGGTCGTCCGGAGATACCCCGAAGGCACGGTCCAGATCGATGATTCGTTCCGAGCCGTGATACGGTTTGGTGCGGTAAACAGTGATGTTCTGAAGCTTGACCGTGATGGAACGCATGCGGTTGGCCTCGCGACGGATGTTTTGGACGAAGCTGCGGCTCTGCTCGGGATTTTCCATTCCGGAGAGAATGAGATCAGAATAGCCGAAAACTGCCTGCAAAGGCTGATTCAGTTCGTGGCAGGCCGCTCCGGCCAGCTCGATGATGCCCCGCAGCCGCTCCTGTTCGATTCTCTCATCCTCGATGCGTTTCCGTGCCCTGATGTCACGGATGATGTGGATCTGCGAATCTGGTGTTGCGGCCGGACCGGGTACCGCCGCCGAGTTGATTTCGACCGGGATTTCCGATCCGGACCGGGACCGGACCAACGTTTCCCAGTGCTTCGGGGAAGAGCTCGCAGTGCTATCCCCGGAGCTTCCGGTCGGTTGGGGAAGGCTCGGCGGGGTGAGGAAGCTTTCCAGCCTGAGGCGGATGATTTCCGATGCCGAAGTGACTCCGAAAAGTTCCGCGGCGCGGCTGTTCGCCGCTATGATGGCTGAATCCGGGTCTGTCAGCAGAATGGCGTCGGGTGAAGTTTCAACCAGACTGCGGTAGAGTTCTTCCTTGCGTCGGATTTCCGAGTGGCTCCGCTCAATGTGCTCTGTTTTCTCCCGGACCATCAGTTCCAGTTCTTCCCGTCTCCGGCGCAGGGCGCGTATCCGCATGTGATGCACGGACAGAACGCTTCCGATGAGCACAGCGAGTGAAATTCCCCTGAACCACCACGTTTCCCAGAACGGGGGCGAGACCAGCAGGCGCACCGAAGCTCCCGTCTCGTTCCACGCGCCGTCGCTGCTCGTTCCGCGCACCCGGAAGGTGTAGGTTCCCGGCTCCAGCCGGGTATAGGTGGCGAACCGGCGGTTTTCCGCGTCTACCCATTCCGGGTCGAAACCCTCCAGGCGATAAGCGTAATGATTCTGACGCGGCGAGGTGAAATCCAGCGCTGCGAATTCAAACGAAATGTTCGTTTCGTCGTGGCCGACCCGAACGGTTCCTCCTTCCGGCAGTCCGATTCCCGGAAAGTAGGGACGATGAGCTACAAGGACCGAGGTGATCTCCACCGGCGGGGCAAGACCTCCGGTGGAGAGGGTTTCCGGGAAAAAATGCGTAATGCCGTTCGTTCCCCCGAAAAACATTTCCCCGTCCCTGGTGCGCAGTGCGGCTTTGGCGTTGAACTCCGTGTTCAGGAGCCCGTCTTCCGCGGTGTAATTCCCGAATGACTCCGTTCGGGGATCAAAACAGGAAATCCCGCGGTTGGTGCTCATCCAGAGATTGCCCGACGCATCTTCAAGGATGGCATACACGGTGTTGTTGACAAGTCCGTCCCGCTCCGTGTAGTGGATGAAGGAGCCGGTTTCAGGAATATACCGGTTCAGTCCTCCGCCCCAGGTGCCGATCCAGAGACGACCTTCACGGTCTTCGTGAATGCACCAGATACGGTTGTAACTCAGGCTGGTGGAATCCGCCGGATCGTTCATGTAACGGGTGAACGTACCGGTTGCCCGGTCCATGCGGTTCAGGCCGGCGGTTGTGCCCACCCAGAACGTTCCGGCCCTGGTTTCGAAGAGATAGGTGACATGATTGCTGCTCAGGGAATGTGGATCACCGGGGATGTGGCGGTAACGGATACTGCGGCCGGTTTTCGGGTCGAGCCTGTTCAGGCCGTTGGAGGTCCCGACCCAGTAATAACCGTTTTTGTCTTCGAAAATGGTCCAGACGAATCCGCCGCTGAGACTGGTGGAATCTGCCGGGTCGGAGGGATAGTGGCGGAACTTCCCCGTTTTTCTGATATACCGGTCCAGTCCGTTGCCGTCCGTTCCAATCCATATGTCGCCCGCGGAATCCTCCATGAGCGTCATCACGGTGTTATCGCTGATCCCGTTCGCGGCGTTGGGGTTGTGGAGATAATGGGTGAACTGCCTTCGTTTCCGGTCCATGCGCGATACACCCCCGAACAGGGTGCCTGCCCAGAGCATGCCTTCCCGGTCCTCGAGAATCGACCAGACCTGGCTGCTACGGAGGCTTTCGGGGTTGTCCGGTTCGTTTGCGGTGTGGGAAAACCGGGCGTCGGTGTGCCGGACCATGTTCAGGCCGCCGTAGACGGTACCCGCCAAAATATTCCCGAAACTGTCCTCGTAGAGCGAAACAACGATATCGCTGCTGAGGCTGGCGTTGTTGGACGGGCTGTAACGATACCAGTCCGTTTTCCCGGTGACCGGATCGGTCCGGGAGAGCCCTTTTCCCCACGTGCCCGCCCAAAGGCAGCCGTGACGGTCTTCCAGAATGGAGCGGATGTTGGCGGATGACAGCTTGTCCCCGGTATTCGATATGGATATCCGCCCGGCGCCCGGGTCGAGCCGCCCAAGACCGGAGGCCGTGCCGACCCAGAGTGTTTTTCCCCGATCCATGTACAAGGCGTGTACTCCTGTCCCTTTGGGCTGGGATGTGCCGCTTGAATCGTAATAACAGCGGGTGAACGTCCCGCTGTCCGGGGCAAACCGGTAGAGTCCCCGGCTCGTACCCACCCAAAGCGGGCCGGATGGATCCCTCACAAGGGCGAACACACGGTCGCTTCCTGTGCTCAGCATATCGGTGTCATCGTGTGTAAACCGGGCGAATTGACCTGTCTCCGGTTCGAACCGACACAACCCGCTGGCAATCGTCCCGATCCATAAACTGCCGTCCGGATCCGGAACGATGGCGGTGACCGAGTATTCTCCCGTTGTGGCGGGCTGTGGTGACTCCATGGGAAAACGGGTGAACCGTCCCGTTTCACGATCCAGCCGGTTGAGTCCTCCGGATGAGGTTCCAACCCAGACCGCGCCGTCTGGGGCCTCGTAGAGAGAGAGAACGGTGTTGCTGGAAAGAGAGAGGGAATCGAACGGGGTGTTCCGGAAAACGGTAAATGTATAGCCGTCCCAGAGATTTAAACCATCTTCTGTGCCGAACCAGAGAAACCCCCTGCTGTCCCGGAGGATACAGAATATCGTGCTCTGGGACAATCCTTCCTCGATGGAGGTTCGCTCAAACCGCACGGAGGAATGCGGCCCGATCGGAAATGGCGAAGCCGAAACATAAGTAAGGCATAGTCCCGCCAGGAGTATTCCCGGCCTGAACCGGAGCATCATGCCGGCAACCCGCAACATAAAGGATAACAGGGGGGGGCGGGATGTGTCGCGCGGACTGTCCGGGTGTGCAATATTCATTGGATGACAGGGGGAAAGGGGAAAACGCGGTTGAAATCTCCGGAATGCAAGAAGTAAGATACATCTCCCGGGAATTCCACGAAAGGAAAAAAAGCCGTCGAACGGAACAAGTCCTTCCAGTGAAACAACCGGCAGGGAGAGAGAGGTTTTGTCCCTGATGCTCCGGGGCGATGTTTTCCGCTTGCACGCCGGAAGTCATGGACGCATCTTACCTTGGTACAGTGTCATGGAAACGACATCCATTATGGATTAAGGAGCACTGGCATGCGGAATATGATTTGGGCGGCGGGATGTCTCTGTTTCGCGGCGGCAATCTCCGCCGGTTCGGTGGCGCACGCGCAAACGGTGAAATCCGCAGGTGTGCGGAATGCCGGGGCGGAGCGGATTGATTGCGGTGAAGAGTACTATCGGGAATCGGTACGGGTCCTGAACCGGATGTGGGATTTGCGGAAGGACCAGATCGGGAGGGTCGCCATTCGGGCCGCCGAGACGCTCCGGTCCGGAAACAAGGTAATCTGGGACTGCACCGCGGGACATTCCAATATCTATGAGGTCGAACCCACACTGCCCTGCCTCCCTGGAGGGGGCATGATCTCCGCTTGCGAGTTCAGCGGGCAGAAAGCGGCCATTGACGCCCTTGGGCCTCGGGATATGCTCATTACCAACTTCATTAACGAGCAGACAGTCGCGGCCCACAAGCGCGGTGTTTACGTCGTCGGCGTCACCAACAGCTACTTCCGTCACAAGTCATTCCCGGAGCAGGACAACAAGGACAAAAAGCCGAACTTCAAGGATATGGAACTGGAAGACATTTCCAGCGAGGTCATTGTCTCCGAGGTTCCTGGACAGGTTGGGCTGGTGAGCATGCCGTATATCCCGGAAATGAAGGTTGGCGCCGGGGTGGGCAATTTTATGATCGCCCTGTACTGGTATGTCGTGTCGGAGGTCGCGGACAAGATGAGGAACCCGGATGCTCCGGCGCTCCGCTATGCGGCGCGGTATCACGACACGCTCATGGAGCGGCTCGATGCCATTTTTCAGTCCCAGCGGGAAACCATCTGGTCCGCCGCCGACCAGGCGGCGGTAAAAGTGGGCAACGGCGCCCGCATGTGGGTGCTCTCTTCGCCGAAGAGTGTCTACTGCGATGCCGCCGGAGCCTCCATGGGCTTGGTTTTCACCAATCATTTCCCCAAAGACAAGATGAAGGCCGGCGATATTCTGTATGTGGCCGAGGTTGCGGACAGCATCGCTACGGCCATGATTCGGGAAGCCCGTCAGGCGAAGGAAAAAGGCGTTTGGATTATCGCTTCCGGCTCCGCCGGCCAGACCGAGCTGAAAAAGCTCGCCGATGTTTATTTTGACAATCTCAGCCCGGAAGGATATGGCGTTTTCAATATCCCGGGTCATGACAACCGGATCGCGCTCATGGGCTCCCTGGTCAACAGCATCGTTTACGGCGCTTTTCAGGTACAGATGGTGCAATCCATGACCGGCCGTGGATGGTATCCCAAATATTTCATGAGCTACAACTGGGGCGGCGCTTCCGGCGGGTACTTCGAATGGCTCGGATGGTGCGTGGACCGGGTGGGGTTCTGAAAAGACCCAAACCGAATTCCGAATGTCGGAGTCGGTTGCTTCCATAACCGGGTTGAATGCCGGTTGAGAGTTCCGGGGGTTGGGTATGATTCGAATCTTTTCTTTGGCAATCTTTTGTTTGCTGCTGGCTTCCATCGCCGACGCACGGAGCGGTGCGATGTATCGGGAAAAACCGCTCATCGGGAAGATGGCTGAAGCGGGGTTCTCCGAAGGTGATTCAAATTATCATGCCGTGGTGCATGCATCCGATGGTTTCGTCTATTACGCTATCTGCACCCATCATCGTGACCGTCACGTCAATCTCTTCCGGTACGACCCGAAAACCGGCGAGGTCCGCACCCTCGCGGATATCGGCGGAATGCTTGGCGAGGACGGCGCCAAAAACATTCCCCAGGGAAAGGTGCATTGCGATCTTTTCGAACATGACGGAAAGCTCTGGTTCGGCACCCATGTTGGGCTTTATGGCCGCGGAGGTCTTCAGGACCACGGACCGTATCCCGGCGGGCATTTCCTGAACTGGAACCTGAAAGCCGGAACGCTCGGGGATCTCGGCATCGGTGCGTCCGAGGAAGGGCTGGTTGCCCTCTCCATGGACAAATCCCGCGGACGCCTGTACGCGCTCACCTGGCCCTCGGCCATCTTCATCTATTACGATATCCGTTCCGGACGCACGAAATCGTTCGGACCGGCGGTCGTGGGGCATTCCTATGTGAATTCTGTCGAGACCGGCGGTGTTCCGCGTTCGCTCGCGGTGGACCCCCGTGACGGGAATGTGTACTGGTGGAACCTGGATGAAACAGTAAGCCGGTACAACTTCTCAACCGATACGGTGGAACTGGTCAGTAATCAGAGTTTCGCCCGGCCCGCTCTCCAGGTTCGGGAACGCGGTAATCCCGATGACAACGCCAACTGGCGCTCCATACGCTGGAGCGAAGCGCTCGGACGATTTGTCGGGGTGACTTTCTACGGGGAGTACCTCTTTTCCTGGGACCCGAAAAGCGGCGAACTGGAAATCCTCGACCGTGTTGCCATTGGGCCCATGCGGAAATCGGGAGAGCTCATGCGCGGCTCTCTGGCCTTTGAACTCTCTCCCGACGGCCGGGTGGTGTACTATGCCAACGGTGTGGCAACTGCACCTGTTTCCGGTATAAACGAGAGTTCGACTTCGCTGCGCCTGGTAACCTATGACCTGATGGAACGCCGGTATACCGATCATGGACCGATTCAACTCGAAGACGGCCGGCGCCCCGAGTATTGTCAGGGGCTTGAGGTCGGACGTGACGGCAACCTGTATCTGGTTTGCAATATCCCGTTCACCGATTTCGGGAGCGAAAAGGGACGTCAAATCCGTGCCCTTCGGTACGCCGCGACACCGACCGAAAATCTGAACAAGGTGTATGAGGTGAATCTTGTCGTGGTGAGCGATCCTTTGCAGTGAAGATGCGGATATCCGAATCGATGGCCCCGGAAGGAGCAGCATCGGATTAACCAGAGAATGATTGTCCACAAATGGGCGTATCATGACCATTATCATGCTTCTCATCGGGCTTGTTTTTCTTATCTCCGGAGCGGAGTTGCTGGTTCGCGGGGCCTCCCATCTTGCCGCCGCATTCGGGATACCCCCTCTGGTTATCGGCCTGACCGTGGTCGCGTTCGGTACCAGTTCGCCGGAACTGGCGGTGAGCGTCCAATCGGCGTTGGCGGGCCAGGCGGATATCGCAGTGGGAAACGTGGTGGGCAGCAATATCTTCAATGTGCTGTTCATTCTTGGCCTTTCCGCGCTCATCATTCCCCTTGCCGTTTGTCAGCAGCTCGTCAGGCTCGATGTCCCGCTCATGATTGCGGCGTCCGTGCTGATGCTGGCGCTGGGGGCGGATGGGAGCATCGGCAGGATTGACGGCGCTTTCCTCTTTGCCGGGATAATCACCTACACTGTTTTCCTGATTTACAGCAGCCGTAGAGCGGCAGGAGAAACAAGCCCGGAGTTTGAACGCGAATATGCTTCCATGGCTCCCGTGTCCGGCTTCGCGTGGGTAATCAACGCGGGGATGGTGTTCGCCGGTCTCGGACTGCTCGTACTCGGCTCCCATTGGCTGGTCGAAAGCGCGGTATCCATTGCCCGGAGTCTCGGGGTGAGCGAACTCATTGTCGGTTTGACCATTGTGGCGGCCGGAACCTCTCTGCCGGAAGTCGCCACCTCGGTGGTGGCAGCGGTCCGGGGCGAGCGGGACATTGCCGTGGGAAATGTGGTGGGC
>JAWLHT010000182.1:0-5063 GCA_041690195.1 Candidatus Latescibacterota bacterium
CCCTGCTGTGGAAGATTTATCAGTTGTCCCCCAAGGCGGGTCCCATCGCCGATTCTCCGAATCGGTGATGGGTGCCAGAAGGGGGATGTCCGAAGGACAGGGGGTTCAGCTCCCCGTGAGTGCCCATACGATACATCCGTTCCAGTTTCACCGCTTATCTTTACGACAATGCCCCTCGGTCCCCTTCTGTCACCCCAACCCTGGAACCCGGGGTTAGGGCCACCGACTCTCGGGTAGAGAGGGAGAACCGGGGTGAGTTACTCTTTTCAGGAATCCCGGATTCAACCGACAAGCATGTAAAAGAGCGAACGGCCGGAGGGGGTTTCCGGCCGTTCGCTTTTCCTGCTGGAGGGTACTGCGATGCCTGTTAAACCGAATTACCAGGTAAGCGGGTCACCGGCGGTGCCGGCGCCATTGGTTTTGTTTTGGGTTACCGAAAGAATGAGCGTATCGTCCGTAGCGCCGTCGCCGTTCGTGTCAACCGCTTCGGTGGCGGTGGCAAGAGAATCCGCGAAAGAGTAGGTGAAGCGGACATTCGCTCCGGTCGGCACGGTGAAGCCGATTTCGGGGCAGTTATCGCCATCGGCGAAGTCCACATAGGAGCTGTTGGTATTCCAGTAGGTGGTTTCCAGGCTGATGATCTGGCCGAGAATCGTTTTCGCTTCGGCGGTCTTGGTCTTTCCGATCATGTTGGTGAACTTGGGAATGGCGATGGCGGCGAGAATGCCGATGATCACGACCACGATCATGAGTTCAACCAGGGTGAAGCCCTTCTCGTTTCTGCGGAACATGTGACGCCTCCTTTGGTTGGTTTTGGTCCGGAACTCCTTTCGGCGCCCGGCCCGGTGACTGCTTGACTCGCTCAACACTTTCGGTGAATATTTTTGCAAATCACATGCCAGTTTTTAGAGTTTCACACTAATACTTGTCCTGCTTTATCTTACCAGCCATCAACCCTCCCGGCCTTTCGGGCCCATTCCGGTTTTTTGTCCATTATGACACACGCGCTCTTCAAATTGGCGCAGACGAACAGTCCGGTTACCACGCGAAATCATCTCCGGCTGAGCCGCTGATCACACCTTCCCGTGCGGTTACACTCACAAAAAGCCCGTCATTGCCGTCCTCGTCGAAATTGACATCGTGCGCGGCCCCCTTTTCCATCCCGTACGCCGCTGTATCCGCCACAACAAACGCATAGGTGAAATGGCTGGTCTCCGGCTGATTGAAACCAAGCATGGGGCTGCTCTCGCCATACGCGAACTCCTCGTACCGGTCGTAGGCGTGATTGTAGGCCTTTTCCAGGTTCACGATGTGCCAGAGGCCGTTTTTGAGTTCGGTCAGCTTGGAGCGGGCCACCACCGCGCTGAATTTCGGGACGGCGATCGAGGCGAGGATTCCCACGATCACGACCACAATCATGAGCTCGACCAAGGTGAAGCCACGCTGCCGGTCTGTTTTCCTTTTCATGGGAGAATCCCGCGTTACGTCGGTTTTTATCGTTTAACCATCAGTATTGCATTTATCGTGCCAACTGGCTTTCCAGATAATCCTGCTGCTAAAAACCGGGCGTTCTGCCAGTGCTTTGCGGAGATTGGAGTCATTTTAGCGGTGAGCGCCACATTCCGTTCTATGCGGCCGGAGTGAGACATCCCGTATCGGAATGGCACAAATGTACGATCAGAAATCCGGTTTCGGGGAAAGGGCGCGCATCTCCGGGAAGTCATTCGCCCCTGGCATTCTCTCCCGAAAGCGGAGTATGACTTTCATCCTCGATTTGCCCCACAGACATCAAATGGCGCTACAGCCCGTACTTCTCAATCTTGCGGTCCAGGGTCGAGCGACCAATGCCAAGGATCTCCGCGGCTTTCTGCTTCTGGCCGCCCTGCTGGGTGAGCACCCAGTGGATATAGGCCCGCTCTACATCATCCATGGTCGGAATGGGGTTGGAGTCCTCGCAGATGATGCTTTTCGGTGAGGGCTTTTTGATATGGTCCGGGAGCAAGTCCACCCCGCTCCGGCCGGTCGTGGAGAAGGCCACGAGACGTTCCACGATATTTTCCAGTTCCCGGATGTTCCCGGGCCAGGCGTATCCGCGCAGAATCTCCATGAGACGGGGATCGTCAGCCGCCCGGGAAGCCCGTCCGGTCTTGTCCTTCTGGGCGATAAAATGCCGGAATAGAGATTCGATGTCCTCGGCGCGCTCCCGCAGTGGAGGAAGATGAATATTGATGACATTCAGACGATAGTAAAGATCCTTGCGGAACCGGTTCTGTACTACCGCCTCATCCAGGTTCTCGTTTGTCGCGGCGACCAGGCGGAAATCCACCTTACGGGGTGAGTTCCCTCCAACCGGCATGACCTCCCGTTCTTGAACGGCACGGAGAATCTTCATCTGGATTGGTGGAGCGGTATTGCCCACCTCGTCCAGAAAAAACGTGCCGCCGTCTGCCAGTTCCATCAGACCGACCTTATCGCGGATTGCCCCCGTGAAGGAGCCTTTCACATGCCCAAACAATTCGCTTTCCAGGAGTTCACCCGGAATCGCGCCGCAGTTGATGGCCACAAACGGTCCGCCGGAACGGGAAGAATGGTCGTGAATGGCCCGGGCCACGATTTCCTTGCCGGTTCCGCTCTCACCGGTAATGAGCACGGTGGATTCCGTTGAGGCCACGGTGCGTATGAGTTCCCGTATTGCACTTATCGCCGGAGAATTGCCTATCATCTGCTCCAGCGCGGGCGGACGAGGTCCGTCCTGCCTGGCAGGCTGTGTCTCACTGGAATCCGCCCCGGAAGCAAGCGCCCGCTGGACAAAGGACATGAACTCCTGACGGCGGAAAGGTTTCTCCACGAAGAAGGTGGCGCCCAGATTCAGGGCGCGGATGGCCTGATCCTTGGTGGCGTAGGCGGTCATGATAATGATGGGCGTCCCACTCCGCTGGCGAAAGGATTCGACCAGACCGATCCCGTCGAGTTCCGGCATCTTGAGATCGGTAACCACAAGGTCATAATCACACCGTTCGACCCGGCTGAGAGCTTCCCGCCCGTTCTCAGCCATGTCAACATGGAATCCTTCCTTTTCCAGCATGATCTGCAACGTATCCCGCATACTCATTTCGTCATCAACAACCAGAATCCTCTTCGACATTCTCCGCTCCGTTCAGTGGGATGTCCAAAGCGATTTGCGCTCCCCCGCCCGCCTGGTTTATCGCATATACCCTTCCATGATTGGCAATCACCATTTTTCGCACCAACGCCAGCCCGAGTCCGGTCCCCCCCTTTTTGGTGGAAAAGAACGGCTCAAAAACACTGCCGATGGATTCCCCGGGAAATCCCGGCCCGGTGTCTGAGATCACCATCCTTACATACCTATCGGCAGGTACAAGCATCCGCTCCAGTCCGATTTCAATTTTTCCGTTCCCCTGCAGGGCATCGAGACTGTTGATGAGTACGTTAATTAGCAGTTGCTGAAGATGATCGGGATCGAAACGTATTACCGGATCGCCCGGTATGTCGCTTCGTATGATTACCCCATTCGAAGCCCGGGGATCGTTTTTTATGAGAAGCAGAACTTCTTCAACAAAGGTTTTCAGGCGGATTTGTTGTGTTTCGGGAGACTTGAGGCGGGTGAAATTGAGAAACTCGGTGGTAATCCGCTGGAGACGCTCCGATTCGCGCTCAATGATTCCCACGAGACGCGAGACCGGTTCATTCCGGTCGACGGTTTCATCCGCGAGTAATTCTGAAGCGTTGCAGATCGAGGCAAGGGGATTCCGGATCTCATGGGCGATTGCCGCGGACAACTCACCGACCGCCGCCATTCTGTCCGACTGGCGAAGCATCTCAATAAGTTTCCGCTTTTCGGTGAGATCCTTGAAATTGACAATCAGCCCCCTCCGGCTTCCGTCGGTGTCATGGAGGGGCACTGTGGTGAGACCGATGGGAACCGGCGCTCCGCTCCGGTCAATGATCTCGATTTCCTCATCCGTTCCGGCCGATTTTTCGTTGAGTTCACGATGAATGATCTCCACCAGTTCGCTGGCCCGGTCCAGGAGAAGTTCGTCATATCGCCCCCCGTTCACCCGTTCGATCCGGAGAATGTCCATGGCCGCCCGATTCAGATACATAATGCGCCCGGACATATCGAATGCGATGAGCCCGTTATTCATACTCTGGAGAATATCGGAGGTATCCAGGCGGGCATCCCGAAGCAGCCGCAAGGCGCTGGAGAGGGCGGTATCCTTGCGGATCATCCGTTCGGAATAGTAGCTCGAAAAGAGCGCCACCGCGATCATGAGCACACTGTACAGGAACGCCTGCAGATAGACGCCCTGGCGTATGGCGGAATTGGAGAGCGAATCGCCGAAAGCGTATCCGGCGGCGATGAGGTACGAAACATAGACAGCCACAGCGAGCAGGGAGAAAAGGAAGGTCACCATGCGCCGAAAGAAAAGCGATGCGCACATAATCGAGAGAAAATAGAAACCGACGAACGAGGAATCATACCCGCCGGTATAGTGGATGATAATAGTGATGATAAAAATATCGAAGGTTATCTGGGATGCGAGCAGGGAGCGGGAAACGCCGGAAAACCGCTGGGTGAGCCAATACAGAAAAGTAAGGAGATAGGAACCGAACACCACCACCCCGATGGGGTACTTATCAATGAATCCGGGCGGCAGAATAAGCAGGGCCACACCGAGGGTTGAGGTCACCACGGCGGGACGCAGGATGAGCATCCAGCGGACAACCGGGAGATAACCGGTCATAAGGTCTTTTGCGGGCAGGGGCATCGGTTTCAGTTGGGGTGAGGAACGCACGAACCGTGAGAGCCTTCCATCATTCCGACCGCCTGTCGTCTATTCTCATAACCGTAACGACCCGTCGAACGGTATCGGAAAAGAGCGTCGAGTGCAGTTCCCGGGCCAACGCGAAGAGTTCGTCAACGGTCCCCTCGACTACCGTACCCATGACCGTAAGCTGGTACTCCAGACCACACCGTTCCAGAACCTCAAAGATTCGGGAAACTTCACGGGATACACTGGGGTTTCCGGTACCGAGCGGAT
>JAWLHT010000182.1:5073-10838 GCA_041690195.1 Candidatus Latescibacterota bacterium
CCGCGATTTCCATCCTCGCCCGTTCGCTCATTTCCCCTTCTCCGCTTCCAGTTCTGCACGCACCCGTCGAGCGTACCGGTCGATCTCACCGCACAGCTTGTGGATTGCGGCGATATCCCTGCGTTCCATCCTGGTCCGGGAAAATACCCGCCGCAGGGATTTGAGATAATTTTCGCCGTCGTTCCATTCACGGAAGCCCAGGGTGGTGAGCGAACGCTCCAGATGCTCAAACATCTGCTCCAGTTCCTCGGCAGGAGCAAGATCGAGCGGTGAGGAGGCGCCGGGATGAACCGTCGAGTACAGTTCATACGCGATCACCATGACCGCCTGCGAGAGGTTGAGCGACGGCTGGGCCTTGGACGAGGGAATGGTGACCAGGAGCTGACAGAGCTTGATCTCGTCGTTCAGCAGGCCCCGGTCCTCACGGCCGAAGAGAATGGATACCGGTCCGGAGAGTGTGTTCTCCAGAACTCTCGGCGCCATCTTCTTCGGGTTCACGAAGGGAACCGCGGTACGCCTCCGCTGTGAAGTCCCGACCACCAGGACCGAATCGGCTACCGCTTCCCGGAGACTATCGAACACCCGGGCGTTATCCAGCACATCTTCGCTGGCATGGGCCATGTACCGGGCCTGCGGATGACCGCGAAACCAGGGATTGACCAGCACCAGGCGGCTCAACCCCATGTTCTTCATGGCGCGGGCCACTGCTCCCACATTGCCGGGAACCTGGGGCTCCACCAGTACGATGTGTATATTTTCAAAGTTTGGCTTATGGTGTGTCATGGCGATTGTAAGATAATGGAATCGCGCAGGGAATCAAAGAAAAACAGGCGATTCGCGTATTGGCATGGGCAAACGCCTGGAACGGGAGTTCCCGGGAAAAAAGAAGCCAGTGAGCCACGGGACATCAATGCCGGAGCGTCCGCTCCAACCCGTCTTTTCCCTTGACGCCTCCGTGCCTTTGTCCCTTCTCTTCACTTCTCATTCTCATGTCCCCGCGAAAACCGAGGATAATCATAAACAGAACAGAGCACAGGTACGAACTCAATATTACGGGCACCGGGTATGGCCGGCCAACGTTTCGGCGTGAAACTCGCCCGCACCGGATTACCGGGCGATTTCCCCGTGCCGGATGGTGTACGGCACATGAAACACGTAGGGACGGTCTCCCCCCCGGGTGACGAAATAGAGGCCATCGGATGGCTTTTCCTCGATCATGGGCCACACCGAACTCACCCTCAGACCCGGAAGTTGTACCAGAATAACCCGAAAAAGTCCACGGCCGTCCGGAGCAATCACACCGCACCGCGCGGAAGTGCCGGGAGAACAGACATAGGCATTGCCGAACCGGTCCAGCCCGACACCGTGAATGAAGGTGCGCCCGTCCGCATCCCGGTCGCCGATATCGTCTCCCGGCTCGTTTGCCCAGAGAACTTCTCCCTCGGGCGTCAGGCACAGGACCGGATCTTCAGAGGGATGGGCAGCCCAGAGTCTCCCTTCATCCGCCGCAAGTACGGGTGGCTCCGCTGACTCGGCGTAGTACTGCTCCAGATCGATTTCACCTTCTATCTCCCCGGATGCGCCGTCGACGACAAGTACTAGGGGTCCCCGGCCCACCCCCCCGCCAAGCGGCAGGTAGAGATGTCCGCCGCCGTATACCGGGCTGCCGACTTCCCGTCCACGGTACCCAACGAGACGAAGATAACCGTTATCGGCGAAGGTAATGTCGGGACGGAGAATTCCTCCACTGGTGTAGGCTGCGGCCAGGCCGAAAGGAGTTGAAAAGAAAATGCGTCTGACACCATCCCGGGCGATTCCTATGGGGGCGAGCCCACCGAGCAATCCATCCAGTTCACCAGCCGGTTCGGCGTGCGGTTCTCCCATCGTACCACCGATCCGGATTTCGAGGAGCGTTTGGCCGGAGTGGGTCAGTCCGGTCAATCCGGCTGGACGACGTTCCACCATGAACGTCCCCCCCGCTCCGGGAGGTCCATTGGCGACCCAGGTGACCGGCGCCGTCTTGTTGTAAGCGTACACGAGGAATGACAGAGGTCCCCCGGTCACCGGATAACCATCAATGTCTCGTCCGTTCCAGACAAACTCGTTCATACCCGGCCGGTAATCCCGGAGGGGAGATATGTGCAGACATTCAGTTAAATCGGTCCCTTCTCCACGGTATACCGCCAGACGTCCGCACAGATCGGCGCCTTCAACATCTACCGGAATCCGTACCGGCGTCCCATCGAAATCCCAGGGAATCCGGTCAGCGGTATGAATCTCCACCGGCACGGTTTTCCCCGTCCTTGGACCGGGGATTTTCACCTTTACCGTTTCTTCCCGGTCAAGAACGACCACATCGCCAACACGCGCCGTAATGTGATACACCGGCTGCGGAGCGAGTTCCGGCGGCATTCCGCGGATATCCAGATGGAGAGTGGCCGAAGACCCCGGCTCCAGGTCGAAACGATGCTCTCCGGGACGGATGGTCCAGTCCGTTCCCCCGAACGCCCGGAACACCACCTCTCCGGACACCCGCTCCGCCAGAGGATTGGAAATCTTCATGTCGTACGTTTGTCCTGCCCGCCACCGGCTGTCGGTGTCGATCGGCGGAATATTCAACTGACGAAGCACCCGGCCTATTCCGTCCACGGTATCACGATTCACCGGAATGCCGTCACGCAAACCGCCGTCAGGCTCGATAAACTGAAAGGAAACATCCTTCTCTCCCACAGTCACCAGCAGAGCGTGGGGGAACAGCCCGATTCCCTTTCCGTCGACCGGTCCGGTACATCCCGTGGTTACCGCCCGGATCCCGTCGACTGTTCCCCAGTCGCAAAGTCCTTCAGTCGAACCGGCAATCGCGAGCACCGTACGGGCGGAACGAACCGCTGGCAACAACTCTTCCCGCCAGAGCGCAGGTGCGTCATTCCAGAGCGGGTGGTGCATAAGAATAACCAGGGGCGCACTCCCCACGCCCCGTGACAGATCCCGCAGCCAGGCGAGCTGTCCGTTGCCGAGCCGGGGTGCGACGCCGAATCCGTGACGGTATGATTCGTCACCCGTGTGCAGAACAGCGAAATACACTCCGCCCCGACGGAAGGAGTACCAGGGAGGGCCGTAGCGGCCGGTGTAGACCACATCGCTCCTGGAATCAAAAACATCGTTTGCACCGGCTACGGGATAAACGGGAACGACAAATTTCTCCCGTTCCCTGTCGACCTCGTCCCAAAGTGCTTCGATACCGGCGGAAGGAATCCCGGGGGGAAGCCGGTTGCCGATGTCGACTGCGAACTCTGCACCGGCCCGGTTCACCGCCGCGGTAAGCACTCCAAACTCCAGACCGTTATCCAGGGCGAGTCCGGCGTTCCCGAATACAGCGAAGGTCACCGGGTCCGGGAATTCGACCGGTGTCTCATTACGACCGCAAACGAAGAGAAACCAGCAGAACGGGAGGAGAAGAAGAAACCGGACAAAGCGCCGGAACAGCTTCATGAACACCCCCTTTCCTGAGAAAGACAGGGATTGGCGTAGCAGTACAGACAACCATGCGGACAGGGCATCCGCTGGTAGGAACCGATATCCCGGCTCACCGTGCAGCGGCAGGACGGCCGCTGGCCGGAGTCTTTTCCCTTTCTGGAAGGCTCGCCGGCAAGCCGGGAAAGCAGAACGCCGTCAATGCATGCGGACGGCATCACTCCTTCCACGCCGGCGAGTCCCTCACAGCAGCTTTCAAGGGAAAGCCCCAGTTCGGAAGCTGCGACGGCCAGTCCGGCGGCATACTCACACTTCACCCAGGACGGAGGGTCAACGATGCCCAGCCCAATCCGATTGTTCCGAATCTTCACCTTGCCGTAGAGGTCCAGGAAAGAAAAGATCACGCGACGCACACCTGATTCGGCCAGGGGTTCTCCGATACGGCGAAAGTGGTCCGTGGTCATGACCGGACCCTTTTCACGGAACACTACCGGATCGAACCGCCATCCGATACGCTCCGGACCATACCGCGCGGCGAGTTCGCGGACCTGGTCCAACCGTTCAGAAAGCGAAGGAACTCCCGGCTCCCAATCCGGCATGTCGTTTATGGTAAAGAGAAAATAGGGGTGATAGGAACGGAGCGTATCCGCGTTACGGAGCAGACCGCGGAAATTCTTGGACCAGAACACAAACGTATGCACATATTCCGGAGCCAGTTCCACCCGGGACACCCTCCCCGAATACGGATTGCGTACCTCGGCATGGCCCCGCAGCAGACAATCCAGGAACCAGTCGAGGTAGAATGCCGGAATGTCTGTTCGCCGCGATACCGAAACTATTTCACGCATGCGTCACCGCTCCGGCCCGTATCGCCAGGTTTTTCAAGACATCACCGACCAGAACAGCAGTCCTCCAACCACAAAAAAGACCCCGGCGAGCACCAGTTTCACCGCGCCGACCTTCCGCTCCATGATATTGGCGATAACCTGTGAGGATACCCCGAAGTACACGATTCCAAACACGAAGAGAAGCGGCAGGATAAAAAGCACATTATAGAGAAGCAGATAGCCCACCGCCGAGGCCTTACGGCTTGCCATATAGGTGATGGTGGGTAGATAGACCTGGCCGGTGCAGGCGAACTCGAGAATGGACACGGTGAATCCGGCGGTAAGAGAGCCGAGCACCAGCCGTTTGGTACGGGCCTGTTCGCGGATGGTGGAATGAATGCGCCGTTTGAGAAACGCGGGAAGTTGCAGGGTCATCTCCGAGACATTCCCGGACCGGGCTTTGAAATAGTCATAGATGCTGAGAAAACCGAAAACCACGCAAAGAGCGGCCGCTCCTCCGAAGATAACCTTGGAGAGAAGGTCTATGTTGGTGATGCTCTTCACCACATTGAGAAAGCCAAGTCCGACCAGGAAATAGGTCAGAAACACCGCGAAGGCGAAGGATACCCCGACCGCCAGTATCTCCTTCCGTTTTCGGCGAAGCATGGTCAGATAGGACACGAAGAAGAGGATGGTGGCGAAAGCGCAGGGATTGACACCGTCGCCAAGAGCCGCCAGCGCAACCGCGGCCAGGGCCAGCGAATCGAACGTCTCGGCTATTACCGCGTCGGCAGCGGCAATTTCATCGGCGGAGAGGTTTTCCCAGGTTGGCTCCGCGCCGGTTTTCCCGAGTTCCAGGGCCAGTTCGGAAAGGCGTGCCCGGGAAATATCATCGGTCAGAACATACTCCGTGCCCGCATAAAACATGGGTGTGCTCATGAGCCTGTTACGGGGCACAGCGCACCGCAGCCCCAGGGCGGTGGCGATGCGTTTGCTCTCCGGGTCGGCGATATCGAAGGACTGAACCGTCACATACGGCTGGTTCGTTTCCAGCCAGTCAATGATCTCCCGGGCCCGGCTGCATTGCTTGCATCCCTGCTTGAAAAAGTAGGCCATATGCACCGGTTTTGCCGTATCGGCGGCAACGGGAGCGAACGTTTCTGCTTTACGGGACATCACCTCACGGTCGAGCGCCTCCATCGAATCCGGATTGGCTATCCAGACTTTCACCAGCGGCTCCAGACGGGTGCCGACCGAAATCTCGCCTTCGAGAAGCGTACCCATGAAGTATACGGCAGGATAGTCTTTCTGACTTTCGGGAAACGAAAGCCGCGATTCCATGGCCGTGAGCGAATCGAAATGTGCGGGTTCAGAAACTTCGAGTTCAACGAAACGAAACCGATCGCCATACTGATCAAGAAACCCGGGAAGGAAATCCCGACGTATGGCCTCGCAATGCTCGCA
>JAWLHT010000183.1:0-9713 GCA_041690195.1 Candidatus Latescibacterota bacterium
AATCATCCGATACTGCCGGATGACCCTTGACCGGACTCCATTCCTGCCTCATTGGTAACATACAAGGGGAACGAGGGGTGAGTTAGATTTCCCGGCCTGCGCCACAAGTCACCCGTTCACTACAAATCGCTTATGTTTACGACAATGGGAACGAGGGGTGAGTTACTCTTTTCGGGCAGGCCGAAGCCCCCGCCCTTCCCCGGCCGGTCTGCGTTTTGCCGCTGAAAGGTGCGGAGAACTACCACTGCTTTCGCTCGATCAGGAACCCGGCGCGTTTCCAGGCTTGAAACCCGCCGGTCATCGCCGCCACCCGGGAGAATCCCATCTGCTTCATGAGGTCGCGGGCTTCGATGCTGCGGTTTCCGGAAAGGCAGTAGACGATATAGGTCAGGGCGGGGTTGAGCCGCCGCACCTCGGTACGGAAGGAGGCGGATTCCACCGGAATGTTTACGGCGTTCTGGAGGTGTCCTTCGTCGAACTCCCTGGAAGAGCGTACATCAATGACAACCAGTTCGGGATTGCCGTAATTGTCACGCAGTATGACATTGGCTTTGGCGACGTCCACTTCGGCGGGCATGGGAATGATACCCGCGCATCCGGCGAGCAGGACCAGGAGCAGTGATGTGGCGTAAATATATGAACGATGTCGGCGCATGACGGTCATCCTTCCGGGAAACTGGTACTCACGGAAAGACGAATATAGGGGGGAATCGTTCCCCGGGAAAGCAAAAAACCCTCACGCGTCCCTATTCGACGATACGGAATGTCACCGGCGGAGTGACAATCTCCTCCCGGTCGGTGAGCACGCCCACCGCTTCGTACCGTCCCGGCGGGACCCGATTCCCGTCCGCACCGCGAAGGTCCCAGTCCACGGTCCAGGAGAGCGTGTCGCCGGGCGGGAACGTGTGCTCCGTCAGCACCTGCGCGAAAAACCGGTCCGCGGACCAGCGCCATACCTCCGCATCGTCACGCCGGACGATGACATCGAACCGCTGCGAAGTCGGGAAGGTGCGGGTGACCGGCTCCCGGGTGGGATTGGCGACACTGACTGTCAGGGGAAGGGATGCGGAAAGGGGATAGGTTTCCCGGTTCAGCCGGAGGGTGACCTTGAGCGGGCCGGCCACACGTGCGGCGGAGGGTTGCACCGGTCCGGAATCGGCGTCGTCCCGCCCGGAACCGTTCCGGCAGGAAAGGGACAGACAGAGCACTATAATGGTAAGGGGAGCGCAGAGGATTGTAAGTGTGGAGCGGCGGACCTGGAGCATGGAGTCCTCCCTGGGGATGTGAAAACGGCGGGGACGGCGGCACGGGAAATGAACCGGAGTCGATTGGCAGGTGCATTTCAGTAAACACCCAAAAGAGTACCTCACCCTTCGTTCCCCTCCCTCGGGAGAGAGGGCCCCGTGCAAGCTCTGCCTGCATGGGTGAAAGAAGGGGATGACTCTATGGGATACTTAGAGTTATACGATACATCAAAGGTGTGGCGCACGTACAGCAATCAACTGTACCCTTTCTCCCATCCTCAAAAAAAACTTGGGGAATGACAAGCCCGGGGAGAGAGGGGCCAGGGAGTGCGTTACTCTTTTGGGGGAGCCGGAGATCTAACGGATATTCCGTGGAGAGTGCGGCAACCGTTCCAGCGACGCCTGGGCGGACTCTCTGGCCTGTACTGATATCGGAGACTTGACCGGGAGCGGTGGAACGCGAACATTCCCTGCCCTGCCGGCGCAACCCGATACCCGCATCGGCCTACAACCGCGGACTCCCCATCCGGAAGCGCAGGATGAGGATGACGATTATTGTGTTGACGACGATTCCGACGGAGTTGGTGAGCTGGATGCTCAGACTGGACACCCGGAATCCGTACCAGATCCACCAGGCCTGCCCGAAGATGAAAATGGAAAACATCAGCACGCTCACATCCTCGCTGGAGTTCTGTTTGAGGATGCGCGCGATCTGCGGAAGGCCGGCAAGGGCCATGGATATTCCCACAATGCTCATCCAGATTTCAACTGGGTCGGGCATACCGGTCCTTTCGGGGATGAATCGGCCTGTTTGGAGAGTACTGGGAGGCCCGGGGGCCAGAATTGAAAAATACCCGTTTTTCGGGCGCGGAACAACCGGTTTTTGGCGGAGAGCCGGACTTTCCGGTCCATTCCGGGTTTCGTTTCGGGAGCGGGCGTACATACGGAACGCCCCCGCTCCGGTGAGAACGGAACGGGGGCGCGTGACGAGGGGGGAAGATTCCGGCTGACGGTTACTTCGCGGCCCAGGCCGGTTTGCCGCCGCAGGTAATTTCCCGGGCCCATGCGTCTTCCACAAGCTTCACCACCGGGGCGGGAATGGGGACATAATCCAGGGATTCGGCGACCTCGCCGCCGTTCTGGTAGCACCAGTCGAAGAAGCCGAGCATGTCCGAAACGGTCTTGGCGTTTTTCTGGTTCTTGTAAACAAGGATGAAGGAAGCTCCGGTAATGGGCCAGCTCTGCTCTCCGGGCTGATTGGTCAGGACCACGGCAAACCCGGGGGTTCCGGCCCAGTCCGCGTTGGCGGCCGCCGCCTGGAAGCTTTCCATGGAGGGAGCCACGAAGACGCCCGCGTTGTTCTGCAGGGAAACGGCGTTCATTTTGTTCTGGAGGGCATAGGCGAATTCCACATACCCGATGGAGCCGTTGAGACGCTGAACATATGCCGCCACTCCTTCATTTCCCTTGCCGCCCACTCCGGCCGGCCATTTCACCGCCTTGTCCGTGCCCACCGAGGCATGCCACTCGGGGGAAACCTTGTCCAGGTAGTTGGTGAAAATCCAGGTCGTCCCGGAACCATCGGAACGGTGCACCACGGTGATGGCGCGGGAGGGGAGATTCAGCCCCGGATTGGACTTCCGGATGGCGGGGTCGTTCCATGTCTTGATTTTTCCGAGGAAAATTCCGGCAAGCGCGTCCGGGGTGAGCCGGAGTTTCCCGGAAGCGATTCCCGCGACATTGACCACCGGGACTACGCCGCCCATGACCATGGGAAACTGGAGCAGCCCGGAAGCATCCAGCTCTTCCTTTGTCAGCGGGGCGTCAGAGGCCCCGAAGTCCACGGTGCCGGCCTTTATCTGCGCGATTCCCGCGCCGGAGCCGATGGACTGGTAGTTGAGTTTCAGACCGGTGGTCTGGTTGTACTGGTACGCCCACTTGGAATACACCGGGTAGGGGAATGTCGCCCCCGCGCCGTTAAGCATCTGCCCCTCGGTGCTGCCCGAAACCCCCATCCCCGCCAGTGTCATGGCCAGGACCGCAATTCTGATGAATCCCTTCCGCATAACGTCCTCCACAGTGAACAAAACCGGTTGAACCGATCGGAAAAATTGCACTCGAACCATTCTCACGCAGTATGGGTGATAATGTATTCCAGTCCGGTTAGGGTATGGTTAGCGAATGATGGTATTCATGTTAAATTCCGTTGCTCACCCGGCTTCCTTTTTTGTGAATCCCCGGATATCCCGGGCATTATTGTTTGGATTCCGTGAGTAATCCGGACGGAGATGCTTCGGGATTCACCATAAAAAGAGGGGTGAATTGGGCTTTCGGGGAAGCTCGGCGGCTCTGGCCGGTAATTCACCCCTTTGTTCCCATTGTCGTAAAGATAAGGAAAAATAACCGGCTCGCATGAGCTCTAAATATAGTCAGTGGAGGTGCTGGCCGGTAACTCACCCCCTGGCCCCCTTCTGTCACCCCAGCCCTGTTCCACAGGGCCGGGGACCCCGTCTCTCCAGAGAGAGGGGGAAATCGAGCCACAGGGAGCACTGAGACAGCCGATAACGAGTCATCCCCTCTATAGGATAGAGAGGGGAATGAGGGGTGAGTTAGTTTTTCACCACCTGTTCACCACTGTCAGCCCCCTCCCCCATTGATTTTTTTCTTGTTTCATTCTCTTCTCTTCCGCCATATTACGTTACTTCATAACTTCATAATCCAGCTCATGGTTCGGTCTCCCCTGGATTCCGGCCCGGAGCGGCTGCCGCCCGGCCGTTTCGCATCCGTTCCAGTCGCGCGCGAAGGAACACCGCATGTCTCCCGACCCAGATGACACCGCTCAGGATCCCGGCATGCCCGACTACGGGCACTCCCCTGCGGACCTCTCCGCAATGAAAGTACGGCTGGCCGAACTGGAACGGATGCTTGCGGACCGGGAGAGTGAACTCAACAACCTGAACCGCCGGGAAGAACGCTACCGGTCTTTCTTCGGGCAGAGCCGCGACGGAATGCTCATCACGGACCCGAGCGGCACGGTTCTTGATGCCAACGAAGCGTTCCTGAACATGCTGGGGTACTCTCTGGAGGAACTCCAAACCCTCTCCCGCCGGGCCTACACTCCGGAACACTGGCTGGAGTGGGAGGACCGGTACGTTCTCGACCAATTCCGGACCAAAGACTACACCGAGCCGTACGAGATCGAACTGGTGCGTCGTGATGGAACTGCGTTTCAGGTCCGCAACCGCGTCTGGAGGGTCCGGTGTCCCCGGGGAACCGTGGTGGGATATTCCGCGCTTGTGCAGAACATCAGCGAACAGCGCCGTTCGGAGGAAGCCCTCCGGGAGAGCGAGGAGCGGTACCGCGAGGTGTTCGAGAACACCTCGGATGGTATATTCATTATTGATGTGACCCCTGATGGACGCTTCCGTTTCGACCGGTTCAACCCTGTCGAGGAACGCCTGGTCGGGCTGCATACGGAGCAGGTCGCCGGTAAGTTCTTGGACGAAGCGCTCCCCCCGGATCTTGCGGAGAATGTGCTCGCGAATTATCGCCGGTGTGTCGCCACCGGTCTGCCGATCAGTTACGAGGAAGCGTTGCAGCTCCCGTCAGGCCACGGGCTGTTCCACACCACCCTGGTTCCGGTGCGCGATTCCGGCGGCAGGATATACCGTATCGTGGGAGTGGCGCGCGATATCACGGAAAATCGCCGTGTCGAGGAGGAGATCCGGACGCTTTCCGAGCGTCTCTCCCTGGCCACCCGCTCCGGAGAAATCGGCATCTGGGACTGGAATGTTCGAACCGGCGACATGATATGGGACGAGATCATGTACTCCCTTTACGGGTTCGCGCCGGATACGCCGGGGAACCCGCTCTACCTCTTTACCCAACGGATACATCCCGAGGACCGGGAGGCGGACCGTGAACTGGTGCAGGCCGCACTCAGGGGCGTCCGGGAATACCGCACCGAATTCCGCATCCGCATGGATGATGGAACGGAACGGGTGATTGAAACCATTGCCGATGTGGTCAGAGACGCGGAGGGTAACCCCGTCCGCATGATCGGAATCAACCGCGATGTCACCGAACGCCGTCACGCCGAAGAAGAAGTCCGTAAGCTGTCCGAGCGCCTCTCACTGGCTGCCCGCGCCGGTGAAATCGGTATCTGGGACTGGAATATCCGGACCGGGGTTCTGGTCTGGGACGATACCATGTACGAGATATACAATGTTCGGAAAGAGGAATTTCCCGGCGTGTTTGAAGCCTGGAGGGCACGGCTGCATCCCGAAGACCACGATACGGCCACCGGGCGGATTCAGATGGCGGTGCAGGGTGGAGAACCGTTCAGGTCGGAATTACGGATCATCCTTCCCGACGGCTCGGTCCGGTATATTGATGCGGTTGGGGATATTGTCCGGGATTCCCGGGGCGAGCCGCTCCGCATGGTCGGCATCAACCGGGACATCACCGAGCGGAAGCTTGCGGAGAAAGAGCTGGAGAACACCCGAGCCCTCCTTGAGGCGGCTTTCGAGCAGAATCCTGATCCCATGGCGCTGGTAAGCTACCCGGACATGAAAATGCGGATTCTCAACCAGGCCTGCATCGATTTCTGGGGAATCGGGGACGAGCCGGACTACATTGGAGTTCCGCTCCTCGGGATCAACCCTTCCTGGTCGGTTTTCACCCCGGATGGTGAGCGGCTCGGACCGCGGGACTACCCGCTCTGGCAGACGCTCCGGGGCGTTGTCATCCGCAACCGGGAGCTGCGGGTAATCCGGAAGGACGGCACGGAGCGCTGGGAGCTGGTCAGCGGCGCGCCGGTGTACAACACCCGGGGGGAAATGGTCGCCGGACTCATCGCCCTGGCCGATATCACCGAAAGGAAGCGCATAGAGCAGGAACTGAACCGCGCCATTGAAATAGCGGAGGGAGCCAACCGCGCCAAAAGCGAGTTTCTGGCCAACATGAGCCATGAGATCCGCACACCCCTGAATGCGGTGATCGGGTTCACCGATCTTCTGGACACCCTTGTTCATGATATCCGTCAGAAAAGTTATCTCGCCTCCATCAAGACGGGCGGGAAGAGTCTGCTGGCCATGATCAACGACATCCTGGACCTCTCCAAAATCGAAGCGGGCATGATGGACATCCGATACGAGCATGTAGATCCCCATTCCCTCTTCGAGGAAATGCGGCAGGTGTTCGAACTCCGTATCGCCCAGAAAGGTCTGACCTTCCATGTGGACGTTGACGCTTCCCTGCCGCGGACACTGCTCCTCGACGAGGTCCGGGTGCGACAGGTTCTCTTTAATCTGGTGGGAAACGCGGTCAAATTCACGGAGCATGGTTCCGTCCGGGTTTCCGCCCGGGTATGTGGCGAGGCTCTTGACGAGACAGGGAGTGTGCTGGACCTCTCCATCACGGTGGAGGATACCGGGATCGGCATTCCGGAAGAATCATGGGAGGTCATCTTCGATCCGTTCCGGCAGTCCGACGGTCAGTCCACGCGGAAGTATGGGGGTACCGGGTTGGGCTTGTCCATCAGCCGGCGGCTGGTAGAGCTCATGCGGGGCCGTCTGACAGTCCGGAGCATTCCCGGCAAGGGCAGCGCTTTCGAATTTGTCCTGCCCGGTGTCAGGGTCGGCTCCCTGGTGGTGCCAAGCCCCGGAGAATCCGCGCCAGTCCTTGATCTTTCCGACCTCCCTTCCGGCCCCAGGCGCCTTTTGCTGGTTGATGACGTCGAATCCAATCGGCTCCTGGTCCGCGAAGTATTCTCCGGCTCCGGCATAGAGATCATCGAGGCGGAAAACGGAGAGGAAGCGGTGTTCTTCGCGGGCCTGTACGAACCCGATGTCATCCTCATGGACCTGCGAATGCCGGTAATGGATGGGTACGAGGCCACCCGGCGCATCCGGGAGAACATGGCGTCCCACACAATCCCGATCATCGCATTCACCGCCTCCGCGTTGGGAATGAACGAGGAGAAGGCGAAACGGATGCGGTTTGACGGCTATTTACGGAAGCCGGTGCTCCGGGCGGATCTCATCCGGGAGATGGTCCGGGTGCTTTCCCCGGAGGAAATTCGCAAACCGGATAATAAAACGGATTATACAGATCCCCCACCCCGGGAACTCCGACCGGAAGACCGGGAACGAATCCAGGCGTTGTCATCTCTCCTGGAAGGGCCCGTCCGTGTCGAATGGGAGGCGGTGCGCAAGGGGAACATATTTCGTGATATAGAGGCATTCGGCGTTCGGCTGGAGGAACTGGGAGCCGAACATTCAGTCCCGCTGGCGAATGAATACGGTCGTCACCTGAGGGAACATGCCGCCATGTTCGACATCGAGCGGCTCCGCGGCGTACTGGACGGCTATCCGGATTTGCTTCGGAACATCCGGGCCATGGCACAGTCCTGACTCAGCCCCTTGATTATTCTCTCCCGAACGTTTGCCGTACCCGGGGATTTGAGGGAATGCATGGAGACTCCGGCCAGTAATTCCCCCCCCCGTTGATCGCCGTTCTGGCACCCCAGCCTCCCCGGAGAGAGTGGGTATGAGGGATGCTTTGGGTTTCCGCGGGAAGGCAGTCATCGTCACCGGAGATACATCACCTCTCCGTCTTTCTTTTGACTTTTGTATCCAAAATCGTATCAGACTTACAGTACGGTCATGAAGAGTACCGGTGAAACGGGCGGAAAAAAAGTAGCGGCGGTTCTCGCGGGAAACCGTCTTTCCGTATTATAACCGAAAGGCGTTATGCACGGGGAATACATCATGCGGAAAGACGGCGGCTCATACGGGATTCTCATCGTGGACGATTCACCGAAGAATATCCAGCTCGCGGCGGGGTTCCTCCGGCGAGACGACTATCTTCTCTCATTTGCCCAGGACGGCCGGACCGCGCTGGATCTGGTCCGGACAAATCCGGTTGATATCATTCTTCTGGACATCATGATGCCGGACATGGACGGGTTTGCGGTGCTTGAGGAACTGGCGCGGGATACGAGCATCGCCTCTATCCCGGTCATCTGCCTGACCGCACGTACCGAGAAGGAGAGCATCGTTCGATCCCTGGAAATGGGGGCCGTGGATTACATCACCAAGCCCTTCGACGGCGCCGAGCTGCAGGCCCGGGTCCGCACCCACCTGGAACTGAAGCGCGCCCGGGAGGAAGTGCTGGTCCGGGAGGAAGCTCTGCGCCGGGAAATGGAGAAAACCCGCGTCAGGGAGCAGGAGTTGCTGGAGGTTACCCGCCGTCTGGAAGAAGCCAACCGCACCCTGAGCATGCTTTCCATGATCGACGGTCTCACCGGAATCGCCAACCGCCGTCAGTTAGACCAGGCGCTGGACCGGGAAATACGGCGGTGCGCCCGGGAGCGGCTGATGCTCTCCCTCATCATGATGGACATTGATCATTTCAAGCTCTACAACGACCACTATGGCCATCTTGCCGGAGACGAATGCCTGCGCCGGGTGGCGGAGGTCCTTTCCGGTCATACACGACGTCCCGCGGATCTGGCCGCCCGTTACGGCGGCGAAGAATTCGCACTCATCCTTCCCGAAACGGACCGTTCCGGCGCACTGGCTGTTGCGGAGACAATCCGGAGGAGTGTGTCGGCGCTGACCATTCCCCATGCGGCCCACCCCGGCTCCGACCGGGTAACGCTCAGCGCTGGCGTGGTCACCCTGATTCCGGATGCCGGCGCCGCTCCGGAAACGGTCATCAGCAGGGCAGATTCCGCACTCTATTCCGCCAAGCGCACCGGCCGTGACCGGGTGGTGTCCGACAGCGACATATAAAGGGCGCAATGCCCGGGCGTACCATGAGAGAAACCGGGACCGGGCCCGAAGTGTAACTCACCCCCCGGGCTGAACCCCGGTTACGACTTGACCCACTGTCTCCTCCGCGTTTCCCTCTCCCGCAAGGGCCCCAGTGCCGGCTGTGCCCGCGCATGGGGAAAGGGTGTAGACTCAATTGAACCGATGCCCTGTGCGGAGTTTGGGGAAAGAGGTCCGGCCTGTGCAAGGCGGCTTGACCCACATTCTGAATGTTCTTCAGGCAGCGTGAACACCGGTACAATTGAGTCTGCACCTTGGGGAAATGAGGCGTAACACAACGTCGAATTATCCCCGGCCCATCCGCTCAGAAATCCAGTTCCACGCCAATCCGCGCCCGGGCGTATGCTCCGGACATGTCCAGGTCCGGGCCTCCGGCGATGCTGGCGTTATCGAATCTCCAGTTGCTGCTCACCGGGGAGAAGATGTAACCCGCCCGCAGGCCGAGAAGTATGCCGGCGTTCCCCCGCCAGACCCGGAATACCGGGATGAGGTACTCCATGCCCGCGCCCACGTTCACCAGGGCGGTAGCGGCATACATCCGGGCCATGCGCCGGGGATCGGTGAGGATGTCGTTGAACGAGCCGGGCGCGGCAGGCAGGAAAGAGATCTGCATCGCTCCAGCGCCCACCCCAAC
>JAWLHT010000183.1:9723-10759 GCA_041690195.1 Candidatus Latescibacterota bacterium
CCAGTGGATACAGGGCGATCCGGTCCCGCGCGAGCACGTCATATCCCACAGTGAACATGCCCTCCCCTCCGGTCAGCTCCGTGGCGATGGTCCCGGCGGTCGAACTCCGCCCGTCGGTGATAAGGGCGGAACCCTCCCAGGAGAGAAGCACCCGACGGAGAGTGAGGGTCATCCCGCCGGACATGGCGAAAAAGGTCTCTGAGAACTCCTCGTACCCGGCGGCGGCAAGACGCTTATTGAGTTCATCGATATCGAGCCCCCGCGCTCCGGCCGCCATCCAGGCGCTCAGACCCCAGGGGGTGCCGCGGGCCTGACGAGTCTGACGAGACCGGAAAATCTGGGCGGACGGCGAAGCGGGCGAAGTAAACACGAGAAGCGCCGCAATAACGAGAAGAAGCCGGATACGCATGGTGGACCTCCTTTGGGGGGAGAGATCAAAGAATAGGGGAGAGATTAAAGAAGTTGAACCGGGCGGCAATCCATGCCGGAGAGTCGTGGCACTCCCCGCTTCCCGCTCCCGGTTGAAGGGCGCATTCCGGAGGCATGCCGCACACCCGCCTAGTTCTTCCGACGAGCATTTACCGGTTCCCCGTTCCGGGAACCCTGACCGTCGCCGGAGGCCCGGAAAGCCCGGTTTCCGGCTGCCGCGGCGAACCGTGCGCCCGAGCCGCTTGCACAAAGCGGCTTTTTTGCATATTATGCATACAGTGTGCCGCGGGAGCGCCTTTACCCTTGCGTTCCGGCCTCTGCCGCATTTCCGGTGCAAAGGAATATCGCATGGACAACCTGCAAGACTGGCTGGAACAGCTTCCCGGCATGGGAGAGGAAGTATCCCGGAATCTGGTCCTCACCCTGATTGCCCTCCTTATCCTCTGGGGGCTCCGGGGGATTTTCATCCCGTTCATGCTGCGTCATACCAGCGATGTCCGTAATCGCTATCTCTGGCGAAAAACCTCCACGTACACCATCTTCGTCCTCGGAACGCTCTTCATTGCCCGTCTGTGGTTCAGCGGAATACAGGACATCACAACCTTCC
>JAWLHT010000184.1:0-8191 GCA_041690195.1 Candidatus Latescibacterota bacterium
TTCACTTCCGGCAACACCGATAATCTACAATTGTAAACTTGGGTAATGACAAGCTCTCTGGAGAGAGGGGGCCAGGGGGTGAGTTACCGGCCAGCACCTCCACTGATTATACTTAATGCTCATGCGTGTCAGTGGGTTTTCCTTATGGTTACGACAATGGGCGGGTGGGCACAGTCGCGTCGGGGCGGGATATACCTGATGGGCGTGCGATACTGCTTCCCCGCCTCATTTGCGGATTATGCAAGAGACGATGGAGGATGTCCTGATACTCTCCTGTACCGAATGCGTATGCTGCGGGTTACTCTGCCGGAGCGCCGATGCCGGGCAGATAGTTGACCGCATCCTCAACGGATTCGATACGACCATAGAACGCGGGGTCTATTGTGAGTTCCGGGGCGATATGTGAGTAGCCCCAACCGATGAGCACACCGCCGAGGATGGTCACCGCGAGATAAACAGCCGCCACCCGTTTGCGGAGAACGGCATTCAGGGATATAACGGTGGATATCTTGGTGGCCGGTCCGGTGATGAAGAAGGCCAGAGCGGCTCCCTGACCCATGCCCATGCTTACCAGCACTCCGATGAGCGCCACGGTTCCGCCGCCGCATACATAGAGGGGAACGCCGAGCAGACCGCCCAGGAGAACGGATTTGAAACCGCTGCCGCCGAGGAGCGTGGCGATCCATCGGGGAGAGATGACGGCTTGCACCGCTCCTGCGAGCAGCAGCGCAAGGAGGAAATATTTCGAGATGAAGAGCGTCATTTTGGCGGAGTGACGTATAAATGACCCCAACCGTGCCCGGAGCGGGAGTGCGTTACCCTCCGCAACGCATGCGGGGAGCGATGCGTTTACCGAGAACCCGGCCCGGAGGGGGGTGGAGAATCCGTCCCAGTGACGGGAAAGGGCAAACTCGGTTATCCAGCCTCCGGCAAGTCCGAGTGCATAGGCGGAGAGAGTGCGGGCGAGCGCCATTTCCGGGCCCATCGCACCCCAGGTAATGATGAAGAGTGAGGGGTTCATGAGCGGAGAGGCGATAATGAAGGCCATGAGCGGAGCCAGCGGAACCCCGGCCGCGAGCAGTCCACCCGCCAGAGGGATGGCGGCGAAGGTACACATGGGGGAGAGCACCCCGAGCATGCTCGCCACCAGAATAGGAGTTACTCCCCGCCGGGTCAGGAGTTTCCGGACTTGGGCATGGGACATGAGTTGGGCGATGAGTGTCGCCGCAAACGCACCAAGGAGGATATACGGCCAGAGTTGAAGGAAAAGCGCCCAGGCGTTACCGAGAATTTTTCCGGTATACGTCCCCCGGAGAGCGCCCTGGAGGGCGAATCGGATGTCGAAAAAAAAGTCTATGACTTCGTAAATCAATGCCACGGTTACAGCCTCAAATCAGAGATGGGTGTTTCTTGCGGAACGCGGAGCGCATGAGCGGGAAAGCTCTTTCGTGCCAAGCGCCCCATACCGCGAATTCGACAAAAAGAACGGCGTATCGAGACTCCCGTCAGGCTGAATCCGGCGTTCACATGGTTTTAGATATATGTTGTGAGCGGCTTCGGGCTTTCCGTAAACAACGCATCCCCGGGTCCTCATTTCAACACCTCAGCCCAGCACGGGCGAAAGATGGAGCGGCGCGCGGCGTGGTTTGAGGGCATATCTCTATCGCCGGAGAGCGGTATAGGCCGAAACCACGGCGGCCCGGAATACAGTACTTACCCCATACCCAGTATCTCCCGGGCTTTGCGCTTATTTACTCCTTTGCCATACCCTGTGCATGGGGCGCCACAATTTCCATGTCATAGAGCATTGTCTTGGCCGTATCCTCGATACAGGCCGAGAACCCGGCCGCCCCGAACCGGTTCTTCAGCTTTATGAGCAGGTGATTGTCCCCCCTGGCCAGAATCACCGGAATGGACTGTTCCCGTATGGCATACTCGTGAGGTCCGTCGTCAGTATAGATGACTTTCCCGTTGAGGAATACCTTGGCGCCGTCGTCATATCCGAAAGTGAAAATTCCCTCCTGACGGCGCGGTGAGCGGAGACGGAGGTAGGCGTAGGTGATGGTATTGGCCAGGTCCTCTTGAATCGTCTCGTTCAGGCTGACATAGGCTTCCGGGAAGCCGAAGGGGTGTTTGAATACCCACCAGGGTTTGCCGTTGGTCGTATCGCCGTCCTTGGGCGCGATCTTTGTTTCTCCCCCAAGGAGATCCCTGTCCAGATCGGTTTCCTTCCAGGGGCCGCTCATAAGGTAGTTCTGAAACCCGATACCCTGGTAGACGGAGTGTTTGACGAAGTTCCGCCGGACCGGGCGGACCGGGGTGCCGACCACCTCGATATCCCGTTCCTCGAAGCTGCCCAGGCCCTGGGCTCTGGCCAGATGCATTTGCATGGCTTCGTAGGGATTCGTGCCGATAACCCGGAGTGCAGTGGCCTCCGTGGCGACCGGATTGCCGCCGGCGACCACCACGTTGTGATGCAGGTTACGGGTGTGGGTGGGCCAGTCTCGCTCCGAGGCCCAGAAGCCCGCGACGACCGAGTACGCCGTGGGCTTGTAGCGGTAGATATCGATCATGCCCTGCGCAAATCCATACTTGTCCATCTGGCTCTTGGCCAGCCCGTCGCCATACGGGATGGAGGCAAAGGCTCCGACATAGTTTTTAAAGACGAGGGTCCCGCCGCCGATGTTCATTTTCATGGCCGGGATGTTCACGAGCTTGTCGGCATCGAGCATGGTAACCGGCATAAAGTAGCCTTCCCGCGGTTTGCCGGTACCGGGAATGGGGGACCCGTACGCGAACTTGCCCCGGCGGAATTCCACACCGACGCGCTGGTAGGCGCCGCCCGGAACTGATGCGAACCGGTACTCGTCCTCGTTGAGATCAATGATGTCCACCTTGGTCCGGCTCTGGGTCCGGTTGAACGCATCAACCATTTCCCGGTAGGAGAGGTTCCCGAACCCTTCCCACCGCACGGTCCAGCCGTCGGTATCATACGAACTCCGCTCGTACAAACCGCCCCGGTTCCGCTGTCCGGCTACCGCCCACCCTGCCGTTCCCTCGACGAGGGTGATTCTCCGCGGGCCGACTTTCTCGATAAGATAGTTCACCACGCTCTTTACCACCCGGGCGTCTGAAACATCTCCCCAGTGCGCCATGCCGTCATGCCAGAAGGATTCAGCCCGGCGCTTCCCGTCCCGGTCGCCCACCGGCGCGCGTACCAGGTTGAGCTTGACGATTACCCAGTCGGAGGGCTTGATGACATTACATATGCTGGTTTCGGATGTGTCCAGATCAAGGGCACGGCGCACCACGGCGTCCACCTGCTCCATGGTGACCGATTCCGCATCCAGCGGGACCGGCGCGGCAAGCTCTTTGTCCGCCGACGTGGCGATGGCAACCACCGCTTTCCGGGCGGTCGTGGCGGTTACCGGTTCCACCAGGGAAAAGCCGGAACCTTTCCGGGCGGAGACCACATCCCAGAGAATACCCGAGGTAGCGGCCAAGGCAACCGCGGATAGAAGGATGAAACGTTTCCGTGTCAAAGACATGAACCCTCGCTTGGGAAAGTCGGAAAAGAAAATTCGGTTATCGGGTTGAGTCAGAAAACAGGGCCAAATCATGGCGGGTGCAGCCAAGACCCCCTTCCGGCCTTGCGGCCACCTTCCCCCTTGCAGGGGGCAGGAAAAGACACCACTCATGCGCGTGAGTCTTGCGTGTGATGCTTCGGTTCGTTGCTGACTCAACCCGATAACCGTAAAAGAAAATCAGAATCCGGATATAAAAATGTGGACACGGTAAAAACTGGAACGCCTGACGCTCACGGGCCGCTGCCACGGTGATATTTATCGGTACTGGCAATCGTTATAACCGCTGGAGCCATGAACCAATGGAGTCCCCGCCGGATAGCCGCATCCGCTGCTTCCGGCCCTTGGATTATGCCCGGTCATTTCCCCGCAGTCCGCATGCCCCGTTCCTTCGGAACCGTGACATCCAGATCATAGAGCATGGTCTGGGAGTCGTCTTCTATGGTTGCGGCGAATCCGGCATCGCCGAAGCGATTCTTCAATTTGATGAGCAGGTGGTTGTCGCCTTTTTCCAGGGTTACTTTCACCGATTTTTCCCGGATGCGGTATTCATGGGGGCCGTTGTCCTTGTAGATGACTTTCCCGTTGAGGAATACCTTGGCGCCGTCATCATAACCGAATCGGAATGTCCCCTGCTGCCTTTTCGGCGAACTGAGCCGGAGATAGGCATAGGTAACGGTATTGGTAAGATCGTCGGAAATGTTCTCGTTCAGGCTGACATAGGGTTCCGGGAGACTGTAAGGGTGCTTGAACACCCACCAGGGCTTGCCGTTGGTCGTGTCGCCGTCCCGGGGTGCGATTTTCGCCTCTCCCCCGAGAATATCCCTGTCCAGGTCGGTTTCCTTCCAGGGGCCGCTCATGAGATAGTTTTGAAAGCCGACGCCCTGGTAGGAGGAGTGCTTTACGAAGTTCCGCCGGACATCGCGGGCCTGGGCGCCGACCACAGTGATATCGCGCTCGTCGAAGCTTCCGATTCCCAGTTGTTCGGCGAGGTGGGTCCAGATGACATCGGCGGGATTCACTCCCATGACCCGGAGAGCGGTGGCTTCGGTTTCCAGCGGTTTCCCGCCGGCGATGACCACATTGTGGTGCAGATTTTCAGTGTGCTGCGGCCAGTCGCGCTCCGAGGCCCAGAATCCGGCGATGACCGCGTAATCAGTGGGACGGTAGCGGTAAATGTCCATGAATCCCTGGGCGAAGCCGAACCGGTCCATCTGCATTTTCGCCACGCCGTCGCCGTACGGCACCGAGGCGAACGCTCCGACGTAGTTCTTGAAGATGAGGGTGGCTCCCCCGGAGTTCATTTTGAGCACGGGGATATTCACGAGCTTGTCGGCTTCCAGCATGGTTACCGGCATGTAGTATCCCTTGCGGAGCTTTCCGGTGCCGGGGACAACCGAAAAGCGTCCGAACTTTTTCGCTTCCCGGAAACTGCACCCCTCGCGCTGCATGGCGCCTCCGGGTACCGGAACGAAGCGATACTCATCCTCGTTCAGATCAACAATATCAACCTTGGTCCGGCTCTGGGAGCGATTGAATTCCTCTACTATTTCCCGGTAGGAGAGATTCCCGAATTCCCTCCAGCGAACAGTCCAGCCGTCATTGTCATAAGAAGACCGTTCGTAATGCTTGCCTTGGGACCGTTTGCCCTCGACCGCCCATGTTCCCGAACCTTCCACCAGGGAAATCCGTTTCGGGCCAACCTTCTCAATGAGGTAGTTCAGCACGCTTTTCACTACCCGGGCATCGGTGACATCTCCCCAGTGCTCATAGCCGTGGAGATAGAACGTCGTATTTCGGCGTTTCCCATCTCGGTCGCCCAACGGCGCGGTGACCAGGTTGAGCTTGACGATGACCCAGTCGGAGGGCTGAATGACCTCCCGGATGCTGGTTTCTGACGTGTCCAGGTCCAGGGCCCGTCGCACTACGGCGTCAACCTGTTCAGTGGTGACCGATTCCTCGTCCACCGATACCGGGGCGGCCAGTTCCCGGTCCGCCGACGTGGCGATGGCAACCATCGCTTTCGGCTGGGAATTTACTGTTACCGCCACCGCTTCGGAACGGTTTCCGCGACTTCGGGAGAGCGTGACATCGATGATGACGAAGGCAAGGGCCGCCAGTACGGCGATGAGCGCCGCCAGCGCACGTTTCTTCCGTTCGGCCATTTTCCCAATCTCCTTTCCGGAGGGTCCGTAAAGTCTGCTCATGTTCGGGATATGTCCAAGTAATGTATATAATTTCGTCCTGGCAAAACAGCGCTTTTTTCGGCGTGCATAGAGGAACCGGAAGCCGGTCCGGGAGTCATAGCTGTGGTTCCGGGAACAGGATACGGGGGAGTTGTCGCATTCGGCGGATGCGGGAAAGATTGCGGGGAGGGAGACTTCCGGTTGACTTGTGCTTTCCACGGCCCTATCTTATATGTATCAAGGGAATTATGAACTTTTCGGAGACACCCCATGCTGAACGGCACCATCGATCTGCACCTCCATACCACCTGTTCCGACGGTATGGATACTCCGGAGGAACTGGTCGAGACTGCGCTCGCGGGAAGATATCGAATTATCTCTATTACCGATCATGACACGGTGGAGGGGGTTATTCGCGCCCTGGCCGCCGCGGAAGGTTCCGGCATGGAGATTATTCCGGGTATCGAGCTTTCCTCCATCGAGGGTGACTTCGATATCCACATCCTCGGATATTTTATTGACTACCGCGATTCCGAGTTTATCAAGAGTATCGCCTTTTTCAAGGAAAAGCGCCGTGAGCGGGCCGAAGAGATAGTATTGTGCCTCAACCGGCTCGGGCTCGATATCCAGATTGACACCGTGCTCCGCATCGCCCACGGTGCGCCGGTTGGCCGTCCGCACATCGCGGAGGCGCTGGTTTCCGAGGAACTGGTGAACACCTATGACGAGGCATTCGCCCGGTATATCGGCACGCATGCTCCGGCCTACGTTCCCAAGTACCGCGTTTCACCCGCCGAGGCCATCGAACTCATTCTCAAAAGCGGGGGAGTGCCCGTGCTGGCCCACCCGGGCGTTCTGAACCGGGACGAGATCATCCTGGAATTGCAGGAGTGCGGACTTATGGGCATCGAGGCCATTCATCCGCTGCATACCCTGGAAAAACAGATGTACTATGAGCGGATGGCCAAAAAACACGGCCTTATCGCCACTGGCGGTTCGGACTGGCACGGCAAGGAGCGGCGGCGAAACTTCAAGAAACTTATCAGCGCGCTCAAGGTGGACGAGCGGAACGTGCTGGAAATGAAGAAATATATTGCAAGCAGGAACGAGGTTGGAAAAAGAATCGCTTCAAATTCGTAAAGCGGCGCTCCTGAGCGGCAAGCTCCCGGCGCATGTCGCCATTATCATGGACGGCAATGGACGGTGGGCGAGACAGCGCGAGCTTCCCCGCATCGAGGGACACCGGGCCGGCATCCGTACTGTCCGGGAAATAGTCGAGGCCGCCGGGGATATCGGGATCGGTTATCTCACCCTGTACACCTTCTCCTCCGAGAACTGGAACCGTCCGCCCGGCGAGGTACTCGGGCTCATGAACCTTCTGGCGGAAACGCTGGAACGGGAAGTTCCGGAACTGCACCGGAACCGGGTCCGGCTCCGCACAATCGGGGATACATCCATTTTGCCCCGACGGAACCGGGAGGCGCTGGAGTCGGCCATAGCGGAAACCTCCGCCAACGACGGGCTGACCCTGGTGCTGGCGCTCAACTATGGCGGCCGGGACGAGATCGTCCGGGCGGTGCGCGGGATTGCGGAAAAGGTGGCGTCCGGGTCCCTTGATTCCGCCAGAATCGCCGCGGATACCTTCAGCGCCGAGCTGGATACCGCCGGCATGCCCGATCCTGACCTGCTCATCCGGACCTCCGGCGAACACCGTCTCTCCAACTTCCTCCTCTGGCAGCTTGCCTACACCGAGCTCTGGATAACCGATGTGATGTGGCCCGATTTTTCCACCGCGGAATTTTACACCGCGCTGGAATCATTCGTCGGCCGCGAGCGCCGGTTCGGAAAAACCAGCCAGCAGATAAGCGGAGTCGCCCGAAAGGTTGCCGGCTTGTTCGGCGGGGGAGGCAAAGGGTGACTCAGATGATCCGTCGTCCGGACCGCTCACTGGTGGCAAGGGTTCTGGTGGGAGTGGTTTTCGCTCCCCTGGTTCTGTGGCTCTTCTGGAACGGCGGATATCCGCTTTTTGCCCTGCTCGCCCTGCTTACACTGTTCGGGCAGTGGGAACTGTTTTCCATGCCCGGCAACGAGTTGTCCCTTCCGCATCGGGCGGTTGGCTATCTGGCCGGACTGGGAGTGATCGCTGACTCGTTTCTCTTCGGGAGCGTTCATGTCGCGGGAATAATGATCGCGGCGCTCATCCTGCTGTTCTGTATCGAGATTGCGGTGGATGGCTCCAATCGCCTGAAGCGGGTCACCTTCAGCTTTCTCGCGACCATATATCCCGCGGTATTCGTTTCCTACATATTTCAGATTGACCAATACAGCTATTCCCTGCCGGGAATGAGCAACCGATACCTCCTCGTTTACCTCATTCTGGTCGTCTGGACATTCGACACCGCCTCCTATTTTTCCGGCATG
>JAWLHT010000184.1:8201-10753 GCA_041690195.1 Candidatus Latescibacterota bacterium
CCGTCACCCATTTTTCCCAAAAGTTTCCCCGAAAAAGACAGTTGAAGGCTTCATCGGGGGGATGACAGGCGTTGTGGCGCTTGCCGTCGCGACGGCGTTCCTGGCCGGTTTTCCGGCTATACATCTGATCGCGGTCTCTCTTCTGGCGGGATTCGCCGGCCAGGCGGGCGATCTTTCCGAATCCATTATCAAACGGGATATTGGGATCAAGGATTCCTCGAATATCATTCCGGGACACGGGGGGGTTCTCGACCGTTTCGACAGCGTGTTTTTTGCCGCGCCGGTGGTGTACGGGTATCTTGTCCTCTGTTCCCTGTGGTGCGGAGGTGGTGCGTGAAACGGTTTGTCATTCTCGGATCCACCGGGTCCATTGGAAAGTCCAGCCTGGATGTCATTGACGCCAATCCGTATTGATTCCGGGCGGTCGGTTTGGGCTCGGGCTGTTCGGCGGAGACAATCATCGAACAGGTACGGCGCTTCCGGCCCGAGGCGGTCTCCCTCCGTGATCCGGAGGCTATTGAACAGGTCCGCGCCGGGGTTGGAGGGATCACCCGCATTTACGAAGGCTTCCGGGGAATGCTGGACATGATCCGGGACCTGGACGCCGATGCCGCGGTTAATGGCCTCGTCGGTTCCGTGGGAATGCTTCCCACCGTGGCCGCACTGGAGAGCGGAAAGGATGTTCTGCTCGCCAATAAGGAAACCATGGTGATGGCCGGTGACCCGGTCATGGAAACCGTCCGGAGCACAGGACGGCGCATTGTTCCCATTGACAGCGAGATGAGCGCCATTTATCAGTGCATCAGTGGGGAACGTCACGGGGACATCGGGCGTCTCATTCTCACCGCATCCGGCGGACCCTTCGTGGATTGGCCGAAGGAACGGCTGGACGGTGTCACTCTGACCGAGGCGCTGAATCATCCGACCTGGTCCATGGGAACAAAAAACACCATCGATTCGGCGACCATGATGAATAAGGGACTTGAGGTCATCGAGGCCAGCCATCTCTTCGGAATTCCCGGAGACCGTATCGATGTAGCCATACACCGGACTTCGCTCGTTCACTCCTTCGTGGAGTTTGTTGACGGTTCCCTTCTGGCGCAGATATCGAAGCCGGACATGCGTCTGGCCATCCAGTACGCCATGACCGCCCCGGACCGGCTGCCGTCACCCTACGGCGGGCTGGATTTCACCCGCCCGTTCACCATGACTTTCGAGCCGCCCGATACGGACCGTTTCCCCTGTCTGGCGCTGGCATTCGAATCACTGGCGCGCGGAGGAACCGCTCCGGCGGCCATGAACGGGGCGAACGAACAGGCAGTGGAGGCGTTTGTGGCCGGAAAGCTTTCTTTCATGGGTATTCCGGACGTTATACGCCGCGCGGTGGACAACCACCGGTATATGGAACGCCCTTCTTTCGATGACCTGGTGGAAACGGATACCCGGGCCAAACGTTTCGTGGCGGAAATTACCGCCTGAACCATCCGGGCGATGGTGTGTACCCATGCGGGCCGTCCCGAAACGAGCGCAGGGCGGTTCGCGAACCGCCCTGCGGGGATGATGCTGCCCATCTTGTCCGCCATTTCGTAGCAGATCCGGGAAACAACAGAGCGGCGGCGCTTTTGGGGCGAACCGCTTCCGGCAAGTATTCCACCGGGGCCTGCTTGTGGCTGCGGCGGATCGTTCTCTCACCCATCCGGTTTCTTCGGATGCCCCGAACACCCGTACACTTCAAATCTGGTTAAATCCTCGGATTCTGTCCTTTACATATCGGAGTCGACATGCTGACAATAATCGCGTTTATATTTGTACTGAGTCTCCTGGTGGTGATTCATGAACTGGGACATTTCTCGGTCGCCAAGTTCTTCAATATCGAGGTGGAGCGGTTCAGTGTGGGTCTGCCCCCCCGTCTTTTCGGCAAGAAAATGGGAGAAACGGAGTACGTCATATCGGCCATTCCCTTCGGAGGATACGTCAAAATGGCCGGCCAGGACGATTTTTCCACTGATGAAGAGTACAAGGAAGTCGGACCCCGTGACTTCCGGGGCAAGTCCGCGCCAGTCCGTATCGCCGTTCTTGCCGCGGGGAGCATTATGAATCTGGTTGCGGCGGTCCTGATTTTTTTCCTCCTGTTCAACCTCGAAGGCGTTCCCGAGCGAACCATGCGTATCGGCTTGGTTGAGCAGGGCAGCGTGGCCGCGGAGGCCGGTCTCCGGGCCGGCGATACCGTTGTGGCGGTGAACGGCGATACCGTGGAGCAGTTGGAAGATGCATTGCTGCCGCTCTACACCGGAGACCAGACCACGCTTACGGTAACCGGTTCGGAAGGAAACACCCGTCAGGTCACCGTATCCCGGCAGCTCAAAGAGGGCGAGGATTTCGGCATCATGCCCTGGGTCGACGCCCGGGTTGGCGGTACCGTTCCGGGATCGCCCGCGGATAAGGCCGGGCTTGAACCCGGCGACGAGATTGTGGCCATTGAAAGCGAACCGATCAACGGTTGGTATGACATGAACCGCATTGTGCGGGCCAATCCCGGTCGTGAGTTGTCG
>JAWLHT010000185.1:0-10594 GCA_041690195.1 Candidatus Latescibacterota bacterium
AAGCATGGTATCCTTTCCCCGGCCGAAGACGGCGAAGACCATTTCCGCGGGCAATCCCCGGCCGGAACGGTCCCCCTCCCCGCATAGTCGTAAACATAAGCGATTTTGGGTGAACAGGTGTTGTTGAAAAACTAACTCACCCCTCATTCCCCTCTCTCGCAAGAGAGGGGATGACTCGTTATCGGCCACCTCAGTGCTTCCTATGGCTCATTTCCCCTTCTCTCTGGAGAGAGGGGGAGTAAGGGGGTGAGTTACCGGCCAGCACCTCCACTGGCCGTCTTTTAGTACTCATGCGTGCCAGTGGTTTTTTCTTATGTTTACGACAATGTCCCCCTCCCCGCGCTGCGGGTTTTACGGCCGTCATTTACAACCCGATATCACCTGTCCACGGATCGCGGGTGCGTTTCCCGAAATCGGCGAGTTTCGTGCGGAGTTCGTCGAACCGGCCCCGATGCGCCCTGCTCCCGGCTAGGTTGTTCACCTCGTGGGGATCGTTCTCCAGATCATAGAGTTCCCATTCGGGACGCCGCAGGAAGGCTTCGATCTTTCGTTGGCCATACCGTTCGCCCCCCCGCCGGACCACACTCTGCCAGGTCGAGGATTTAAGCAGGTCCGCGGCGAAAGGAAATTCCAGACCGTGGGCCAGGTTCCGGATCAGCTTATACCGTGGTGTCCGGACCACCCGCATCGGGTAGTACATCGTGACTTCGTGGAAGGTATGCGAGGCGTATACCTCGTCAAACCCGCCGGAATGCTCCGTGTTGACCGCATCTGCAAAGGAACGCCCGTGAAGAGTCAGGTCCGAAGGTATTCCCCCGGCCATGTCCAGGATGGTCGGAGCGATATCCACCCAGGAAACCATGGCGTCCGAGGCAATCCCCCGTCGTGTCTGCCAGGGAGTCCGGACGATGCAGGGCAGCCGCATTCCGGGCTCATACAGCGTGGTTTTGGCGCCGGGGAAGGCGATGCCGTTATCGGAAATATAGATGATGACCGTGTTGTCGTATGCGCCCTCCTCCCGGAGAATCTCCATAAGCCTTCCGACACCCTGGTCCATGCGGGAAACGGACTGGTAGTACTCGGCGAGTTCGGCCCGGCACTCCGGAGTGTCGGGCAGGAAGGACGGCACGACCATATCTCCGGGAGGGTAAACCACCGGCCGTATGCCGGGATACCCTTCCGGACGGTTTCCGAACGTGTTGGGACCCGGCCAGGTATCAAAGGGGAGGCCGCGATGCGGGTCGTCCATGGCGAAGTATAGGAAAAACGGGCGGCTCCCTCGGGAAGCGATGAACTCGCGGCAGGCATCCGCCATCTGCACCGGACTCCGGCCCAGCGACTCCATGTCGTTCGCCCGGCCGGGAGAAAGCGTCGTCTCGAACGGGTAGGCCGACTCCGGGGCCAGGTGGAACTTGCCCACGCGCGCCGTCCGGTACCCCTTCCCCGAAAGGTGCGCCGGGAGCGATGAAACAGTGTCAAAAGACTGAAAATGGTGGTAGCTGTGCTGGAGCCCGTACATGCCGTTGGCATGATTGTGCAGGCCGGAAAGAATGACCGACCGGCTCGGGCTGCAGCTTGCGGTGGTGCAAAAGGCGCGGGTAAACCGGGTTCCCTCGCGGGCCAGACGGTCGAGGTTCGGAGTTTGCACCGCCGCATGCCCCCAGCAGCCGAGATCGCCGCCGCCGTGGTCATCGGAAACGATAAGGACGAAATTGGGCGGCGCTTCCGCGCCCGTTGCGGGACGGGGCAGACCGGCCAGCGCGGCTGCGGCTGTTCCGAGGACGCCGCGTTCCATGAACCGACGACGGGTGAATTTTTCGGGCTGGGGCATGTTCCGCTCCGGGTGAACAGACTTCATTAAACGGGCTCTTCCGGAAACCCCGCTTCCAATCCATATACCTGAGCCGGTGATGGAGCGGGGGACATGGGCGCTGTCATGCGCAGTTCGCAGTTCTTATGTGAACGGATGGAAAGCTAACTCACCCCTCGGTCCCCTCTCTATCCTATAGAGGGGATGACCCGTTATCGGCCGTCTCGTTGCTTCCTATGGCTTGATTTCCCCCTCTCTCCGGAGAGAGGGGGCCAGGGGGTGAGTTACCGGCCAGCACCTCCGCTGACTACCTTTTAGTACTCATGCGTGCCCTTTTGTTTTAGCGCGGAGTTTGTTCCGCGCGGGTGTTGTTTCCTATCGGTCTTCGCGGACCGCTTCGATGCCCGAAATAACCGGGGGCGCTCCGTTTCCGGCGGACGGGACCAGTTCCACCACCAGATCTCCGGTTACCGCAATGTTCCGGAACTCTTTGACCAGGGTCCGTCTGGCACCCCCGGATTCTTTGGCGATATCGAGATTCCGGATGACGGGTTTCCCCTGAATGCGGACATCGAACAGCCGCTTTCCGGACAGGGCCTCTTCCGATTCGGCGAAATACAAACGGACCGTGTACGCTCCGGGGTTATTCCCGCCGCTGTCCAGCGTGACCGCAATGCGCTCCGCTCCGGTGCAGCCCGACGCGCCCACCCAAGGGAGGTCGGCACCGAGCACGCGGGAGGAGTGCATCCGGTGATATCCGGCGCCCGCGGGTGTTACGGCCACCGGGATTTCGGGCGAAGGACCGCCCACCGCCGGGTACTCCAGCCAGAATGTTCCGTCATCGGATATCCGGTCTCCCGGGGCTCCGAAATTGATCCCGACCCGTTGAACCGGGCGTTGCGGGGAGCCGAGCGTGGTAAAGGTCCACATCTCGTTTTCCGGCATGCTGATCAGCGCCAGCGAAGTCTGGTTCTGATAGGAGCAGCTGCAGGTCCGGGTATAATCCGGAGCATTGAGAACGCCGTCCGCGGCGATCAGGGAAGCGGTGCACCCGGACTTGAATCCGCCGAAATTCCCGGTGCCGCTGTCACCCGCCAGATCATAAAAGCCCGCCGCGCCCGAGCGGAAGGAAAGGAGATGCTCACTCGCCACCGGGTAGTTGCAGCCGTATTCCCGTTTCCAGGACCATGCTGTTTCCATTCCGGTCAGGGGATCCTCCCGCATGACCGTCTTTCCGGTGAGCAGGTCCAGCGCTCCGCTTTCGGTGATGATCCGAAGATTGTGGATCATGGGGAAGGTCCGGTACTCCACCTCCCGGTCCCATATCTCTGCACCGTCTTCTCCCCGCACCGCGCGTATCCGCTTCCCCGTTTCGCCCAGCACCATGTCCCGGGAGGGACGGCGGGATTGTATCAGGATATCCCGCTCCTCCGAGAACGCCAGAAAGGAGCCGAACACGTTCCCCCGGTCCTCCCATACCGTGCGGCCCGTGGCGAGGTCCAGCGCGAGCAGCCGTCCGGCCGATGGCGGCGTCTTCCCCCGGCGGGCGAAAAACTCTTCCACATGCGGCGGATACCTGTCCAGCACGTACAGCCTTCCATTCCCGGCCGAAGTTCCATTGTGCAAAAAGCCGATCTCCGCATCGACCCGCCAGACGACTTTCCCGTCGAAACGGTTCAGGGCAACCAGGGAGCGGCTGGCGCTCCGGTCATAATCCTCCATGGGAGAATACTCTGACTTTTTCTTCATCATCATGTCGGAGAAGGGCACGAAATTTCGCCCGGCGAGGAGCAGGTCTCCCTGCACTCCGATATATCCCCATTCCGGACGGGACCCTTTCGCATCGGTGGAATCGGCGGGAAGGGAGAACACGGCCAGGGTTTTCCCGGTTCCCGCGTCGAGAACATGGCAGCCGTCACTCTGGATGACGTACACCCGGTCATCCATGGCCACGAAGTTTGTACCCCGGATGTTGGCGCCGGGGATGTGCACCTGGTTATACTCCGTGCTGGTCGGGGTGTCCTTATAGGTTTCGTCGTAGAAAACACCGTATGAATCGAAGTTACGGAGCATGGCCTTCCAGATCACCCGTCCGGTATAGACATCCCGGGCGCTCAGGCAGTCGATCCCCTCGATGAAGAGCCGTCCGCCGACCACCTGCTCCGAAGGGCCGTGGCCGTGGCGCGGCAGTACGTCCAGGTTGGAACTTCCGCCGAACCAGAGAATGCCGAGGGGGAGGCGCACGAGCTGATCGTCAGATTTGGATGTGTTCGCGATGTCCCCGAGATTGTGGGTCCATACCCCGGCGCCGGGCAGCGGCCCCTCACGGACCACCAGCAGGTATTCCCCGGAGCGCCGCAACTTCGCGCCGTGATACCCGCCGCTGCCGAGCAGCGTCCTCAATGCGGTCTCCCGCTCCGTCGAGAAAGGAAGGAGCAGCGTGCCGCCGTAGGGCCGCAGAGACTGGAAGATGCGTCCGAAAGTCGGGGCGTCTGGCGCGGCGGCCCGGTCCGGGAGATCCAGAATGGTGAGCGAGGAAAAATAGGGCGGCGTGTCGAAACTCCGGATATCTCCATCGAAAACCGAGATTTTCCCCCCGGCCAGGCCGTTCCGGTCGAACCGGCGGCGGAGCCTGTCCACGCGCGGCCGCTCGCCCACCGCGATAATCCGGAGATCCGAGGCGCAGGCGAGGGCTTCCGGGAGATCGCCGTTCCCCAGTCCGTAGAGCAGGACGTACCCGTCACGCACCCCGGCCGCGTCCAGCATCCCGAGCGCACGGCCGGCTGCCTCCCCGGAGGGTTCAGCGGCAACGGGGAGGGCCGAATGGCGGGACGGTTCCCCCCGGCGATTTCCGAAAGCCATGATTCGCCCGTCGAGCGTTACCGCGAAAAGCTTTCCGTCAGCGGCAATCAATCGTCCGATTTCACCATCCACCTTCTTGGTCCATGCGACCGAGGCCCGAGCGTTCGGAACGGGAGGCGGAGCAATGGCGGTTATGGTTCCCCCTCCGGCGGCATAGAGACGGTTTCCGGCCCTGATTAGGTCTCCCGAGGCATCGACCCCGATTTCCCACTGCCCCGAGGCGTTCATGGATATGGTAAAGGCGTCGCGGCGGGCCCTGGCGTCAAGTTTCCGCGCGCTCCAGTTCTCCATGGCGGTATCCGCCCAGTCCACGGCGAAGGCCCGGACCGTGTCTCCCGAGAAGTAAACGGCGTCCCGGCCGATCACCGGATGTTTTCCGGCCCGGGGGAACAGTTCGAGTCCGTCCTCCAGCCCGTATATCGTTGTCGTCTTTTCACGGTAGTGATTGAACAGCATGGGGCCGCCCGCCGCGACGAAGGAGCCGCCGCTCTTGCCGCTGCCAGCCAACTCGTAGTACTGGAATCGCCCGGTATCGAGATCGAAACAGGCAGGAACCGACCGTCCTCCCGGCACGATCAACCGTCCACCGGAAATCGCCAGCGCCCCCTGCGGCGCGATTCCGGCAAAGGAGGGCGCATTGTGGGGCTGGAGCATGTACCGCGCCCCCTCCCCGTCGTTGACCCATATGGGTTTCCCGGTCGCGGCGTCGAGAGCGTGTATGAACACCCCCATGAACGGCCAGATTCCGGCGGCAAAATACACCACGCCATCCTCAACCACTGCCCCGCCCCGGGCCGGCCAGGTGGAGATCAGCCGGCTGTTTCCGAGGATGCGCCGTCCGTTTGGCGCTCCGGAGAACTTCCACTCCAGCGAACCGTCGGAAATCCGGAGACAATACAGGCATCCGTCATCGCTGGTGACGAAGACCCGGCCCTGCCAGGCCGCCGGAGGCAGCCGCACCGGGCCGTCGGTGTAAAAGACCCACCGCTCGCGGCCGGTTTCCGTGTCGATGGCGGCGACCTTGCCGGTGTCGTTGAATCCCAGGAGGAGTGTTTTTCCCCAAACGACGGGCTCGAATACCGTGTCATAGGGCATGAGGTCGCGATTGAGCGGATCGTCCCATACCGGAATGCGGGCCGGATACACGCGAGTCCAGAGGAGATTGACCTGATCCGGCAGGTCGTGGGGCGACGCCGCGGAGCGCGACGCATCATACCGCCACATCGGCCAGTCGGAGCGTTCGGCGGCTTCCGCCCGGGAAAGGAACGGGCATAACAGCATAACTGCGGTGAGTGTCATGAGCCAGCGTGCCATACATGATCCTTTCCGCTCTAAATGCGCCATCGTCGATGCGTACGGAAATCCGGTCCCGGATACAATCCGGGCGGGCGTTCTGCCGGAAACACCGGACCCCCGTGCCCGGGCACGATCTTGCGCCGGAGGAGAACCGTGCGTTTCACTGCGCGGACCTTGGGGCGAGGGATTGTGTTCTTTACTGCAAGTCCGTCTCCGATCAAGTGAAGATTACTATCAAAGATCGCCTTTTTTGGCCGGGAATCAAGCGTTTTTCGCAGCCGGGCGACGCCCGGTGTACTCCAGCCGGCAATCGTCCGGGAGGACCGGCGGTGGAACCGGAATATCTTCCGAAGAAAAATGAAGTTGCAGGAATCGCTCTTTCGTCTCACCAAAAAGAAAGACGCCGGTTTCCGGAGCGAAAAGGGCTTGCGGAACGACGTGATCGAACATATTGTAATAGTATCATCGCATTTTTGGGCGACATGCGGAAAGAGAGGATTGGATGTTTGCGAGGATGACGTTGTTCACGACGCTCGCCCTGTGCACGGCGCTGACGTTTTTCCCGGGAACGGTGCATCCGGATGTGGTCTCCGGGCAGGACATCGTGGTGGAATCCGGGCAGTCCATGGACGAGGCGGTGAGCCTGGGGGGATCGGTGATCGTCCGCGGGACGGTTCAGGATGCGGTGAGTCTGGGCGGCTCAGTTGTTGTCAGCGGGACGGTTTACGATGTGGTGGCAATCGGGAAAGGCATTGTGGTTGAACCCGGAGGAAGGATCAGGGGGGACGCGGTCGCCCTCGGGGGAACCGTTGACGTGCGGGACAGCGCATCCATTTCCGGTGATGTGGTCACCCTGGGGGGGAAGCTCCTGGTTGCCCCGACCGGGTCGGTCGGCGGTGAACGGATCAACATCGGCGGGGTCGCTCCGGAAACAATCTCCGAAGTAGGAAACAATATCTCCCGGGTGCTGTTGTTCGGTCCGTTTGCCGGTGTGTTCGGCGCAATCGGGGTGTTTGTGCTGCTCGCGTTTGCGCTGGCGCGGATACTCTTATGGCTGGCGGTATCCGCCTTGTTCTATCATTTTATCCCGGGACGGGTGGAAACCATGGCGGGCGCCCTGCACTTCCGGTTCTGGACGACTTTGCTGTATGGTTTTCTCGTGCTTGTCCTCCTTCCGTTTGTTTTCCTGCTTCTCCTGGTGACATTGGTGGGGATACCGCTCATACCGGTGGCCGGGGTGGCCTTTTACCTGGTGTACCTTTTCGGTTCCGCCGGCGTGGCGCTCTGGGCGGGATGGCTGCTCCCCGGAGCCGACCATCGTTCAGGAATGCGAAACCTGCTGCTGGGGATCCTGACGGTCAGTCTCCTGCGCATTATCCCGGGCGTCGGGATCCTTCTGTGGCTCATAATCGCTTCCGCTTCCTTCGGGGCCGCGGTAACCACCCGTCTGGGAGGGCGCTCCTTCGGTCCGCCCCCGGGTGAGAGTGTTTGATGGTATGAGGAGGTTGTGCATGTATCACCGGCTTGGAACGTACATCATCACCGTCGCCATGCTTCTGGCCTCCGTGCAGGCCGCGGCCGCGCCCCAAGAGGAATCCCGCCATATTCCGGCGGCGGGTATCGGGAAGGTTGCGTTGCGCGGCATACGATACACCGGGCTGGCGTATACCGGCATTCCCGGAGCGAAGTCCTTTACGGTGTGCTTCTCCGGCAGGGAGCCCGGCGCGGGTGAACGGGAGAATCGGGAGTTCTCCCGGGTTGAAATTGAAACGGAAGTAAGCGGTTCCACCCTGGTGATACGGCTTCGGGGAGGTGATATTCCGAAGCGCTTCTTCCGGGAACACGAGCGGGATTATCGCCTGGCGTTCCTGGAAATCACCGGCCCCGCCGCTGTAGACCTGGATATTGACGCAAATCACTCGGAAGCCCGAATCCGTGGAACCGAGGGAAACCTGGCCATAGACTCGAAGTTTGGCGAAACCACCGTATCCGGGCACAACGGAAGACTGCGGGTGCATACCCGTTTCGGCGTGTTCCGGGGAGATGGACTCCGTGGTTCGTTCGACCTGGCCTGCGGATTCGGCGAAACACAACTCGCGGTAGAAGAACTGCGCGGCGACTCCGGGATGAATGTATCCTTCGGGTCCGGAAAGATCAGCCTGCCCCGGAATCAGGGGGCCGACTTCCGGCTCACCCGGAGCTTCGGCGGTATCGAACTCGATCTCCCCGGAGCAGAAGGGGAACCCGGGACAGAAGCATGGAGGGTCGTGAACGGCGGCGGCCCCCGGGTCAATCTCTCGACCCGCTTCGGAGAGATACGGGTCAGTGATTCCGGTCCGGATAGACGGACCGCGTACCGCCGGGTGTTTTCCAACGGCGGAGTAATGCCACTTGCTCCGGGGTCGCGGTGGCAGTACGCCCGAAACGGGGAGACACGTACCCTCACGGTGGCGGGGGTGCGCGCCGAGTTCGGTCAGGCCATCGCCACACTCGCCTTCGACAATATCGGGGACGCTCCTTTCGGGAGCATCGACGTTTTCGAGACAGAACGAGGGCTCTTTCTTTGGGGCATCAACCGGAACTTTCTGGGGCGGGATCTCACCGGGCTCATTCTCAACCCTCCCCGTATCTGGCTGCCCTACCGGGCCGAATCTTCACCGGTCACCGGCGGAGATCTCATCGGAACGGTCCGGATCGAGTCATTTCCCGATACAGTGACCACTCCCGCCGGGACGTTCGAGAATGTCATCACCTACGCCATTCAATCCGGTAACGGCGCCGAACGCCGCATTCAAATCGAGCCGGGCGTGGGAATGATATCCTTCGACGGGGCCCAACTGACGGAGTACACCCTGGGAGAGGCGGGCGAGATTCCTCCGCCATCCGCTGCTCCCCCCGGGACGGAGCAGCCGGAAGCCGAGCAGCCTCCCGAAGCCGAACAGCAACCGCTTCCGGCTTTTACCGGAGGTGAACTGAGCTCTATTGAGATCGTCGGTAACCGTTTCCGCTCCGATTACTACATCAACCGGAAACTCGACCTCCGCGTGGGAGAAAGCTACACCATCGAGGAGATCGAGGAGGCGGTGAACAGCCTCCAGGATGATGTGCTCATTGATTACGCCAGCTTTTCCGTGGATACGAACGGAAATCTGCGGATATACATTTACGAAAAACGGCCCTTCGACGCGGACCTCGGCGCCAGAGGCATTTTTACACGGGTATCCGGCTTCGGACTCGGACCCGAGCTGAGGATCGCGAGCACCATCGCGCCCATTTCCGAGGTAGGAGGCTTCGTCCGGTACGACTGGGGGACGGAGGATTGGGCGTGGGGAGTCGACGCCAACCGGAAATTCTTCTTCCCCATGAATCCGCTGGTTATCGGCGGCGGGTACCGGGATGACTACGGCTCCAACATGGACTGGGTCATACCACAGACCGACGCGGACCTGAACGCCTTCTTCATCGGCCGCGCGGTGAAGAACTATTACCGGGAGGAAAAGAGTTACGGATTTATTGCCCTTCCGCAGATCGGTCCGGTCCGGACCCGGGCCGAGTACTTTGAAAGCCGGTACTCCTCTGTGGAAAAGGAAACCGACTGGTCCCTGTTCAGCCGGAGCAGCACCAAGCGTCCCAACCCGCCCCTCGGACCGGAATCGGAAGGGTTCATTACCGGAACCCGGGTGTCTCTGGAATACCGACGCCTGACCACGGTTATGGACTTCCGGTCATGGCTCGAACTGGAGCGAAGCTATCAGGGCCGCTCCGACGCCTACCCCGCCTATACCCGTCTATTGGGCTACGGCTCCTGGAACATGAAATACTGGTTTGGCCACCTGATTAAATTCCGGGCGGTCGGCGGGTACTCGCCGCATGTGCTCCCGGACCAGCGGGCATTCACCCTGGGAGGACTGAACACGCTCCGGGGTTACGATCCGCTTTCCGTTCCGGAACCCCCGGATGGAGAAACTCCATTCACCGTCTTCCACGGCGGCGACCGAATGTTCCTGACCAACATCGACTATTTTCTTGGACAGGGCCTTTCCCTCATCTTCTTCGCCGACCTCGGCGGAGTCTGGCGCAAAGGCGAGGCGGTCAGCACGGAGGGCCTGCGCCGGGATGTGGGTATCGGTCTGGCGTTCGGCAGTGACTTCTTCTCCTCGGTGGACGGCGAAGACAAGGCGGGATTCCGGGTCAACTGGGCGGTCCCGGTCGGACCGGTTGCCCATGAGTCTCACTGGACCGTGAACTTTGTCCGGTCGTACTGACATATCCTCCGTCTGATACATAAACGAACGGTTCCGGACGGAATGAAACCACATTCCCTCTGCCCTCTCCCGCCTCGCTCTGCCTGACGGGAGAGGTGAAACGGCCGGGGCGCAAGCTCCGGCCGTTTTCTCTCCGTGGTGCGCCGGGCAAGCGTGACCGTACGGAAGCACGGAGAGGCTACCTGTGGTGGGCAGCGGGATACCTGGGGTAGAGTTTTCCAGCGGATCCTGATGACGGGAACCGTGAGCCGGACGGCAAGGATGTCACCGCGAGGCGGGGTCTTATATGAAGCCGCGGGCAAACTCCGGCCCGACGAACAGACGCCGCATACGAAGCAGCCACATCCGGGCGAGGATATAA
>JAWLHT010000186.1:0-10554 GCA_041690195.1 Candidatus Latescibacterota bacterium
GAGGGTCTGGCGCATGATCCGTTTGGCGATACGATCATCCATGCCGCTACGCTGCATGTTGGTTAGAAGCGCCCGCAGCCCGGAGGGAAGGCCGTCCATGCTTCCCGCAGTCGCGCTGTCGGCAAGCGCCTTCATGCTGCGTTTCAGTTCGTGGATGTCCTCCATGATGCGGTCAAGTTCTATCCGGTTTCCCAGATTCCTGACTTCAACGTCACGAGCCGGGCGCTGAACCGGCGCAACGGGAGGACGAGGCGGCGGTTCGTAGCCGGCCGGACGCTCCACCGGGGTTCGTTTCCCTTCCACAGACTCCGCCGAAGCGGTCGAGGAGGTTCGAATAGCGCCTGAATTCCCCGATGGGGAAGTTTCGTCCACCGCTGCGGTGACTTCGACCACGGATTTCCCCACGAGGTCAAGCACCCCGCCCCGCTTCTGACTGCGGGTGCTCAGGATGATGGCTTCAGTGCCCAATTCCTCGCGGACCCTGGCCAGTGCCTCGGTCATGGTCGGAGCTGTGAATTTCTTGATGATCATGCGTCAGGTTTCACCATGCCTACGGAAAAAATTTCGACCTCGGGAGCGATTTCGTTATAGGAGAGTATCGCCAGCCGGGGATAACTGATCTCGGTCAGCACACGGAACGCCAGACGGATGCCCGAAGAAGTGAGCACCACCGGAAGATGACCCGCGGCGGACATCTGATCGATGAGTGTTCCGACCTGCTTGAGGACGCGGCCGGTTACCTCCGGCGAAAGGTTCACCACCACTCCCTGGACCGTGGACTGCATGTTCTCCATGATGAGACGTTCAAGCTGGGGAGAAAGGGTGAACACGGTCAGTTTGTCCTCGTCGTCAATATACATCCTCGTTATCGTTCTGTAAAGCGCTGTCCGGGCGAATTCTCCCAGTGTGGAAGGATCTTTGGTCGAGGCGGCGTAGTCTCCCGCCGCCTCCAGAATGGTGAGAAGGTCACGAACCGGCACGCGCTCCTTCAGGAGGTGCTGCAATATCTTCTGCAATGTGCCAAGAGACATGACTCCCGGGATAAGTTCCTCGACCACAACGGGGTATTCGCGCTTAACATTTTCCACAAGCGCCTGTACATCCTGTCTTGATATGATCTCGTGCGCGTGGCTCTTGATAACTTCGGAAAGATGGGTGGCCAGAACGCTGGCGGGCTCCACCACCGTATACCCCGCCAGTTCGGCCCGTTCCTTTGTCTGGGGGGAAACCCAGGAGGCCTTGAGACCGAAAGCAGGTTCCACGGTTTCCTTGCCCTCGACCTTGTCCTCGGCGTACCCCGGATTCATGGCCAGGAACATGCCCGGTTCGATCTGTCCCCTGGCCACAGGGTTTCCGCGTATCTGAATGACATAGTCGTTTGCGCCGAGGCGGATATTGTCACGAATTCGCACCGGTGGAACGATGATCCCCAGGTCCTGTGCAATCTGACGCCGCAGGGTGGTTACCCGATCGAGAAAGTCTCCACCCTGCCGTTCGTCCACGATAGTGATAAGGCCATACCCTATCTCCACGCCCAGGATATCCACGGAGAGGAAATCCTCAATCTTCTCCTTCGGAGGAGCGGCGGGCTTGGCCGCCTCGGCGATTCGTTCCCGCTCCACCAACCGTCCGCGGTTGATAAGCCTCATGCCGTAAAAACCGGTGGCAACCGCGAGCAGGAGGAAAGGCACTGTCGGCAGACCCGGAACCACGCCGAGCAGGGCAATCATGATGGCTGCAATGACAAATGCCGCCGGACGATTGGAAAGCTGCTCGGTAAGGTCGCTGCCGAGGTTCGAATCGGAGGTGGCGCGGGTGACCAGCATGCCTGCCCCGGTGGACATCAGAAGCGCTGGAATCTGGGTGACCAGACCGTCGCCGATAGTCAGGATGGAATAGAGCTGGAGAGACTCGATCCAGGAAAGATTCTGCTGGGCAACACCGATTACAAAGCCGCCGATAATGTTGATGATGGTGATGATCAGTCCGGCGATTACATCGCCCCGGACAAATTTCGAAGCGCCATCCATGGCTCCGTAGAAGTCTGCCTCGCGGCTGATCTCGGTGCGGCGGCGGCGCGCTTCGTGTTCGTCGATGAGCCCGGCGTTCAGGTCTGCGTCAATCGCCATTTGTTTCCCGGGCATGGCATCGAGTGTGAAACGCGCCGAGACCTCGGCGATGCGGGTGGCGCCCTTTGTGATCACCACGAACTGGATGATGACGATGATGGCGAAGATGATGAATCCGACGACATAGTTGCCCTGAACCACGAAATTCCCGAACGATTCAATAACTTCACCGGCGTACCCCTGGCCGAGAATGGAACGGGTGCTCGCCACGTTCAGCGCAAGACGAAAGACAGTCGCCACCAGGAGCATGCCCGGAAACACCGAAAGCTCCAGCGGCTTGGTGATGTACATGGTAACGAGGAGAATGATAATGGCGAACGTGACATTGAAACTGAGTAAAAGGTCCAGCACCAAGGTGGGGACGGGAAGGATCATGACACCGAGGATGCCGATGACCAGGAGTGCGAGCACGGCGTTCGCGTAGCCGGACGCTTTGGGAACTTCCAGAGTGTTCTCCGCCAAACTCTTTCCCTCGAAAGGAATGCCGGACCCGGAGGTCGTAGCCGGGGCAGGATGATAGTTCAGCATGCCTCGTGTCCGCAGGGTGCTCCGGCGCGGGTCCGGATACGGCCGGACCGAGGTCGCGGTGTGCGGTTCCTGCGTGAGATCGGGCTTTTGGATTCAGGCGCTTATAGTTCGGGTTTTCAGCTCAAGCTTGAGATAAGATACACGAATTCCGTGTATTTCAAATGATTTTTTTCCGTTTGAGACGGTAGACGTAGGCAAGAACCTCGGCCACCGCGGTGTACAGGTCGGCGGGAATGGCGCGTCCGACCTCAACCGCCTTGTAGAGCGCCTGGGCAAGGAGGATGTTCTGTACGATGGGGATGCCTGCCTCGGCCGCTTTCTGACGGATTTTCTCGGCGATAACCCGTCGCCCCTTTGCCACCACGACCGGGGCGGTCATTCCGGGCTTGTAGGAGAGTGCCACTGCGATCTCCGTGGGGTTGGTAACCACTACATCCGCTTTGGGTACTTCCTCCATCATGCGGCGCCGGGCAATTTCCCGCTGTACCGAGCGGATGCGGGCGCGGAGAAGCGGGTCTCCCTCGGTCTGTTTGAGTTCTTCCCTGATTTCCTGACGCGTCATCATGAGCGACCGCTCATAGTCCCACCGCTGGAACGCATAGTCGAGGATTGCGATCAGGGTATAGCCGATCAGGATCTTCATGGCGATGCTGAAAATGGTCAGACCGGTATAGGTGAAAATCTGACGCACGGAGGCATCCGCTATCTGTATGGTTGGGTTGAGGACGCCCTTTACCGAGGAGTAGCCGATCCATCCCACGATCACAATTTTTACAACGTCCCGGACCAGCGATTCAAGTGTTCGCCGTGAGAATATGCGTTTGAATCCTTCCGCCGGATTGATTTTTTCCAGTTTCGGCCGGACCGGCTCTCCGGTCAACAGAAATCCCACCTGGAGGAGGTTGACCAGAATACCGGCAATGAACATCACCGCCAGAAGCGGAAAAATGATGAACAGGAAATCCTCCAGCAGAGTGAGAAAAAGCCGCTGCGTTCCGGAATAGTCCAGTTGGTGGGTATGCGTGTTGGAAAGAATACGGATGAAATTCTGTGTCAGACCAATGAAGAAATGTTTCCGGAACAGCATGAGCACACCGAATCCCGCCAGCAGCATGAGCGCGGAATTGACTTCCACGGAACGGGCCACCTGGCCGCGTTTGCGGGCTTCCTCGCGACGTTTTTGGGTTGCCTGTTCGGTTTTTTCCTGCCCGGGATCCTCGGCCAAACCGTATCACCACCTTCCAAAGGAAACCAAAGAAAGATTCTCGCAAAGGCACGAAGACGCAAAGAAAAGATACGGGGAAAAGAAAGAGAAGAATCAATCACGAGAAAAAACCGTCGCTGCGCACGGAACAGGAACGCGTGTACAGGGTCAAAGGAACAGCGGTAGAAAGGCAAATTAAGGAAAGGCCGGACGCATCGGCATTGGCGGCTGACGGCGCGTATCCTTTCTCCTGGTTTCTGCTTTCTTCTGTTTACCAATAAAATCTGCGAAGCGTCCCGTTTATTTTTTCTTTTCGTCTTTCCCCTGCATTTGTCTTATCGCTCTTTTTCCTCTCCGTTGTCTCTCCGCGTCTCTGCGAGAAACGTTTTTTTTACGCTCTTTCCGCCTCCTCGCGGGCGATTCTGCACCAGCGGATGGCGTTTTCCGGGTTGTTGCCGATGGTGTGATTGTCCTTCATGATGATTTCCACCCGGCAGCCGCGGGTGGCTTCCACCGTACGGCGCAGTCCTGCACGCACCCGGTCCGCGTCCATGACCGGCACGGCCAAGTCGGCGGGGTTGGGCTTGCAGGAGAAGATATACCGTGCGCCGAGCTTTTCCGCCATGTCCGGGATGCTTGCCCAGGGCGAAACCGACACCCGCCGGAGACGGGGGATGCGCTCCACGATGTGCCAGCGTTTGTCCAGCGGCTCGCAACAGCCGTAGCAGTTGAGCCCGAACCGCTCCAGCACGGGAAGCTGGGCCGGGAAAATAAATTCCTCAAACATGGCGGGGGAGAAGGTGATGGTTTCCTGGCTTTCCCCGAATCCCCACATGTCCATGGTGCGCACCTGTCCCGTAAAATCGGGCTGGGGGAGTTCCCGGGTCCAGCCAAAGCCGCCCGAGCCGACATAGGTCCCGTCGTTGTTCAGGCTGAGAAGGCCGTTCCGTTCCAGATAGTCGAGGCGGGCGAGCGTCCCACGGCTGAGAAAGACCATGAGCGCTCTGAGCTCTTCCGGGTGGTCGTAGGTGTCGTACATGATCTGTTCGAGGCCGCGCAGGTTGACCAGTGTCCAGGTCATCCCCAGTGTCCACCACCATTTCCCCCGGAGGCGCACCCGGAGCAGGTCGCCGAGGGTTTCCTCCGCCAGCGCGACCAGCCGGTCCGTGGCGTCCCGGTCCACGGTGATTACCGGCGGGTGCAGGCGGTCCATGTCGTCGTATGTCCGGAGCGGAGCCTCCCAGACATAGGAGCCGCCGCTTTCACCGCCGATCTTTCGTTCGTGCATGCCCCAGTCGGATTCTGAATACACCCACGGAACATCGAACACCGGCTGGATCACCCGGTCATCTCCCATGGACTCGCCCCAGAACACCTCCTTGCGCAGCGTCATTTCCCACTGACGGGCCAGCGCGCCCTCGCACCGGATATCTCGTTCCGTGATGATCTCGTTCCAGCCGTTCTCCGGGTCGCAGAAGACCAGCGGACGGGTCGGTTCGAGGGCGTTGTGGCGGCTCCACAGTTCGCGCTTTTCCGCTTCCAGGGGACGGGCGGCGAGATGGGCGGTGCGGGCCGCCAGTTCCCGCAGGACGGCGCGGTCTCCGGAGAGCATGGTGATAGCGGTGGAATCGATGGTTTTGCTGGATAGGGTAAGCTGGGTCTGGTCGGCCATGGCGCCTGTCTCCCGGACTGGACGGTATGCTACGTTTTTTGTTCGCGCTTACGGCAGAATCGCTGTATATTGAGCGCACAAACGGGTTGCGCGGCGCGCGGCCGAAAAATGGAGCGAACGGGGTCCCCGGATTCCGGCGCGGCGCATGGGGTGGTACGGGTTGGTTCGCCAGCCGGTGCGCACCGGACGGGTTGCGGCTTTTTTGCCGCTCCTCGCACTCTCTTGCGGAATATAATCTCCGGAAACCGAAATGCGGAAGAAAAAAACCACGGTGCTGGCCGGGGCGGCCCATCCCGACGATATCGAGTTCATGATGGCTGGGACGCTCCTCCGTCTGCGGGACTTCGGGGCGGAGATTCACTGCTTTGTCATCGGCAACGGCTCCTGCGGAACCGTGGAGCACCCAAAGGAGGAGATCGTCCGTCTGCGGCGGAAGGAGGCCGAGCGGTCGGCCCGGCTGGCCGGGGCCGTTTTCCATCCCCCTCTTGTGGATGACCTCGAAATCTTCTTCGAGCCGGGGCTGCTCCGGAGGGTGGCCGCCGTGGTGCGGGAGGTGCGCCCCGACTTGCTTCTGGTCCCCTCGCCGGACGATTACATGGAGGATCACCAGAACGCCTGCCGTCTTCTGGTTACCGGGGCGTTCGCCCGGGGCATGCCCAATTTTCGCACAGACCCGGATCGGGCGACCTGGAACGGTCCGACGGCGGTATACCATGCCATGCCACACGGTCTCCGGGATGCATTGCGTCGGAAAGTCCGTCCGGGGCAGTACGTGGATATCGGGGACGTGCTTGCGGAGAAGCGGGCCATGCTGGCCGAGCACCGCACCCAGAAGGAATGGCTGGACCGCAGTCAGGGCATTGACGCCTATCTCAACCTGATGGAATCCTTCTCCCTTGAGATGGGCAGGATGTCCGGCCGCTTCGAATTCGCAGAGGGCTGGCGTCGCCGCGCGCACTGGGGGTATGGCCCCGGGGATTACGACCCCCTTTCCGCGCTGCTCGGTCCACTTTGTTTGACCGACCCGGAATACGAACGGGAGTTGGGGTGATGTAAAAAAGGGATGCATCGTCCCGGTCTCGTTTTGCACGGTTGGGTGCACTTTTCGCTTGCGCCCGCCAACCCCGCCCGTTTCATTTTTTCTTTGGCTCTTTGGCTCTTTGGCTCTTTGGCTCTTTCTTTCCCCCGGAGGTGGTCATGGCGCGACCAATCAGCAAGGTAGCTCCCCAGTGGTGGGATTACACGACGCTCGACCGGGAAATCCTCGACGATGCAGCGAGGCTGGACGAGCGGGACCTGCTGCAGCTCTCCCGTCCGGGGTTTCGGGTGGTGTTTTACGACACGCTGGAGGAGTTTTATCTGGCCGAGGCGCTGGAGTACATCGAGGCATGGATGCAGTCCACACCGAACCGTCCGGCGGGAATCTGCGGTCCCATCGGTCCGACCGAGCAGCTTCCGCTGGTGGCGCGCATCGTGAACAGCACCGGTCTCAAGCTCCACGATGCTCATTTCTGGGGCATGGACGAGTGGGTGGAGGACGGGAAACCGGTGCCGCCGGAGCATCCGCTTTCCTTCGCCCGGGCGGACAACGAACTGTGTTTTAACCGTATCCGCGAGGACCTCCGCATGCCCGCGGAAAACCTGCATTATCCCACCGGCGACCTGAATGCTTATTCCCGGAGTTTTGATGAGGTGCGGTGCGTGATCATGCAGGGCGGCCAGGGCGAGGTGAAGCACTGGGCGTTCAACGACCCGGTCCGTCGCGAGGGAAAATACGCCGACGCTCCGCCTTCGCCGGAGGAATACCGGCAGCTCAAGGCCCGGGTCACCGAACTGCACCCCATGACGGTGATCCAGAACGCCCGCACTTCCGGTGGGGGGAACATCTCACAGGTTCCGTCCCACGCCGCGACAGTCGGTCCCTTCGAAACCTGGAAGGCGGAGAAAGTCTCCATCTGGCAGGCGGGCATGCACGACAACCCCTTCGGCATGCGGCTCACCGCCTTTATGATTTCGAAACATCTTCCCGATTCGGCGGTCCCCATGTCCCTCCTGGCGGACCACCCGAACGTTCAGTTCAACTACTATCGTAAGGGCATCGGCCGGGTCGAGGCGGAAATGCACTGAAAAACAGGAGACAGGAGTCAGAATCCGGAAGAAAAGAACACGGAAGGAGCGAAAACCCACGGAATTGACTGTGGAGTGACATCCGGCAGCTTTTTCCGAACGACTCGGGTCGGCACGGCTTCCCCTTCCCATCTCTGTTGGAGAGGGGGATCGAGGGGGTGAGAAACTCTCTCCCGGAACCTTTTCCCCGGCTCGGCGTCCCGATAACGGCGGCTGTACCGCTTCTTTTCCGGCTCCCGTCTTTTTCTTTTCGAAAAGGCTTTTCATGCGCAAACTGCTCAAATACATCGCCCCCAGGGCGTTCAATGACGGACTGGCCCGGTGCAACGCGCTGGGGAAACGGCTCATCCGCCGAAAGGGGATGGAACGGTTCCTCGATGTGGGATGCGGCGACGGCGCCCTGACCATGGAATTCGCCGGGATCGCCCGCCCGGAGGAACTGTACGGCATCGAGTTCATCCCCGATCTCTGCCGGGCGGCGGAAGCCCGGGGCATCCGCTGCATCAGCCAGGACCTGAACACCCGCTGGGAGATCGAGAGCAACCGCTTCGACCTCATTCTCTCCAGCCAGAACATCGAGCATCTCCACAACACACGGCTCTACCTGGAGGAGTGCTACCGTACCCTGAAACCGGGCGGGCAGCTCATCGTGCTCACGGAAAATCTCGCCTCCTGGGTGAACATCGGGGCGCTCTCGTTCGGTTGGCAGCCCTTCTCCACCACGAATATTAACGGCTGGAGCACGGGGAACCCTTTCATCTGGCATGCCGATGAGCCGCGCAACGAAGAATTCTTCGAAACCTGGCAGGACAGCGGCGTGAGCGGCACGGTCGGCCATGTCCGGGTGCTGGCCTACCGCGGTCTCCGCGACCTCATGGAAAAAGTCGGGTTCCGCGAGGTAAAGGTTTACACCAGGGGCTACCTGCCCCTCTGGGGGCGGCTCTCGGACGCCCTCTGCACCCTGGACCGCCGTCACGGGCATTTTCTGATCGGCACGGGAAACAAGTGAGCTTTCTTGGAGGGAGATTTTTGTGCGGATCGTAATGGGGAGACAGAACATGAACCGCCGATTTCTCTTGCCGTCGTGTGGCATGATGGTATATATTGTAAATAATTACAGGTAAACAACGGGCGTGTTGCTGGAATGGGATCAGGCCGCGTAGAGCCGCGGTTCCCGTTTTCTTTACCGCCGTGCCATGGAAGAGTGGAGTGGAAGAAAAAAAGCCGACCTCTCATCGGAGCTTCCTTCTGAGCGGTGGAGCGTTTGTGGCGCTCAATTTCCTGAGCAACGTGTTTGAGATAGGGTTCAACGCGGTGCTGGTCCGTCTCCCGGAAGGTGACTACTCCACTTTCAAGGCGCTCTTCAGCATATTCTTCATCCTGGCGGCTCCGATTACCGCTCTGCAGCTTGGCGTGGGAAAGGAAGTCAGTTCCCTCCGGGCGCTCAACCGGAATGGGGAAGCGAAACACTTTGCGCTTCTTTCGCTCAAGTATGCGCTGATTGCCGGAGTGCTGATCATGTCGCTCGGATTTCCGGCATCCCCGTATCTGGCCCGTTTTCTCCGCATCGACACCGTGCTCCCCGTTATATTTATGCTCATTGTCGTCGGCTTCTACGCGGCGATACCGGTACTCTACGGTATCATTCAGGGGTTGAAGAAATTCGCCGTGCTCGGCCTGGTTACCATCAGCTGGGGCGGATCCCGTTGCATCCTGTCGCTCCTGGTGCTGCCCATCCTGGGCGCCGGACTGAACGGAATCATGATCGCGGTGATCGGGGCGGTCCTGTTTACCATTTCCATGGCGATCATCCCGGCCCGGGAATTATTCCGTTCCGTGACCGCTCCGGTCGATGCCGCGGAAATCCGTCGCGCGTTCGCGTTTACGCTTCCCATGATGATGGCGCTCTTTTGTTTTTCCTGGCTGCGGGTGGGAGATGTGGTTTTCATACGGGGGTTTTTTCCGGAAAGCACCGCGGACGCCTACGGATTCGTCTCGACGGTTGGGGCGGCGTTCTTTACGCTCTCCAGTATTTTCATGGTGATGTTCCCCACGGTTTCCCATGAGGCGACCCTCCAGCGCAACCCGATCCGTTTTCTGCTTCGGAGTATGCTTTTCACCGGTGGACTGTCGGCCGCCGGTTTTGCGGTAGCCTGGTTCTTCCCCACCCAGATCATGCTGATTCTCACCGTGGGGAAAGTCTTTCCCGAGGCCGTTCCGCTCATCCGGGTGGTGGGATTCATGATTCTGCCCCTTTCCCTCACGTATCTTATCGCCAACTATTTCCTCGCTCAGCATATCGCCGGTTTTCTGCCCATTCTTCTGGGGGGTACCGCGCTCCAGGTCGTCCTCGTCGTTCTGGTTCATCCCACACCCCTGGTCATGCTTTCCATGGTCGGTCTGGCCAATACGGTTACGCTCGCCGGGATGCTGCTCTATCTCTGGAAGAAGCACCGTGATTTCGATACAACGGTTGTCCAGGGGTAAAACGGATTTTTCGCAGAGACGCGGAAAGAATCGGCGTGGGAGAAGGAACGGAAGTCCAAGACGCGTTTGTCCGAGCATTTCAGCGTTGTCAAAAAAACAGTAGGCTCCGTATAATAAATATGGAGGTGCTCTCGTGGAAATACAACAAATTACCACCGGCAAAAAACGGTTTATTGACTTACTGTTGCTTGCCGATGAACAAGAAAGTATGATTGACAGATACCTGGAACGCGGCGAAATGTTTGCCCTTTTCGATAACGGCTTGAAATCCATTTGCGTTGTAACTGACGAGGGCAGCGGTTGCTTTGAAAGGGTGTAGACTCAATTGTACCGCTGATCAAGCTGCCCGGGAGAGGGTTTTTATATGTGGCCAAACTGTCTCCCAGCGGTTTGATTTGACATAGGTC
>JAWLHT010000187.1:0-10529 GCA_041690195.1 Candidatus Latescibacterota bacterium
CTCTTCTCTCTTTCATCCTATGCGTATCCCATGCATCCCGGGGTCCCCAACCGAATCGGTACGATTCGGCTGGGGTGGTCCCGCGCATCCCCATTCAGACAGGCTTCTCCGTCTTTCTCCATAACTTGATTCAACTTTTGTATGAGAGGTGGAGAAACAGAATCGGGACAAATCGCCCGGAACGAGCGTAGGGGGCGGTTCGCGGCACAGAGCCCGACGGAGGTGAACGTACGTATTTTCTCTGTTTTGGCGCTGCTCTGCCGCTTCCGGCGATATCTCCCCTGTCACGGGATATACATGCTAAATTCAGCCGCGCTTCACAATCAGTTCTACCCTTACCCGATTCCCATATTCAAAAAACATCTTCATCGCCGCATGTATTATTATATTATACTTATACACGATTATATTTAGCCGATTTCTCCGCCCGGTCCAACGGCAATTTCACCGGAGGCTTTCATGAAGCTGAAACATATCCTTTTCATCGCGGGTGTCATCGTTTTCACCGGTCACGGTGCGCATTCCCTGCAACGTCCGGGAGCGCTGGACGAAAGAGTGGCGACTGTTCCCGCGCATGAGATAAGCATCATGGTCGATCCGCGCATCGAACTGATCATGGCCGCGCAGCTCATCAGCGGCTATCAACCGCTGGCGCCATTGCTGACCGGCTTCAATTTCACCTACCGCCTGCTCATGATCGATTACCTCCGCTACCACACCGAACACCCGGTGATCAATACCCTGATCCGTTTGAGCCAAGGCGGGTTCACCAGGTCGGTGCCGCTGGAAGTCATGCTCCACCTCACAACACCGCCGGACCTGGAACAATTGGTACCGCTGGAACGGGACCTCATGCGAAAAGTCGGCGGCGGCCGGGACTTCAAGCGTTTCCAGTTCGACATAAAAACCTTTGCGATTGATTCCGATTTCATGGAGTTCTACCGGTTCAGTGGTTCGTTCTACAAGACAATCATGAATGAAGTGTTCTACACGTTGGAGGATACGGACCTTACCGACCCGCTCGACCGGTACATGGGAGCAAGCCAGAACAGCTACAACTTCGTTCTGGCCACGCTTTCTTTCGACGGTGCTTACGGTATTTATGTCGGGCAGCCGGACAGCCTGGACGCGTACTGTGTGTTCGGACCCAGGGCAGTGGGCGATGACGGCAACCCGGTATTCGGAGATCTCGAGCTTTTCCGGAAAGAAGCGTGGCACATGTTCGGCCACTCCTTTGTCAACAGCATGACCGCCCGGAATATGGACGCACTCAATCACGACAGCGAACTCTTCGAACCCATTCGGGAACAGATGCGAAAAGCCGGAGTCCCCACCTGGCAAGACTGCGTGAATGAACACATTGTCCGCGGAGTTATGACCAGGCTGTATTCCACCGAGGTCGGTCCGGAAGCCGGGGAGAAAATCCTTGCGGAGAACCGGGATCAGGGGTTCATTTATCTCCACGCCGTTGTCCAGCGCCTGGGTGAATATGAAGCGAACCGCGACCGGTATCCCACGTTTGCCGAGTTCTTCCCGAGACTGGTCAACCTGTTCGGAGAACTCCGCCAGTCCACCGTTCCGGTACGCATGAAAAGATGATCCCCCTAATCTCGCCCGGCTGATGAATTGCGTTCACTGGCTTAACTCCCCTCCCCCTCTCTGGCAGCATGGGTGAAAGAAGGGGAACGAGAGGTGAGTTATATTTCCCGGCCTGAACCGCAAGACACCCGTTCATCACTCCTGGCTTCTGTTTACGACAATGGGACCGAGGGGCGAGTTTATATTTTGGGAAAGCGCGGAGGCTCCGGCCTGCCCTTACCTTTCACTCAAAAGGATTACCCGGTATGATCGTTGACGACCGGATCAGAGAAAGACTTTCGGCGCTCAAACGCTCCGATTTCCGTTCCAAATTCCGGCTTGGGAACCGGGAGCGCGCCTACATCGCAGAAAAAGGGCTCGACACCATCCGCCGTCACGCAGCGGAGATGCTCGCCGATCGGGTCGGCCCCGCCGAACCCAAGAACGACGGTCGTCAGACCCCCATGCGGGGACATCCGGTATTCATCGCTCAACACGCCACCGGAACCTGCTGCCGGGGATGCATTGAAAAATGGCACGGCATTCCCCGGGGGACTCCGTTGACCCCGAATGAGCTGCACTATCTGACGGACCTCATCATGGCATGGATCGAAACCGAACTGGAACGGGAGAGCTGACATGGCCGTACTCACCAAATTCATCGAGCTGTCCACCCACGGCGACACGGAAATCCTCGACATCACCCCGCGTCTGCGCGAACTCCTGCACGACACCGCCCTGGTGAACGGCACGGTCACTGTGTTCGTTCCGGGAGCAACCGGGGGACTCACCACCATCGAGTATGAACCCGGACTCGTCCAGGACCTGGGCGAGTTCTGGGAACGGCTCATTCCCTCCGGCCGCGATTACAGCCACAACATGACTTGGGGCGACCAAAACGGACACTCCCACCTGCGGGCGGCACTTCTCGGTCCTTCCCTTGTCATCCCGTTCTACGACGGTTCCCTCTCGCTGGGGACCTGGCAGCAGGTGGTGTTCCTCGATTTCGATACCCGCCCGCGCAGCCGCCGTCTGGTGGCCCAGTTCATGGGAGAAGCATAGGTCAAAGAAGTCAGGAGACAGACGAAAAGAATGTGGCGATGAGGCCGGGGAGGCATATCGGGGGGGTTGCCGAGACGTATACGGGGCTTGATTTGAACAGACAACAGAACGGATTACCCTCTGACCACCAGGACTCCGACAAGAAGTACCACCAGTCCGGCGAGGGAATACACCAGGAATTCGATGCGTTGAGCGTTCATCGTCATACTCCTCCATCAGGGGTTTTCCGGAATATACAACACCCCCGTGTGGAAGGAAGTGACGGGGAACACGGTTGGGCTTCACGGTTTCGGTGCAGCTCCGGAAGCTCAACGCAGGCTGACGGCATTTTACAGACTCCTGAAACAACGGACTTACCGTGTTCAGGTCCGGGAAACGGATGACTCCGCGTATTTCTCCCGGCTTCCTGTTTCCTGCTCCTGATTCCTTGCCCCGCCCTCCCCCCTCGTCAGGGACTCGATCTTGTGCAGGCAGCGGAGAACCTCTGCCACGCTCCAGGCTTGGGCGATGCATCCCCGGGCGATGTACGGCGGGTCCGCGTCGAACACCTCGCTGATCGAGCCGACGCAGGCTTCGTTCAGGTGTTCGTTGAATCCCTCCAGAAAGCGGCGCGCTCCTCCGGGGTCGTCCGGATGCACCTTCAGCCAGGCGTCAATGAAGGGGCCGATGAGCCAGGCCCAGACTGTTCCCTGGTGATAAGCGGCATCACGGGAGCGCAGATCGCCAAAATATTTCGCCTTGTAGTCGGGACTGCCGGGAGCGAGGGAACGCAGACCGACCGGTGTCACGAGCTTCTCCTCGACCACCTTCAGCACCGGCTCCCACCGGTTGCGGTCCAGCACGGGATGACGGAGAGAAATAGACAGCACCTGATTGGGCCGGACCGAGGAATCATCTCCACCCTGTTCGGCATCAACGACATCATAGAGATAGCCGCCCGCTTCGTACCAGAACCGGCGGTTGAACGACTCCCGGACCCGTTCCGCGTGTTCGGCATACGGACGGGCCGTGTCTTCGCCCTGCTCGATTTTCACCCATTCCGCCATAAGCCGCAATGCATTGTACCAAAGGGCGTTGATCTCCACCGCCTTGCCCCGGCGCGGCGTGACCACCCAGTCACCCACTTTGGCGTCCATCCAGGTGAGTTGGTATCCTTTCTGCCCCTGACGGATGAGCCCGTCCCGGGGATCGACTCCGATCCCGAAGCGGGTTCCCCGGATGTGCTGCTCGATAACATCAATCAGACGGGGTATAACGAGCGGCAGCAGGTTGGAGTCCCCGGTCACATCGAGGTACCGGTCAATGGCATGGAAAAACCAGAGTGTGGCGTCGGCTGTATGATACAAGCCACCCCGCTCTCCTTCCGGGAAGAGATTGGGAATGAGTCCGTTCCGGATATAATGGGCGAAGGTGCGGAGAATCCAGCCCGCCTCATTGTGACGGCCAGTGGTGAGGGTCAGCCCTTCCAGACTGATCATGGTATCGCGCCCCCAGTCGGTGAACCAGTGGTATCCCGCGATTACCGTGCGGATCTCGTCGCCGGATGCATGCGCCCGGGCCGCGTCTTCGGAGCGTCCCGCGGGACTGATGATAAACTGGTCCGCCGCCATGATAAGCTCCGCGGCGAGCCCGGTATTATCCGCCGGAAGCGCCTGTCCCAGGAGAACCTTCCGGCGCAGGGCTTCCGCCCGTGACGCTTCCTCGGGATTCAGGGAGAGGATGGTGGTCCAGGACTCCGTGGAAGCTACCAGGGTGGCGGTGCGGCCGGGGACTACTTCGAGGGTGAAATAGCCGGGACTCCAAAGCTTTCCCCGGCATTCATACCCCCGCTCGGCCTCGATGCGGCAATAGATTTCGCGCAGGATGCCACTCTCAATGGTGAAGGTGGCCCGGTCTCCGAAGGTGGTGATACGCAGGATCGGCAGATTGGGGCGGGCGGTGATCTCGTAGCGTTTTCCGATGACCGTGAGAGAGTAATCCCCGAAGAGCGGCTCGTCCAGACGGCGGTCGTGGGGCCGGATGTGCATTGCCGGCCGCAGATCAAGCTGCAGCGGCCCCTCTCCGGACAGGATACGGTACATGACATGGGTAGTGTTTTGCATGTGCAGCATGATGATCCGCTTTTCCAGCACAACGCCGTCCAGATCGTACAGCCAAACCGGAAGACCGTCCTCCAGCCGAAACTCGGCAAGGAACCCCGCACCATGGATGGTAAGTGACCCGCCTTCAACCTCCTCGCCGCCGATGGCGATAGTTCGTCCGTCGGGCAGGCGGATCTGTTCGGACAGATAGTTGAACATCATCATGCGCCCCAGAGGCGCGGGCATCGCCGCCACCAGAACACCGTGGTACCGGCGGGTAATTACCCCGGAGACAGTTCCGGAGGAGTACCCGCCCAGTCCGTTGGTAACCATCCACTCACGGGTCAGCAGTGGATCGAGATCGGCGTCACTCCGCCGGTTCCATGGTATGCTGCGCATTGTCCTGTTCATGAAGCACACTCCTGTTGGGCCGGGGAATAAGTGCCACCGCGGCATGTCCGGGGATCATCCAGTTCTGCCAGGTATCGAGCGGGGCGGTTCCTGCGCCTCCATACCGGGGATCCTCGCTCGACCACAAGATATCCCATTCCATTTCCTGGGGGGGCGCGAGAAGCGGCTCCGGAGCCGGATCCAGGTTGAGGTTGATTCCGAAATTGATCACCAGGAGTCGGTCATCGCCCGGAGAGCCGCAAAAGCGGAGTACGAGAGCATTTGCCCCCAATACCGCACCATCCACCCCGTCCGGCTGCTGGGCGCTGAATACCGGGTCATTACGCCGGAGATGAAGCAGATCCCGGTGAAGCGCATAGATGGAAGCGTGTAAGTCCCGTTCACTCAGGTCGAGCTTGGATTTGACGAAGGTTTCGGGGTCGCCGGGATCGGGGAGTTTGGCGCGCATCTCCGGCTGTGCGAGGCTCCGGAACTGGGAAAGAAATCGTACCCGTCCTTCGTGAACGGTCCGGTCGATCTCTTCCTTGTGATTGGCGAAATAGAAAAACGGGCTCGATGCGGCGAATTCCTGTCCCTGGAAAAGCATGGGAGTTTCGGGAACGAGCAGGAGAAGCGCGGTCATGGCCCGGTACTGTCCGGGGCTGGTCAGAAAGTGAACCCGAAGTCCCTGCCCGGAATTGGCCACCTGGTCATGATTCTGGATGAAGTTGATGAACCGGAAAAGCGAAATCCCGTAGGTCGGAGTGCCCCGTCTTTTCTTCTGCCATTTGTACCGCTGTCCCTGATAGAGAAATCCCCGCCTGGCCATGGACACGAACTCCTGGGGACTTCCCAGATAATCGGTATAGTACGCCTCATTGTATCCGGTCAGGGAAACCATGGCGCTGTGGTGAAAATCGTCGTTCCATACAGCGTCAATACCGTATCCCTTCTCCTCACGGGAACGAATGAGCCGGACATCCTGGGGTTCGTTCTCCGCGATAACGAATGTTGTCCGCTTACCCGCCGTTTCACGGACCTTCCGGGTGACCGCGTCAAGGATGTGGTCTTCCGAATCATCGTACATGTTCTGGGTGGCATCGAGACGGAGTCCATCCAGGTGAAATTCGTCAATCCAGTATCCCGCGTTCGAAATAAAATACTCCCGGACCGGACCGGATTCCGGTCCGTCGAAGTTGACCGCATCGCCCCAGTCGGTCCTCCTGTCAGGGGAAAAGTAGTACTCTGAAAATTGCCTGAGATAATTGCCGTCCGGCCCCAGATGATTGTACACAACGTCGAGGACCACACCGAGTCCGACTTGGTGCGCCTGATCGACAAAGCACCGGAAGTCGTCCGGCTCGCCATACAGGCGGCAGGGGGCAAAAAGGTTCACCCCGTCGTATCCCCAGCCGAAGCGCCCCGGAAAATCCGCGACCGGCATAACTTCCAGAACAGTAATCCCCAGCCGGCACAGTTCTTCCAGTTCCTCCGCGGCGGAATTCCATCGTCCTCCCCGGGTGAACGTTCCGATGTGCATTTCGTATATCACCTGTCCACGGGCAGGAACCCCTTTCCACGCCTGATCCGTCCAGGCGAACGAACCGGGATTCACCACCCGGGATGACCCATGGGGCCCATCGGGCTGAAACCGTGATACGGGGTCCGGATACAGCATTTCCCCGCCATCCAGCCGGTAGCGGTATACCATTCCCTCCACAGCGTCTTCCACCAGAGCTGAAAAGTATCCCTTATCCGTCCCTTGTCAGTTCGAATTCGGAGTTTTTCCCGGTTTTTCCATCCGGTCCCCTCTCGAATACCACTTCCACCCGTTTTCGTCTCGGCGCCCAGACCCGAAAATGCACACCTCTTCCGGGGATAACCTCCGCTCCGGCGGGCAGTCTCCGCTTCCGCTCAATGTTCGGTTCCGCCAACGCACTTTTTTCTTTCGGCATACTCTCTCCTCACCACCTTCACCATTCTCCATATTCCCATGCCGATTCCGCGCGCTTTGCGGAAAAAAAACAGGCGCGGGTCAGATCCTGTCATAACCGCCGGGGACTCACATTTCACCAACATGCAGCAGAGAATCTCATGGTCATTTCACAGTCAGCAGTTCGCGGTAACGGTCTTCGATTTCCCGCAGATCATCCCGTTCGGGGGTGCTCGGCTTGCTCAGCCGCTCAATCATGGACGCCTGCCGCAGCAGCGCCTGACGGTCCTCTTCTTTCCGGGTCCGCGCAGCAACCGCCGCGATGGTTTCCATGAGGCGAATCCTTACGGAAACATGGCCATCCGCAAACTGGCGGATCTGGTTGAACGAGGCGTCAACCATTCCCGCAAATGTGAACGGTCGCTTGATAACCACCCGAAGGGTTCCGCTCCGGTCAAACCGGTACTCTGAGGGGAACTCCATTTCCGCCATCCTGGAAAGTCCGGCCCCCAGCCAGTCAATGCAGATGATCGCGGTGAACGGATCGTTCACTCCCGGGGAAAGCGCCCGCACCGCGATTTCAACAAGCTGATAAACGGCAAACTCAACATCCTGGGTATAAGTACGTTGCCGTTCGATTATGAACGAATTACGAAGTTTTTTTTCAAGCTTGGGGTTCACTCGGGCGCCGGGATGCACCCGTACCAGCGGAGATTCCCGGGTGACAAACAGACCCGGGCGATATTCTATGCGGAGCAAAAGGTTATATTCCGTTGCCAACCGCATAAGCTTCCGCTCGTCAACGGCATCAAGATACCCGCTTTCCGGGGCGGTAATAGCAACTGCATCATGCTCAAACTGCTCCCGGATGCGTTCCTGGTCGTCCATTGACATATCCTTCTCGGGATCGCTCCCAATGTTGCCGGGAAAAACGTTCTGAATCGCATGGAAAAGGTGTTTGGCCACATCCGATGCGATTTCAGGGGCCTGGATGGAAACTGCGGCATGATGAATAAAGTAGATAAGGACCCCTATGCTTGCCAGCGATAGAACAACACTGACGGTAACTGAAATGTTGGGAATAAACTCCAGTTCATCGCCGGTCCGGATGGTCCTGAGCACGAGTATGCTATATACGTATGTGGAGATAAATGTGCCGAGTACTATTTGATTCCCCTTGTCCCGCATAAAATTCCGGAGTATGTGAGGGCCGTGCTGTACCGATGCCTGCATGAACGCCACCACAGCGATGGAGAATATGACACCCGCCACAGTGATCATTGATCCGGCGATTGTGGATAGCAGTTCCCGTGCACCGTCAGCTCCTCCACCCCAAATCAGACCGACTTGTGACGAGAACCCGGACTCCACCCAATGCCGGTCAACAAGCAACGTCACGACCGCAAGTATAACGGAAAGAATCGCCATGAGTGCGGGCACGAACCAGTAGCTGGACCGGATGTTCTCCCATATGCTTACGATTCTAATGTTCACAGACGCTCCGTGGAGAAACGGTCTAAAGGGGAAATTGCCGTGTTTATTACATAAATACAATATCTTGTTTTATACAGCGCACGTCAAGCCCTTTCCCGGCAGTCAACCCGCACACAGATAATATACCAAAGTTGATCAAATCCGGAAGAAAGAGCCCCTCCCGTCCGCCCCGACCCTCACCCTCTCTGCTCCCTCTCCCGCCCAGTGGGCGAACGGGACCCCACTCGTACCGGGTACGGTACGAGTGGGGTGTGGCAGGGAGAGCCCCGTTTCCGGACGTATTGGTTATAAACAGCGGTAACCGGATTTACGCGTATTAACTCAAAATTGGTATTGGCAGTTCGGAACCAGTACTGGCCGAACCCGTATCCGTCCTTCTGTTTGACAGGCTGCCACCCGCTCGCGATTCCCCCCAAAAAAAACCCTCCGGAGGGAGGGTTTCGAGGGGTGTTGCGCATTTTTTCGCTCACCGGCCGGACGTGTCGTATCCCCCGGCGATCCGGTCCCGTACTTTGTGCCAGGAGCCCGTAATGAGGAAGCTTTCCTCCGCATCGTTCACCATGGACACAAGTTTACTCCAGGGAACAGTGAGAGTCAGTTCACCGGGGCGAACGCAGAGCCGTGCCGAAACATCGAACATTCCGAGTACCGCTTTCGGGTGTTCGACCAGGGATTGCTGATAGGGGTAGTACACAATGGCGGAACAGCCCGAACCCATGGGTGCAATGACCCCATAGGGATCCGGTTCAGCATAGTTTGCCAAGGTAAACAGGCCGGACAGCACGTCCGCTCCGGCAAAGAAAACCACCGCGAGCGGTTCATCGGAGGTTTCCAGAGTATCCCACCGCTTGAAAACGATGTACTTTCCCGGCGCCTGCACCGGCGGCTGATGCCGGAACTGCTCACGCACCAGTTCCGGGTTCTTTTTGTACCGCTCGCCTTCCAGTTCTCCGGGAATACCGCAGGAGAGAAAGTACTCGAAATTTGGACGGAGGCGGTCGGTGAATCCGAAATATCGCATCGCACCACCGCACCCCAGGTCCCGGGGGGCAAAGGCGAGCGGCGTGCCTTCCCGCGCCTCTGCCAAATCGCAGATAACGCAATGAAACCCCTTCGTGGCGGACGGTGGTTCACCCCGCCCTTCTTCATCGGTATAGAAATATGTCAAGGGGAGTTCCGCTCCGGGAAAATTCGAGTTCCAGAGTTTCAGGAAGCGTTCCTTCAGACTCAGATCCATACGGTGCCCCTTCCGTTCGGGTTGACTAATACGAAAACGCGATCAATACATAAAGAAAGCCGGGGGACAGCCCCTTCCCAAGCGGAGATACGGTATATCGGCAGGTTTGGATAAGCCATTCTTTAGAGATCGAAAGCGTTTTCGTATAATCCGGCGTTTCATTCTATATGGAAGGGGGATGGCCGGTCCACGATTTCCGGAGCCGGACAGAATGTAGCGTTTGGCCGGGCCCGAATGCATGACGAAAAAAGCTCAGGCGTCCTGCCCCTTGATCTTCTCCAGAAGCCAGGCAACATTCTCCGCAAAATTACTGATGGTACGCACCCCTTCCTCATCGCGCATGACATCTCCCTTTTCCCGGCCGATGCCGATATTCCAGTAGGTGCTTCCCGGAACGATGAGGCCATTGATCATGTACCACATCATGAGCTGGGCCACGGTGAAGTTCTGCCCGGCCCGCCGCGCCACCGCGATGGGTCCCCCCACTTTTCGGGAGAGCAGGCACCCGTGCTTACCGGCGACGTATCCCGCCCGGTCGAGCAGGGCCATAAGCTCCGGAGTGGCGGAACTGTAATATACGGGAGAACCCACAATGATTCCGTCGGAGTCGAGCATGGCCCGGTAGATGGGGTCGAAATCGTCCTGAACCGCACACCGGTTCTCCTTCAGGCAGGCCATGCAGGCGGTGCAGGGCTTGATGGTTTTCCCGGCAAGCGGAATCAACTCCGTTTCGATTCCATGTCCGGATATGACA
>JAWLHT010000188.1:0-10514 GCA_041690195.1 Candidatus Latescibacterota bacterium
TATCGGGTTGAGTCAGAAAACAGGGCCAAACCGTGGCAGGTGCGGCCAAGACCCCCTTTCTCTACCCCATTCGTACCAGGGGCGGTATGAATGGGGGCTCCGGGGCCTTGCAGCCACCTTCCCCCTGGCAGGGGGAAGGAAAAGACATCTCTCACGCACGCAAGTCTTGCTTGTGCTGCTTCGGTTCGTTGCTCACTCAACCCGATACCGTATTCAATAAAGCAGTTAATCCGTTCCGGTGTGTATCATCTCCAATACTGGAAGTTTGAAATCCGAGCATGATAGAAACAATTACCGATCTCCGTCATTACCTCCCCCTCACCGATACCGAAGCCGCGGACATCGAGCGCGTTGGGGCGGTCTATCCCTGGCGCATCACCGATTACTACGCCCGTCTCATGGACCCCTCCGATCCCGGGTGTCCCATCCGCAGTCAGGCTGTCCCGGATATCCGGGAGCTGGAGGCGTTCGGTTCGGACGACCCGCTGGAGGAAGAATCCTGCTCCCCCGTGCCCGGTGTCATCCGGGTCTATCCAGACCGTATCGCGGTGGTCACTACCGACCGCTGTCCGGTCTACTGTCGTCACTGCCTCCGCAAGCGGTTTCCCCGCGATTCGGCCCGCGACCTCCGGGGTGAGCGCCTCGCCCGTGTACTCGATTACATCCGCGGCGATTCTTCCATCCGGGACGTCCTCCTCACCGGCGGGGACCCGCTCATGCTTTCCGATGCCGAACTTGAGGACATCATTGCCGCCGTACGGGCCATTTCCCATGTGGAAGTCATCCGGGTCGGGACACGCGCCCTCTGCACCTGGCCGGAACGGGTCACCGATGCTCTCGCGGACATGCTGGCGAAGTATCATCCGGTCTGGGTGAATACCCAGTTCAATCATCCCCGGGAAGTCACCCCCGAAGCCGCCCGGGCCGCGGATGCCATCCTGAGGCGGGGCATCCCGGTGGGAAACCAGTCCGTCCTGCTCCGGGGCGTGAACGATTCGGTCCCGGTCATGCTCGAACTCATCCGGGCGCTTGTCAGAATCCGCATCCGTCCCTATTACCTCTACCAGGCCCAGACCCTCTCCGGCACCGGGCATTTCGTCACACCCATCGAATGGGGGCTGGAGATCATGCGCGGCCTCCGGGGCTGGACTACCGGATTCGCCGTCCCCCAGTACATCCTGGATACCCCGTATGGAAAAATTCCCCTCAATCCCCAATACCTCCGGGGCCGGGAAGGGGAGTATGTCGAAATGGAAAGCTGGTCGGGAAAGATATGGCGGGAATGGAACCCGATGCCGGACGGCGGGGATACGGAGCCGGAGCACGCATAGAGAAGCTCGCCGTTGCGGCGAGGTGGGGTATCCCGGATATCTCAGGGGATACGGTCAGCCTGATTTCGTTCTACCTGGCATGGACGTGGATGCGGGTAAGCCTCTGTCCGTTGTCTTTCTTTTGCTCTCCGAACGTTTTCCGCTCTTTCGAACTATCTGCTGGATTTTTCCTTCAATCCTGCATATATTCCGTGAGTTCCCCCGTTATAGTGAACAATTACATATGATGCGGTTCCCCGATATTTCCGGCATGGGTCCGGGGAATCGGAGCTTTTTCTCGGGGGGAGTCTCATGGATTACGAGGTGTACCATAACGGTGCTCCTCCTGCAACAGGATGAACAGCGCATGATGTCGAACATGGAAATGATCCGTCGGATCACCCGGATTTCCGAGGATGATCCCCGGTATCGAAGGGAAGCCTACCTCTTTGTTCTCGCGGCTCTGGAGTATACCGTGGAACAGCTTTCGGAAGTCCGCCACGTCACCGGGAAGGAACTGGTTCAGGGGATCGCCGATTATGCCCGGAAACAGTACGGATATCTGGCCCAGACGGTGCTGGAGCATTGGGGAATACGAAACACGCTCGATTTCGGCGAAATCGTTTTCAACATGATCCGGGAAGGGCTTATGCGGAAGACCGACGATGACCGCAAGGAGGATTTCGCGGGTGTGTACGACTTCGCCGCGGAGTTCACTTGGGAGAAAGCCAAACCGACCCAGTTCCCCACGAGATTCGAATGAGCATGTTCGCCCGGGTGCGTTCTGCCGCACTCCTCGGCGTCGAAGCGTACATCGTTGAAATCGAAGTTGACCTGGAGTTCGCCCTCCCCGCCTTCGCCATGGTTGGTCTCGCGGAAGGCGCTGTCCGGGAAAGCCGTGAACGGGTGTCTTCGGCGATTAAAAATACGGGTTATTCCTTTCCCCAGAAGCGGGTAACCGTCAATCTGGCTCCGGCGGATGTGCGGAAGGAAGGGTCCGCCTTCGACCTCCCCATTGCGGCGGGAATCCTCACCGCGGACGGACGCATTTCCCACTCGGCAGTCGACCGGTTCGTACTCGTGGGGGAGCTTTCCCTCGACGGCGCTCTGCGCTCTGTACGCGGTATTCTCCCCATTGCCATCGCCGCGCGCAACGCCGGGGTCGAGGGTATCATCGTTCCGGCTATAAACGCCGACGAGGCCGCGCTGGTGGAGGATCTTGCGGTCTATCCTGCCGGAACCCTTCGGGAGGTGGTGGACTTCCTTTCCGGGGATAAGTCCATCGACCGTCATTCCCATACCAGCCTGCATGCCCTGCTCGCCGCCAGGGACACCGATATTGACTTCTCCGATGTCAAGGGTCAGGCGCATGTCAAGCGTGCTCTCGAAGTGGCTGCCGCCGGAAGCCACAATATCCTTCTCATCGGCCCGCCCGGCTCCGGGAAAACCATGCTCGCACGGCGGGTACCCGGTATTCTCCCCCGCATGACCATGGAAGAGGCGCTGGAAACCACCAAGATCCATTCCGTAGCCGGTGTTCTCCGGGATGGCAGTCCTTTGGTCTCCAGCCGTCCCTTCCGCGATCCCCATCACACCATATCCGAAGTGGCGCTTATCGGCGGCGGCGCATTCCCCCGCCCGGGCGAAGTGAGCATGGCCCACAATGGCGTGCTTTTTCTCGATGAGTTGCCGGAACTGGGCAAACGAAGCATCGAGGTGCTTCGTCAGCCGCTGGAGGACGGGCATGTGAGCGTGTCACGGTCGCAGTATACCGTGCGGTATCCCGCCTCTTTCATGCTTGTGACCGCCATGAATCCCTGCCCCTGCGGGTACCTTTCCGATCCGGTCCACCGTTGCTCGTGCAATCGTTCCGCCGTGGAGCGGTATATGGCCAGGGTGTCCGGCCCCATTCTGGATCGTATTGATATCCATGTGGAAGTTCCCGCCGTGAGCTGGCGGGACCTGGCGGATGATTCCACCCCGGGGGAAACGTCCGAAATGGTTGCCGAACGGGTGAACCGGGCCCGGGAAATCCAGAAGCTTCGATACCAGGATGCCCCGGGTGTCCACGCCAATGCCCATCTCAAACCCCAGGGCATCCGCCGCTTCTGTGTTCTGGACGAGCCGGGGAAGAAAATCCTTCAGCGCGCCATCGACTCCTTTGGCTTTTCCGCCCGGGCTTACCATCGTATCCTCAAAGTCGCCCTTACCATTGCCGATCTGGAAGCCGTCGAGCACATCGAAGCCCGCCATATCTCCGAAGCGGTGCAGTACCGCACCCTCGACCGGTCACTCTGGATGCAGTGAGCGGCCCCATCCTGTCTCATCCCTGCCAGCAGTTGCGTCATATGCATTTTCTTTCACAACTCGACTACGGAGCAACGATGTTTTTCGGCTATTTTCTCCCGGGAGGATTATCGTTCAGCCCGAAATGGCCGGCGAACCGGCCCGGACGAATGATACGGTGCATGAACAGGTAAATGAATGCGAGGATAACCACGACCATCAGTGTGAGAAAGAACGTGAGGAGAGCTGTTGCCTCATGGGGACGGTATGAAAAAACAAGGCTTGTGGAAACTGCCGGGGGATGAACGATCCGGAATGCGAGCATTGCGATGACGCTGAGCGTGATACATACCGCCGCCGAAATATATGGTACGGGGAAAATGAGACTGGCGATGTACCCGATAAGGCTCGAGATGACATGGCTGAAGACCAGCGGCCTGAACCGGTTGATCTCGTTCAGCGGCTGATAATAGAGGAGGAAGGATGATGAAGCGAGTGAAGTGATCAGCACAGGTTGTTTCGCCACATCCTGAGCAACGAAGAGAACGGCCAGGATCGTGCCAACCGTCGCGCTGCTCACCACGATAATACGCTGCTGTGACAGAATTCGGGTTTTCAACTTGCGCTCCTTCCATGGAACGGCTCGTAAAGCATCTGGATCAGGAACGCACTTCTACCAGGATGCCCTCGTTGCCCACCAGTTCAATCTCACTCCCGACCACCCGGCTTTCCCGCTCCGGGATGGTGCTGATGAGGACGGCTCCCCCGATACCGGCAAGACGGCTTCCGGTGATTTTCCCCGGCCCGGTCCCGAGATTGACCGCTACCAGGAACCGCCGTCCGGTGTATTCATCCTCCCGGAAGAAGGCGAACACATCTCCAGCCAAGCCAGCCGGCAGGAATATCCCGGCATGAAGCGCCCGTTCGTGGCGTCGGAGTTCGATCAGGCGACGGTACAGGGTGAGCATGGAGGCGGGATCGTTACGCTCGGATTCGACATTGGTACGGCGGTATTCCGGCTCGATGGGCAGCCAGGGAACGCCCTTCGTAAAACCGGCATTTTCGTTTTCGTTCCACTGCATGGGGGTGCGCTGCTTGTCTTTCTGTTGCCCGGAGTTGTCCCGGCTCCGGTCCGGCGGGATGGGGCCGTCCCGCATTCCGATTTCTTCCCCATAGTAGATTGTCGGCGTACCCCGGAGGGTCAGCAGGAGCAGGGCTCCCACCCGGGCCTGCTCCGGGCCGATCCGGCTGGCAGATCGTGACCAGTCGTGATTTCCCAGCGCCCAGTTCGGCCATGCGCCGGGCGGGAGCAGTCCTTCGTACTGGTTGATGCCCAGGTATATCTCGGAGGCGCTCCATTGTTTCAGAATCAGGAGGAAGTTCGCGGGCAGGTGGGCCCCCGTCCCGGCAGGACCGTAGTAGGAGACGAGTTCGCTGGTCGAAAGATAGAGTTCCCCCAGGAGCACCCGCTCCGGGTAACGGTCCGTGACCCGGCGCATGAACGCGACAGCATCGTACACCTCCGGTTGATTGGCGGAGTACACCGCGACAAACCGTTCGTGCTCGGGCATTCCCTCCCGGAAGCCGGGATTGGGGGGATTGTCCCGGAAAAGCCGGTCCTTGGCCAGATGCCACATCACATCCACCCGGAAACCGTCCACCCCCCGGTCCAGCCAGAATTCCATGACCCCGGCCAATGCTTTCCGCACCTCCGGATTGCGCCAGTTGAGGTCGGGCTGTGTCCGGTGGAATGCGTGATAGTAGTATTGTCCCGAATCAGGATCAAACTCCCATGCGCTGCCATCGTGGTCGATCACCCAGTTGTTGGGCGGCCCGCCGTCGGGCGCGGGGTCCCGCCAGTAGTACCAATCGCGTTTGGGGTTGTTCCGGGACGCCCGCGATTCACGGAACCAGGGGTGGGTGTCCGACGTATGGTTGGGCACAAAATCCAGGATGACTTTTATTCCCATTTCATGCGCTTCGGAGAGCAGGGAGTCGAAATCGTCCATACTTCCGAAAAGCGGGCTGACCGTCGTGTAATCGTCAATATCATACCCGAAATCCACCATCGGTGATGAATAAATCGGAGAGAGCCACAACGCATCGACTCCCAGCCACCGCAGATATTCCAGCCGGGAGAGCATTCCCCGAAGATCTCCCGAACCGTCACCGTTTCCATCCATAAACGACAGGGGATAGACCTGATAAATGATCCCCCGCTTCCACCAAGCCAGAGTGTCACTGTCTTGCGTCATCCAAGCCTCCGCAATCGCCGATACTATTTTCGCGGGAACTCACGAAAACCTGTCTGAATGGGGGTGCGGGGGATCAAGACACGATGAAAAAACGGATAAAAAGAATCGCGCCCCCGACGGTTTTGTCTCTCATCCTATGCGTATCCCGTACATCCCGGGGTCCCCGGGCGAATCGGTACGGTTCGGCTGGGGTGGTCCCCCGCATTCCCATTCAGACAGTCTTTTCCCGGCTTTCTTCACGACTTGAATCACCTTCAGTATGATACACCGTATTTTCTCCTTGGGAAGGGACTCCCCTCAGGCGTTCTTTGTGTATTGACCGCGTTTTTTGAACCATAAGCAATATATGTATATATATAATTATAAAACATTTTGCGGTCTGGTTCAATGTTTACAGGACACGGCAGCAAAAACAGCCGTCTTTCTTCCAGCTTTATCTGATTTGATCGCGCCGCGGTTCCAGTCCATCGCCGCACACCGGCGTCTGTTCCCGGATGCCGGGGGATACATTTCCGGAGGGGGAATATCGAGCCCTTGACAGAGGACTGACAATACACTAACTTGAGGTTGATTCGAAATCACCCGTCCCCTTTTCGTCCTGGTGCATCGGAACTTTCCATGAAACCGGCCAAATCCTCCGGAACTCCTGCGCGAATCCTCCTTCTCGATGATACCCGGGAAACGCTCGAAGTATTGCGCAGCGAGCTGATGGAGGGGGATTTCCGCATTGACTGCGCAGATGGAGCCGACTTCGGGGATATTGAAAAGGATCCACCCGATATCATTGTCGCCGACATGGAACATTCCCCTCTGCCGGGGATTGAACTGCTCGGCCGCATTCGTGAGTCCGGCCTTTCGATTCCGGTGGTGCTCACCAGCGCTAATCCCGGTGATGCGGTGATCGCATTCCGGAGTGGAGCGGCGGACTACCTTTCCCGTCCTCTGGACCGGACCGAAGCCGGAGAGCGCCTTGTGTCGCTGCTTGCCGCGAACCGTGCGAATACTGCCACCGGAGACGCGGGGAGAGAAGCCGCGATTTCCGAAATCGAGCGTGAAAACAAAGAACTGCGAGACCTGCTCCGGATCAGCGCTTCTCTGAGTGTTTCCGGTGATTCCAAAGAAATTCTCAATCGTCTGACCAGTCTCGCCGCGGAAACCATGCGTTGCGAGGCTGCCAGCATCATGCTCATCAATCACCGGGAGAAGGTGCTGGAGTTCGTGGTGGCCACCGGCGAAAAAGGCCAGAAGCTGGAGACCCTCACCGTTCCGCTTGGCGAGGGCATCGCCGGGTGGGTAGCGGTGCACGGTCAGCCCCAGATTGTCAATGACACTCGTAAAGACTCTCGGTTTACCGGCAAGGTGGACCAGGAGTCGGGATTCGTGACCCGCCAGATACTCGCGGTGCCCATGATGCTCGAAAACGAAGTCATCGGTGTTCTGGAGGCGATCAATACCGTTGATCGTCGTGCTCTGGGCGATGATGATCTCCGTCTTCTCCGTGATATCGGGGAGCGATCCGGCGTGGTGGTTTCCACGATCCGAAAAATTGAGACCCAACAGAATTTCTTCATCCAGACCACGAACATTCTTGTCCGGGCGGTCGAACGTAAGGATATTTTTTCCGACGGTCATGCCTGGAAGGTTGCCGAACTCTGCCATAAGCTCGCCGCGGCGCTGAATCTTTCCGATACCGAGCGGAACGATTTGCATTTCGGCGCTCTCCTGCACGATATCGGCAAGCTCGATATGCCGTCCGCCCTCTTCAACAAGCGAACCCTTACCGAACGGGAGCGGGAGCTGCTCCGTCAGCACCCCGTTCGGGGGGCCAAGCTGCTCGAACCCATCACGCTCTGGAAAAGTGTTGTCCCCTGCGTACTCTTCCATCACGAGGCATGGGATGGCAGCGGATATCCTTTCGGACGGTCAGGCGATTCCATACCGGTGGGCGCGAGGATCATCAATCTTGCCGAAGCATTCACGGTCATGCGGGCTCCCAACACGTACAAACGCCAGCTTACCCTCAAGGAAGCGGTGCTTGAAATCATGCGTTCTTCCGGCCGTCAGTTCGACCCTGATATCGTCAAGGTGTTTGTAAGCGTCCTGGAACGGGAAATCCCCGCCAACTGAAGCCGGACACCCGTTATCCTGAGAACCGGGAACGAAATACGGGGAGAGGCGTACACTCCTGCAGTATGTCAACCGGAACATATCGCATGGCCCTCCCGCATGCTCCATGTATGAGCATGAACGGGGATGTATTCCCTTTGCCGCCTCTTTCCGGTTTCCGGAGCGTAACACTGTCTATCAGGGGCCGGCAAGCGGGATTCCGGGCGTTTTGGTGGCAGAGAGTGCCCAACGGATTTTCATCAGAGGACCAGGGCGAACCGCGCCCCCCAACCTGCAGGGGACTCGCGAATGCCCGGGGTTCTCCGGGGTATGCGCCGGCCGACCGTTCGGAACCGGCGCACTTCCTTTCGGACGAAGAGGCGCCCATAATCGCGGGATTAAACCATTGGTTCCGCCCGGTCGTCCATATCATAGACCGGGTAATCGAAAACCTTGCAGGATAGGCCCCCTCTGTTTGTGAGCGCAGAACATATTCGCAGCGACCGTGAGACCATCAGCGACAGCGAACTGGTCCGGCGGTTCAAGGAAGGAAACGAGGGTGCTTTTACCCTCATCGTGGGCCGCTACCAGCAACGGCTCATGCAGGTGGCCCGCACTGTGCTCGGCGACGGGGACGATGCAATGGACATCTCGCAGGAGGCGTTTGTCAAGGCGTACTTCCACCTGAAGACCTTCCGGGAGGACTCTTCGCTGTACACCTGGCTGTACAGGATTGTTTACAATCTGTGTATCAGTCATCTGAGAAGGAAAAAAATAGTCTCGTTTTTATCCTTTGATTATCACGACGAGACAACTGCGTTCGATTCGAAGGAACCCGGACCCGGGGATGTCTGCGAACACCGGGAAATCATGTCGGCGATCAATGCCGCGGTGGACCGTCTGCCGCTCAAACAGCGAACGGTATTCGTATTCCGCCAGATGGAGGGGCTTACCCACGGTGAAATCGCCAAGATCATGGGGGTCACCGAGGGAGCGGTAAAGGCGTCCTACTTCCATGCGGTGAAAAAACTCCAGACCATGCTGAAACGATATGGAGACGATTATGAATTGTGAACGAACGCAAAAGCTGCTGTCGTTCCTGCATGACGGCTCCCTCGCTCCGGAGATTGCACGCGAGGCGGGCGAGCATGTCGAGCAGTGCGAGCGCTGCCGCCAGGAATACGCGGAACTGACGCGAACGCTGTCCCTCGTCCGGAAATCTCTGGAGAAGCGTGTTCCCGCGGCCCCTACGGTGGCTTATCGCGAGATGGTGATGCGCAAAATTCACAAGCGCAAGCAGGAACGTACGGTGGTGAGTTGGGCGGTGCCCGTTGCCGCGGCAATTTTCCTGGTTGCCTCGGTCACGAGCTACAGTTTCTTCCACGGTGATTTTCTTTTTGGAAGTCGTACGGCCGGGAATTCCGTTCCCGCGGTACGGAAGACCGAGACGGTGGAGCAGGTCGCGCCGGTCGATGAAGGTTCTATTATTACGACGATGTACCAGTATGCCGATGTTTCCGTGTACGATGTCCTGAACAATCTGGATGAGGATGCGTGGGAAACCGCGGCGGGTCTCGATGAGGTGGACGGGGAATGAAAACCAATGTGTACAGAATGCTTCCGGTTTTGCTGACGGTATGCGCGGTGTCTCTCGCGGCCTGGACGCAGACGGCGTCCTGCGCTGAGGCCCGGCCCGGCCCGGGTTCGAAGTCGCTGGAGGTGGGGGTCCGGGCTGACGCTGAGGAGAGATTCGGAACCGTCGAAGACGTGATGGTGGAAATAACACCCGGTCCCGCTCTCCGGGAACGGATCGTGATTTCACAAGCCAGTCCGCAGAATGACCGGGGCTCCGGCGTACGACGCCCTCCGGCCCCGGACGATCCCAAGGTGCTTCAGTGGATGTTCAAGAACATGCGGGAGTATCTCAAGCTTGACGATGAGCAGTCAAAACGGTTTGAACCTATTTTCCTGGAATATGTTAAAACCCGGGGAAAGCTCATGAAGGAGCATGGGACTCTGTTGCGGCGGATTATGGCCGATAGCGATAACGAGTCCGTGGCGGTGAAGGATCTGCAGAGTCTTTCCAGCCAGTATAAGGCTATGGGACGCCAGCTCTGGCAGCAGCGGGAAGGATTTTACAAGAAATCCGCCGAAGTCCTCAACGAACGCCAGGTTGTGAAGCTCGTTATTTACGAGGACAAGGTAAAAGAAGAACTTTTTCACCGGATGCGTCGCGACCGCGGTTCCGACGGAGTCCGTAAGGGAGGGGATTCGTCCCGGCCATCCGAATCGAAGTAGTGTGACACCTTTTTCTGCATGAAAAAACCGGCGAGTCCAATATCGCGCCGGTTTTTTCATGCTGTGCGAGCACGGGGGACCGGGATCAAGGGGGCATTGTTGTAAAGATATGAGAAAACCACTGGCACGCATGAGTACTGTAAGATAATCAGCAGAGGTGTTGGCCGGTAACTCACCCCCTGGCCCCATTGTCGTAAACTTAAGGCTGGGATGCGGAGTAAATGATGCTCATGGGTACTCCTGGCGCCACTGAACCCTC
>JAWLHT010000189.1:0-10495 GCA_041690195.1 Candidatus Latescibacterota bacterium
TTTGAAAACAACGACCATTGCGGTGATGTATTTACCCGCTACAGAAACATGTTTCTTCCTCCGCTGGCTGAATTCGAGCGAATGATCGTAACACGAAAACAACCCCAGTCCCTGGAACATATCATGGCAAAAACCACGACCTTCCTTACCGGATTCTATTCTCACCGGGAGCATAAGGGGAACATGGTGGCATGCGCAGAGCTTCCGGAAGACTGGCGCGCCCCGGAGGTTATGCCGGAACGCATGCCAAAGGGAATTTTCTAGTCAGTGAATTACCATGACGGGTAATCTGATTGAGAAACAGGGCAGGGGTATGACGGCGCAGAAAAATGAAAGCGAGCGTTTCCGACCATACCCGATAACTGTTGAGTATTTTGATGCGTGCGGCGGACCGACTTTGACTCACCGATGGCCTGAAATGATTTGCCGTTCCAAATCGACTGCCAGTTCGCTATATTATTCAAGCTGGTTACGTGAAATTCTCATGTATTTTCGGAAAAGGAGTGGTAATGCGGGAACTCTTCATGCAGCCGGGGCCAACAGAAGTAGCCGCGTCTGTAATCCAGGCAATGTGCAGACCGGCCATCAGTCACGGCGATTCCCGTTTTCATGAGGTACAGGACAGCGCCTCGGAACGGGTTGCCCGTATCATCGGAACCCAGGGTCAGGTTGTACTTCTGAATGCCAGCGGTCGCGGTGGAATCGAAGCCGCGGTTTCCACCGCACTCGAACCCGGGGACCGCATTCTGATCATCAACAACGGTGTATTCGGAAACATGCTGCGGGAGATATCCCGACGATGCGGTCTGGATGTCATTGAGCACAAAAGTCCCCAGGGGAAGGTACTTGACCTTGACCAGATAGAGAAAGACGCCGGCGCACCCGGGTTGAAAGCTTTGGCCGTGGTACATTCGGAGACATCTTCCGGCGTACTGAACCCTATCCGTGAAATCGGAGAAATTGCCCGCCGCAAGGAACTCATCTACATCGTTGATGCGGTCAGTTCCGCCGGCGCCGCGGAAATCCGCATGGATGAATGGGGTATCGATCTCCTTTGCACAGGCAGTCAGAAATGTCTTGGCTCGCTGGCCGGACTTGCACCGGTTGGAATTGCTGAGCGGATGTGGGAAATATTCGAACATCGAAAAACCACACCGCAGAGTTTTTTCTTCGATCTGACCCGCTGGCGGCTCATGTGGTTCAAGCCCGAGCACGGGGGGCAACTCAAATTCAAATACCGCCGCCAGCCTCTGACCATGGCCACACACCTGGTGTATGCGTTGGACGAAGCAGCACGCCTGGTACTCGAAGAGGGACTGGAGAAACGATGGGAGCGGCACGCTATTTCATCAACGGCGCTTCGCGCCGCGCTTCCCCACCTCAAACTCACCCTCTTCCCGGATGAAAGCGTCGCATCCTGTACTACAACCGCAATTCTTCCGCCTCCTGGAATCACCGAAGGCAGTATTCGACGACTCCTGAAGGAAAAACATGGGGTGCTTGTGGCGGGTGGTCTGGAAGAATTTTACGAAAAAATGTTTCGCATCGGTCACATGTCCCTTACCGCTTCCTATGAATGTATCATTCCGACCGTTGCCGCACTGGAGCTGACCATGCTCGAACTCGGCGCGAATGGCATTGAGTCCGGTCAGGCTGTGGCGGCCGCGCAGGAAGTCTTCCGGAATGCATAACACCGCGGTTCAAACCATTCAGTAGTACTATCGCCTTTTCCCAAATGCCCGCAGATCCCCTGAATGGGTAGCGGCACAAATCGATACATGAACCGGAACAGCGTCCGGAGAGGAGCAGGACATGAAGGAATTGAAAGGAGTGATTACCCCGGTGGTAACTGTTTTCGACCGGGATGAGAATATTGATGAAAACGGATTCCGGAAAATTGTCGACTATTTACTAGAACACGGGGTCAACGGTATTTTTCCCTGCGGCGGCCAGGGAGAGGGTTACAGCCTTACGCTCAACGAGAAGCTCCGATTGCTCTATATCACCGTGGACACCGTAAACGGCCGGGTTCCCGTGCTGGCCGGCGCAGGGGCCATCACCACCCGTGGCACAATAGAGCAGGTTCGTGCCGTGAAATCCGCCGGCGCAGATGCCGCGGTTATTATCACCCCGTATTACATCGGCCCGAATCAGGAAGAATTGTTTCGTCACTATCGCGATGTTCTCGTTTCTGTGGACTTCCCGGTGTTCATATACAACAACCACTGGAGGACCCATATCAATATCCTGCCCGAGACAGTCGCGCGTCTGCGCGACTTTTCTCCGAATCTTGTCGGGATAAAGGACTCCAGCGGCGATCTTGCCATGACGCTTAATTACAAACGTCTCTGCGGTGAAGATTTCAGAGTATTCATTGGCCGCGACCAGCTTATATACGCAGGTCTTCTCACCGGTCTCGATGGCGCAGTGGCGGCAACTTCCAATGCCGCGGTTGATGTCGTGGTCGGTATTTACCGTGAATTCACTGAAGGCAACTTCGATAAGTCAAGGGAATACCAGGAGCGGCTGGTTCCTCTGCGTGAATTTTTCTCCGCCGGTACTTTCCCGGTTGTGGTGAAAGAAGCGATGGACCTCCAAGGCCTGCCCGCCGGTCCATGCCGACGGCCGGTTGGTCCCTTGTCCGAGGCCAAACGGAATGAACTCCGAACAATTCTTGAAAAGATGGGGTTGCTCTGATTGATCCCATGCAACGTTGATGCGGGAATGCGGGCGGGACATATCACCTGTCCGCTTTCCGCTTTGACACAATCGGCGTTATTCCAGCTTCTGCGGGTGAATGGAAAACGTTGATTGCGCAACGGATCTGACGCGAGCCCATCGTGATCGCAAGGCTTCACCACCAACCAGCCGGGGCAATGGATCCATTCCGTTCGCCTTTCTGCATTCCGAGCCAACAATACATCCGGTCTGAAGAGGAAAACAGATTCCATGGAAAAGCAGCCTGCGTCCCGTACCTGTTTCTGTTGCGGAAGAGAGAATGATATCAGTCTCAGAATGACATGGTACAATGACCCCGAAGCCGGAAAGGTTCGGTGCACCCTGACCGTACCGGAGCATTTTAATGGATACCCCGGCGTTGTACATGGTGGAGTGGTAGCTACGATTCTGGACGAGACATCGGGACGAGCGGTAATGCTTAATGGTGATTTCAAGCGCCTCATGGTCACTTTAAACCTGCAGATTACCTATCGGCGGCCGACTCCAACCAATGTTCCGATAGAAGTGACCGGCTGGCTTGTCCGGGATGGCATAAGCAGAGCGAAAGTCGCCGGTGAAATCCGTCTGCCCGATGGTACGGTCACCGCCGAATGCCAGGCGGTGGTAGTGAAGCCTCCCGAGGAAATCATCGAAAGCTGGCGGGCTGAACTTCCACACTGGCGCGTTTACAACGATTGAACACGAATGACACGTATCTGGAGGAGGCGCTTGTGAAGAGAATATCCCGAGAGCAGGCCGACGTCTGTGAGATTGACCATCGACTGACTCCGGCAATCCGGGTTGCTCCCGGCGAACGATTCATCCTTGAAACAGAAGACGCCGCCGCGGGCTTTTTTCGTAATGAATCCACACTCCCGTACCCCGAGGATCGCCCCACCCATACCGCAACGCCCCCCCGACTGAACCCGGTCGCCGGGCCGGTGTACATCGATGGAGCGAAGAAGGGGGATGTGGTGGCGGTTTCCATCGAACGCATTGTTCCCGACACCCAGGGGTACACAATTCTCCAGCCCGGGGACGGACTTTTGGGGGACTCTCTTCAGTACCGGTCCGCAAATGAGTTTTATACGAAAATATTCCGTCACATTCCCGGCGTATCGGATAACCACGGAGAATGCATCTTCACGGACCGTCTGCGCTGGCCGCTTCACCCTTTCATCGGAACCATCACACTTGCCCCGGAACGTGAAGTTCTGGCTTCCGTTTCAGTGCAGGGTCCGTGGGGAGGAAATCTCGACGTTCGTGATATCTGTGAAGGCTCAAAAGTCTTCTTCAACAGCTATGTTGATGGAGGCTTTCTTTTCGCGGGAGATGTTCATGGATGCCAGGGTGACGGCGAGCTTTCCGGAACCGCCGATGAAACCAGGGCCGAACTGACTCTCTGCTGCGAGGTGATCAAAGATAAACGTATTCCGCATGTCCGGATCGAAAAACCGGACTCCATCATCGGCCTCGGTACCGGGAAGCCCCTGGAATCAGCGGTGAAAACGGCGTTTCTCAATTTGCTGGAATGGATAACGGGAGAGTATGGGATTCCCGAGCGCGATGCATATATATTTCTCGCGACCTGTCCGGATTTCCGCATTAATATCTACCAGATGGTAGATCTGGCGGGCCTGGACTTTACCGCGGGAGCGGAAATACCGAAGCGCTATCTTTCGTGAAACGGTTTGAAACCTTGCGTGATAGCGGTTTTCGGGTTGAGTCAGCAGGGGAGTGAACCCGGCGAAGTATACAAAAGGATATCATACCCCTGTTCAGAATCCGGTATGACTGCTGATTGCCACACGGAAAACGAAAAAGGCCGGATCCAGTCCGACCTTTTTCGTTTTCCGTCCAAACTAATTCAGGAGTTTCCCCGAACAACCGTCCCATTCATTTTCTCAAGATACTGCATGATACCGCCGTGGTCTTCTTCACCTTTGCCTTCCGCGACAAGCGAATCCACCATGTCCTTGACAAGACCGGTAACCGGGAGCTGGAGCCCAAGGTTTCCCGCCGCTTCGAGGGCATTCTTCAAATCTTTCTGATGCAGGCGGATTTTAAACCCGGGTTTGAAATTGCGGGACATAACCAAAGGTACCTTGGCGTTCAGGACGTTCGAGCCCGCCTGTCCTCCCTTGATTGCCTCATATACTTTCATGGGATCGACGCCCGCCTTCGATGCAAGCAGAAGCGCTTCGCCCATCGCTTCCAGATGAATAGCGACCAGAACCTGGTTGGCCAGTTTGGTAACCTGACCCGCTCCGGCATCTCCGACCAGCACCGCGCTTTTCCCCAGAACGTCAAATATGGGCCTGACTTCCTCAAAGAGGTCAGCCGGTCCGCCGACCATAATGGCGAGTTGTGCGTTGATCGCACCCGGTTCGCCTCCGCTTACGGGGGCGTCCAGTGCCCGTGCTCCCTTCCGTGCTAATTCCGAAGCAATCTTGCGCGATATTGTGGGGGAAATGCTGCTCATGTCGATAAGTATGGTTTCCGGAGTTGCGGCGTCCAGAATTCCATCGGGACCGCTTATCACCTCTTCCACCTGAGGACCGTCCGGAAGCATCGTGATGATCTTCTTCACCGAACGGGCAACAGCGGCAGGCGATTCGGCGGCTTTGGCGCCCAAGGCGGTCAGTTCATTCACCGGCGAGGGATTGACATCGAAGACAACGAGACTGTAACCCGCCTTCACCAGGTTCTTCGCCATTGGTTTACCCATAATGCCCAGACCGATAAAGCCGAGAGTTTCGCTCATTCACATTCTCCTTTTTTCTGTATCGCTCTCCAGTGCCGTGGTATACTGCAAGTCCCGAAAAATTAAGTATACAAAACTTCTTAATTTGAATCAACAATCAATTACGGGCTCACTCTGTTGATATTCGCTTACGGATGCATTGTCCTCCGAAATCATCCGATCTTCAATACCCTCTGCGGATTCCGGGTTGTCTTGCCTTAAACGGAGAATACGGAGCGGAGTATGCATGAATTCAGTTGATTCTGTCTGTGCCGTGTCATACTTTGGTATGAGAGAAACCTGAAACGTTATTAACGGGACCACCCAGGGCTACCATGAATCATCATACCAACAATCCTGTTCCCATGCTCATGCCATTCCTGGTTGTATCCGTCGTCCTGCTGATTGCTCTGCGTGACCGTCCTTTGGCCCAGACCCGCTATAACGGTGAAGGCTACTTCGAGTCCGCCATGGACAAGTATATGCAAGGCCTCTATATCGAAGCAATTCCCCTCTACAAAGGTTTCCTAAAGGTAGCCCCGAACGACTTTCAGGGAAGGTATTTTCTCGCCCGCTGCTTTGAGAGGACAGGAGAGCCTGATTCGGCCCGTGCTGAGTATGAACGGGCGCTCCGCATACAGCCGGAAAATTTTGACGCCAACTATCAGTATGGCCTGCTGCTCGTGTCATCCGGTGCGAATTCGGAAGCAGTGACCCGATTCCAGGCAGCGCATACGGCAATCCCGGAATTCGGAGAACCGCTGGTACAGATCGGAAACATATACCGTCGCCAGGGTGATTCGCGTCAAGCAATGGAGTTATATCGCCGCGCCATGCGTGTTCAACCGGAATTGCCTCATTCCTATGCCGCGGCTGGCGCTATGCTTCGAGTAGCGGGAGACTTGGAAGAAGCGCGTCGTATTCTGAATCAGGGACTTCGTAAAGCCGGTGACGATGCCGCTCTCCTGGTAGAGTTTGGCCATGTATGCCGACTCGCCGGGGACAGGGACGGTGCAATTCGGAGATTTCGCGCGGCTCTTGCCATGCGTCCCCATGACGCAGTGACCCTCACCACGCTTGGCGAATTGCTCTTTGAAGCGGGAGACCGTGAAGGTGCCCTGGATCAGTTTAAACTCGCCCATGCAGCTGATTCGAGTTTCGCCCCCGCTGATGCGATGATGCAGCGTCTGGAACAAAGGAAGTAGCGAATGGATAAGCCCTCAACATGTCTGGGAATCAGGTTGACCGTCCTTATTTCAATTACCATTCTTCTCCATTTGAATGGAACTGTTACAGCGGAAGAAAGCACCCCGATTCAACTCCGGAATATCGAAGTTTCCGTTGCTGTCGATAACGTGTGCGCCTGGCCGAGTCTGACCCGCAACCCCAATGGAGAATTGTTTGCTGCGCTGCACAATAAACCCGACCACGGACTTTCCGAAGCAGATGTAGTGTGCTACGCAAGTTCCGATGACGGCAGAACCTGGGAGTACCGGGGAATTCCCGCGCCGCACGAGAAAGACACCATACGCATGAATCACGCCTTCGGACTTGCACATGACGGCGCCCTTGTGCTCCTTTGCTCCGGTTGGGGAGGCAAAGGTTTCCGCGAATATACGCTCCCGGTGATGGTTTCACGGTCTGCGGACGGCGGGAGGAGCTGGACACGGGACGGAACGGTCGAACTCACACCGGGCATGCCCGATCTCATTCCCTACGGTCCCATAGTGTCCCTTGACGGTGACATCCTGGCGGTAAGCATGTACGATGGAGCGTCCAATTCCGCTTTCAACTGCGCCTATATCTTTTTCAGCCGTGATGACGGATATACCTGGAGTGAGCCGGTTATTATCGGCGAGCCGGGAGTATTCACCAATCCGGCGGCCGGCAATTACAACGAAACAGCAATTCTCATGACCGGACGCAACTCGATCATTGCAGCCGCACGAACATTTTCGCGTCAGGCCAGCCTTGCCATGCTTTATTCTGATAACCGTGGGCGCACTTGGCGAATTCACGATCATATGGCGGGGCAAAATATCACGGAACCGTTCGAACACCCCGGCCACCTGCTGCAACTTCGTGACGGTCGAATTCTTCTCACCTACGGTATCCGTCACGGTGTTCACGGTATCGGTGCACGGATCAGCGAAGATGGGGGCAAGCACTGGAGCAAACCGTTCACGGTTGTTTCTTACGGAGGGAACGACGGCGGCTATCCTTCAAGCGTGGAACTTGGTGACGACGCCATTCTCTCCGCGTATTACAGCGACGCGAACCGCTATCACAACCGGTATCACATGGGGACTGTCCGCTGGAATATTCCTCGACTCGTAAAGTGATATTTACGCTGTAACCCGGTAGATTGGAGAAAGACGAAAACCATCCTTATCCTGAATACCGTCTGTTGAACTTTGTGGTGTTCTAAAGCGAGGAGGCAGATATGGATTTCGGAATCCAAGGAAAAACCGCCATTGTCTGCGGCTCGACCCGGGGGTTGGGACGGGCCTGCGCTGAAGCGCTTGCGGCTGAAGGGGTGAATGTGGTGATCAATTCACGGAATCCCGTTGAGACGAAAGAGACCGCCAGTGATATTGAGCAGAAGTTCAAAGTTGCCGCTGCGCCGTGTGCGGTTGACCTGTCTACGGCCGAGGCGCCTGAATTGCTGATCCGGACCGCGCTCGACAATTTCAATCGCATCGACATCCTGGTGAACAATGCCGGCGGACCACCGCCCGGATCATTTTCCGATCTGGACGATGAGGCCTGGGAGAAAGCGTTCCGGCTCACGCTCATGAGCGCGGTGCGCATGACCCGTCATGTGTTGCCACACCTTACGGAACAGGGTTGGGGGAGAATCATAAATCTCACATCCATTTCTGTCAAACAGCCCATCCGGGGACTTATGCTGTCGAACTCGCTTCGATCCGCGGTAATCGGGATGGCCAAAACGCTTTCACAGGAAGTCGGCTCCAGAAACGTGTTGGTCAACAATATCGCAACCGGCAACTTCGACACGGAACGGTTGCGCTCGATCTTTGAAAATCGCGCCCGTACCCGTGGAGTGTCACCCGAGGAAATTCTTCGGGAACAGGAATCGGCCATTCCGGTCGGACGCTTGGGGCAACCCGAGGAATTGGCCTGGCTTGTAGCATTCCTCGCCAGTGAACGCGCATCCTACATTACCGGAGCAACTATCCAGGTGGACGGCGGTGTGTTTGACGGTATGATGTGAGTGGAAACACATGTCAAACCGAAGCCCGGAGCCAAAGCTCAGTATTACTGTAGGCGACAAGACATATGATGAGAAAAGCAGATTACCGGCGCGAATGGGCCGGAATATAGCTTTTACCAGGTTTACGCAGAAATCGTCGGACGCACGTCCAGGAGCGGACCATGAACTGCCTCCAGGACTTATTTCATACCCTTTGTCCTCCCATTCGTATGATCCGGCTTTTTTATGCCAGGCATGTTTCAGGTTATGCCTATTTCTCTTTTGATGCGGTTTCCGGCTGGAAATCCAGAGCAACGGAATTCATGCAGTACCGTAGCCCGGTCGTCGGCGGACCATCCGGGAACACGTGTCCCAAATGCGAACCGCACCGGGCGCAACGCACCTCTGTCCTTACCATGCCATAACCGGTATCCTTCTCCTCGACCACCCGTCCCTTTTCGACCGGCGCACGGAAACTGGGCCATCCGGTTCCAGAATCGAACTTGTCCTCGGAACGAAATAGCTCAGTCCCGCAGGCGGCGCAGCGATATACGCCATGTCCCTTGAAATCGTTGTACTTCCCGGTGAACGGAGGTTCCGTACCATGTTTACGCAGGACAGCATACTGTTCCGGAGTCAGAATTTTGCGCCACTCCTCGTCGCTCTTGTTTACGGTATCTTTCATTGACAGGCCCTTCCGGTGGATGTTAGACACGTATCCTGGGAGTTCTGACCAAAAAGCGTGGATCCTGGTTATCAAGACATCCTTATAGTATTCACGTCATACTGACGACAAAGGTTCCGGAAGCAGGTACCGGGAGCTTGAGGATAAGACTATTCCGAAGCTACCGTTTCATTATTCCGATGACCAGACCAGAGATAGTTATAAAAAGATGAAATTAATTCTTTCAGAACGGCATCTTATCAGATATTCTTATTGTTCTTGCCCCATGTAACTTCATAGTTTTTGCTTCGCTGGAAAAAAATGATTTTTTTTGAAGTAAAGCTCCGGTTGGTGAAAGTTTTTTATGATTGCGCTCGTCATAACCAACAGAAACCGAGAATATGTCGTTACTATGGGTTTAACAAAGGAGGGGGCCATGCCGTTCGATATTATTCCAATCATCGCAATCCTCGTGACATTCGGAGTGCCCGGCGCAATCATCGTGACACTGGCCAAGTTGCGTCACAACGAAAAGATGGAGATGATACGTCAGGGTATGTACCCTGAACAGGAACTCCCCAAATATCCTGGCCGCAAATCATTGCTTTGGGGGATACTGCTCCTCGGATTGGGACTTGCGTCGGTTGCCTCATCTGCATGGCGTCATGATACCGACTTGATTCACTTCGGTCTTTTGGCCATTGGAGCCGGTGCAGCGCTCCTTGTATACTGGAAGGTGACCACACCGGAACGTGAACGGGAGATTCGACTGATTGAGGAAAAAATTCACATGAATTCTTCTCGGTCCACAGTGGTCAACACACAGCCGCAAAATACTGAATTCGGAAGCAGGAATCTGGGCGACCGCGAGTGATTACGTGACAAACGAACTGACGAAAATTGCCGGACGGGCGGAAGCGATACTGCTCACGCCCGTTTCGGCTTGATTGGAAACGATTTTATGATACTGGTGCTTCACTGATTTGAGTGAATAACACGCGGCATGGAATATTCCAAGAAAAAAGAGCCGGTCGAAAGAACACATGACGTCAGGGGCCGCGAGTCTGTAAGAGTTTTTGTGTAAATGGTGGAGAGATGGTATACTTAAAGCCCACCAAAAACACAGGAGTGCAGTGATGAGTGAGATACGTCGTGA
>JAWLHT010000190.1:0-10476 GCA_041690195.1 Candidatus Latescibacterota bacterium
GGTCATCGGCGTATGCGTTGTCCTTGGGGGCGGCATCCTGGTTCCCGGTATCGTTCAGGGCGACCCCGGCGCCAACAAGCCAGCGTCAAAACTCTGCGGGACCATGAGTCTGCAGTATAACGCAGCGTGGGTGAACAGCCCCACGACCATTCCCGTCTGGGTGGGAACCATCACCTTTGAAGGAGGCGCCGGAACCTACAACATGAGATTCTTCCACCTCAATCCGGCAAGAGATGTCCCCGCACAGGCGGCGCCTTTCGTGGAACGGTTCGAAATTTACGATGGAGGCGGAACGGTCGTCCTGGGCGGATCGGATGAAGGTGTAACCACCTGGTCGAATAATGCGTACCGGATGAACGGTGTAATCGACACCGTAAGTTCTCCATTTGAATTGTGGAAAGGCCGCAAAGTTCACATGAGTGGCGTCATTATCTGGAACGGCGATGAACTCAGTGAGGCGCCCGGCACGTTCAGGGCAAACTGACAGTACAGCGAAAAAGAAGGGCGAATCAAGGCTGTATCATGAAAAGATTGGGCCCGGGCTGTAGGTGCAGACGCCTGCAGTCCGGGAAACTTCAGTTGGAACGGGCACACCGTCCATCATCGAGCATGCACCCGGCTTTCAGCAGGTGCATGCTCGTCTTACCATTTCAGAATGTTGATACGATTCTCGACGCCACCCTGAACGCCGGAAAGCATTCCGTTCCCTGGAACGCATCCCGGTTCTCGTCAGGAGTCTATTTCTAGTGCGTCGGGAGCGGTGGAATGAAGAAAACGATGAAAAGCAAAAACTTGGTTCTTCGCTGTATTCTATGGGTATATGAGGGTGAACAATGCAAAGCAGGGGTGAGCCTCGCCCCTGCGACTCCGGCATTTCCCGTCTCCTGGCGTCTGGCTCCTGACTTCTTCTCCAACCTTTTACCCATACAACTCTGCGGAGCGCCAAAGCTTACAGTAACGCTCCTCATATCAGGGGAGAAATCTGCAGATGTATGGTTATCACAAAACACGTTGACAAAATGAATCAGGAAGAGGATTTTATGAAAAAACGGGAATGCAGTCCTCATCCTCCGGCATCATGCCCGGTACGGATACGATCACATGATCAATATCGCCCCATACATTCACTATCTGCTGGACATTCTGGAAGCACCGGCGGGGAATCTCCCGGACCGGGCTGACCCGTGGTGGGAAGAAGTGTTTGCACTGGCGGTTCAGCACCGGATTGATTTCATCCTGACTGGTCTGGTTCTGGAACGCTGGGGAGATAGACTCCCTTCCGCCGTTCGTCAAAAGCTCACCGCATCACTCTCCGGAAACACCGCTCGAAATATCCTTCTCGCGCGACAGATCCGTGATATCCATGCAATGTTCGAAAGCGCCGGAATACCTTGCATATTCCTGAAAGGAGCGGCCTGTCTTATTCGCGGCCTGTATCCTCCGGGCTGGCGGTTCCTTTCCGACCTGGACATACAAGTTCAGATAGCGGATGCACCGCGCGCATTTGATCTACTCGTTCAGCATGGCTTCCAGGTCGTCGAGGATGGAATCGAACAGGCGCATCACCTGCAGCCGCTGCGTCATCCCAAACGCGTGGGAACGGTCGAGATACACACGGCCCCGTACGCTCTGGGCAGTGCGGATGGCCCGGTATTCCAGAATATTTGGGACGGCGTCGAACTGCACCCGTTTCAGGACGGCGCCGCACCGGTCCCCTGCCCTGCCGACCATCTCTGGATTCTGGTCCGCACCGACTTGATTGACCGGGTGGCCATCCCCCGGATGAACGATGCCGTGGAGTTATTCCTGCTTGCAAAAGCAACGGGGTACAGCGCCTTTGACCTTATCATCCGAAGAGCGGAACAGGAAGGGATTTCGAACTATGTCAAAGCATTCCTTGCCTCCTGCAGTCAATTCGGGTATCCTGACGAGACTGGTTTCATGCACGGAGAATGGATTGCGAAATGGAATGCATGGAGCATATGGATGTACCGGAAAGAACGAAGAGGAGCTTTCTTCCAGTCGTCACGCAAACGATTCGGAGCGGTACTCTTTGTTCCGGAACACGACCTGCGCTCCAGAATCATTTTTTTCCGGTGGATGTCGAGACAGATGAAAGTTGTCGACCGTTTCATACCGGGAAAATACCGTCCGAGGACACTGCCGGAATTGATCACTTTACAGGTGAAGCTGGTGTTTACCCTCATTGCAGCGGGTCTGGAATATGCACTGTTTCGGCTTACTGAATCACGGTCACCGCGAAAGCATCCCGTTCCATCATCCTGTTCCGGTTTCGTTGCCATTCCGGGTGCATTGCAAGAAGAATGAATCCGGTGTATTCATTGAAAATGGACATTGCCGATACATTTCTCTGTCGCGAATTCAACCGTCTTCAATTTAATACGTTTATCGTTGACAGGAATTTCCGGCTGCTATATTTTTCAATGTTTGTTTTTTTGATCCGGTGGACAAGTGGTGAATCGTGCCAGAACATCCCAGCAATTCTTTCGGGGGTGGCAGTATAATGAAGAGTTGACCGTATAATCACCCGACCAATCCATACCCGCAAGCATACGCTCCACCGGACACATCGATAAGGGATGCTCTCTTCGGCTCATGAAACATGGCCGGTTTGACAGTACAGGGCTGCAATGCGACTGCTTCCTTTCTTCACCGCCATGCTGTTCGTCTTTCTGTGTGCGTACAGATGTCCGCTTCCAGTTGATTCACGGGAGCAGGCCGGTTCAGTTGGCACGGTTGGCAATCAGGACCGGTGCGGCTTGCTATCCGGGAAAATCGTGTTTTCCTCCAGCGGCAGTGGCCAGAGTGTAATCTACGCCATGAATCCGGATGGTACGGACTGTGTGCAAATCAGCCCGGAAGGGTGGTATTGCGATTACCAGTCGCCCTCCCCGGACGGTCAGTGGATTGCGTTCGCCACCACCCGGCACGGGTGGCACGAAATATATAAAATGCGTGCGGACGGAACCGGCCTCACCCGTCTGACATTCCACGACAACCACGATATATACCCCCGGTGGTCCCCTGACGGCAGGCATATTGTCTGGATGGTGAATGACGGTACGGCAAGCTGGCAGCTCTATGTCATGGATTCCGACGGTGAAAATGCCCGGAGAATCGTTCCGGTCATGGGTTCATTCCCCGATTGGTCGCCCGATGGGAATCTGATCGCATTCAGCGTGGACGTATACGGCCGCCATGACATTGTTACCGTCAATCCCGATGGTTCCAATCAGACACGAATAACCTTTGAGCCGAACTGGGATGTTTCGAGCATCCGCTGGTCTCCCGATGGGAAACGGCTGGTTTTCAGCGCTTATCCCGTGGGCATCAACCCTCTGCAGCACATGTTGGCAGAACTCTTTGTGGTCGATCTCCGCGGCAGAAACCCGCTCCAGCTTACCCGGAACAAAGTGGCGGAAGGCAATGCATCCTGGTCACCGGATGGAAAGCAGATTGTGTTTGACTGCTATACGGATGATACCCACTGTCAGTTGTACATCATGAATGCGGACGGTTCCGGCCGGCGCCAGCTGACCTTCGGTCCGCACATCAGCTCATCACCGACCTGGGTCAAGTAGAAGCCCGGCTCTTTCAGGGAGTGACTATTGGAGAATTCGCGGACATGAACCGGCCGTCATGGGGCTTTATTATTCTCATCACTTCACTTGTCATCGGCTCCGTACCGGCCAACGCGGAACTGAATTATCATGACCGTATTGTCTTCGAGCGCTACACGACCAACGAGGGTCTCCTTTCCGACTATGTGTATGTTCTCGCGCAGGATTCGACCGGCTTCATCTGGGCCGGTACCGATCGCGGACTGACGCGATTCGATGGTTTGTCCTTTCTTCACTTCCCTCCGCCGGACAGCCTCCACGTTCCGTTTCGTTCCTGTCCCGTCGAGGCGCTGCACGTTCTTGCAGATGGCAAGATGCTTGTGGGAACCCGTGACGGTCTCCATACCTACGATCCCGTTCTGGAAGGAATGCACAGGACGGAATATCTCCCAACCAACGCTGATGACCCAGACGCCCGGTGGGTGCAGTCCGTCATAGTCGACCGGAAGGGACGACGATGGGTGGGAACACGCGCGGGGCTTTTTGTGTTTGAAAGAGCCGCTGAAACCACAGCGGCTTTTTTCCGGGATGAGGATTCATCCTTTTCCGGACGCCAGGTGCAAACCGTGATCGAGGGACGGACTGGCCGGATATTCCTCGGTACGGGAGCAGGACTCGCGATTTTTGATGAGGCAGCCCAAACTTTTCACCGGTTCACCCCTCCCGAGATATCTCCGGGCAACCCGTTCTATGTCAATGCCATTGTTGAATCGGAGGACGGAGTTCTGTATCTGTCCACCAGCCGGGGAATTGAATCGTTCGACATAAAGTCCGGATTGTTCACCGTACTGGTTGCACTACCCCAGATGGTGTACGCCCGGTCCGCGCTCACCCGTGACGCCGAGGGTTCCCTGTGGATGGCCACAGATACGGGACTGGTCAGGCACAGCTTTCGCACCGGACAAACCGACATATACAGGCATGACCCTTCCGACCCCAACTCCATAGGATGCGACCATGTCCGATCGGTCATGCTGGACCGCACCGGACTTTTATGGGTGGGAACAGAGGGAAGCGGTATCCAGAAGGGGGTCAGACCACGGCTTTCGGTCAGTGTACACCGCTTCCCGCATAAAGTTTTCCGCAGTCGCATGGTTACCTGCTTCCTGGAGACTTCCGGAGAATCCCGGTGGATCGGCACCGATTCCGGACTGTTGTTTGAGAATCGGCGGGATTCCGACATGGAGCCGACCGACAGCTACCGCGAGTTTCTTCCGGGTGAATCAATCCTTTGCCTTGCGGAAGACGGGCATGGAGGCCTGTGGTGCGGAACCCGGAGCGGGAAACTGGTTCAACTGGCCCGTGATGGACATCGCGTGAACGACTTCAGCCATATGCTCCTGCCCAGCACTCCGGGAATTCATCCGGTAACCGGGATACACCGCGATGCTGACGGCGTGATATGGGCGTCAACCGATGACGGTCTTTTTCTGCTCAATCCGGAAAAGAAAACCGTGACGGTTTTCCGCAACGATCCGAATGTCAACGGTTCTCTCGGCGAAAACAGTATGAACGCGTTGACCGGCAGTGGGCCAAACCGAGACGTTTGGATCGCCAATCAGAGCAAAGGTCTGAGCAGATACGACCGGAACCTGAACTGTTTTATTCATTATCGTCCGAGGAGCATGGTCAAATCGGCAATTTCCCATGGTCATGTGCATACGGTGATGGTTGACAGCCGCGGAGCCATATGGTCCGGAACCGAAGACGGACTGAACCGGCTTCTTCCTGATTCGGAATACTTCGTGAAGTACGGTGCTCTGCGTGGAAAGCCGGTCAGGTCAATTGTCGAGGATAGAAGCGGAAACATCTGGGCGCTCCACACAATCGGTCTTGCCAAATACGACTTCCGGTCGGAAACAATACGGACGTATGATGCTCTGGACGGGTTACCTGAAGATGTTCAGATCAGCGCACTGTACCGGAGTCGAAACGGTGAAGTTCTCATGGGATGCACAGGCGGCTATTACGCTTTCGATCCCCGGAAGGAGCGCATGAATCCGGTCCCTCCCAGAATTACGGTAACCGGCGTTCGAGGAGAAAAGGATCCCATAAAACCTGAGACGGGGTTGACGGGGACAGGCGCCGCCAAGTTGCCGCGAGGCGAAAACGATCTTTTCTTTGAAGTATCCGTGCTTGATTTCACCGACCAACGTCACAACCAGTACCGATACCGGCTGGCCGGCTATGACCCGGACTGGAGAACGGCGTCCTGGGACGCCCGCACGGTGGAATACCACAATCTGCCGCCCGGACGATATGTTATACAGGTCAAGGGAACCAATAACGACCAGGTGTGGAGCGCCGAGGAAACGAGACTTTCGGTTGTCATCCGTCCGCACCTCTACAATACCCCGCTGTTCCGCGGAATACTGATTATGGGGTGTGTGAGCATCTTCGTATTCTTTTTCAGCTCACGCTATATCCGTCAGAGAAACGAACGGAAGCGTCTGTTCGCCCTGATAGAAAACTTGCCCGGCCTTGTGTTCCTGGTAGAAAGAGACGGAAGGGTTTCCTTTCTCAACCGGTTAGCCCGGGACAGCATCGAACGGATTGAGCCGGAAAATCTGCCGTCGCGCACCGGCTCCGCAATAAATTCAGCGGTGGAATGGAATCCGGGGAATAACCGAATATACCATCTTTTCCACTATCCATTCCCATCAAGCGACATCCAGGGCAGCACCCTTTACCTGGCGATCGAAGTAACCGAATGGAAGCGGACGGAACAGGAACTCACCGAATCCCGCGCCAGATACCGCAGGCTGGCTGAACATCTTCAGGAAGTGGTTGAAAATGAGCGAAAACGAATCTCCCGGGAAATTCATGATGATCTTGGACAGGTGCTGACCATGATCCGTATAGAAACCGGATGGATTTCCAAAATGGCATCACCGGATTTGGTTTCAATTCACGAAAAGAATAAGTCTATCGGTGACCTCACGCAACTCGCAATCAACAGCACACGACGTATCTGTGATGAATTGCGGCCCTCCTTGCTGGACAACCTTGGGCTTATTCCGGCAATACAGTCCCATGTCAGGAGCTTCCAGGAGAAAACAGGCATTCCCTGCGAAACCCATCTTTCACCCGGACAGGCCAGCTTCGACGACACAGTGAAGACCGCTATCTACCGGTTTGTTCAGGAATGTTTGACAAACGTGGCCAAGCACGCCAATGCCGGAACGGTTTCCGTACGGCTCGAAGAGAAACCGCATGTAATCGAGGTATCGGTAAAAGATGACGGCGTTGGAATCGACCCATTCCATGGAATACCCGCAAATTCATACGGGATACTTGGAATGCGGGAAAGAATTGAAATGCTTCAGGGAACACTCCTGATATCCAGCGCGCGCGGAACGGGCACGGAAGTAAAGGCGACAATCCCCCTGTAGAAGACTTCTCCACGCGCCGTTCCACATTCCACAGTCCATCCCCGCCTGAATCCGTATAACCGGCCTAGTCCGGAGTATCCAGTCACCGGTCATCCGGAAGTTCCAATCCCCTGCGTTTTTCCTCACCTGCCCGGTTGGTTCTCCGACGTCTTCTCAAGCTGGATCGAATCGTGAAGGAGGAGCCCGTCCCGTCCGCCCGGGCTCTCACCCCCCCCTGCTCCCTCTCCCGCCCGTCGGGAGAACGGGTTCCCATTCGTCCCGGGGGCGGTACGAATGGGGTACGGAAGGGAGCGCCCCATTCCCGGATGCATTGGTTAACCGCGACAACCGGATTTTCTGATGTTGCTTCATAACTAGTACTCCTGCCAGCACAAAGACGCGAAGCGAACACTTGCGCGGCATACTCTCTATTGAAGATCAAAACCGGCGTACACTTTTCAATACATACTGGGAATCCGGCCGGTCACATTCCAAACGACATGGCTTCACCATGTTTTTTTTACTCAGGAGGGCATTAATTTGTAAAAAATCGGGTGTCTTATCACGCTTTCTCGGGTAGTTACCCGATTGTTCCGTGATTCATTTTCTCCCATACTTGGTATCAAGGGAAGCGAAAGGTCGTATCTGGTTGATTTTTCATAAAAATGAGGCTGAAATGGCCAGTGGTAAAGAAGACACCCTTTCCGGACAGTCCAGGAGAGACGTGTTGAAGCGGGCGGGCGGATTTGTTCTTCCGACCCTTGTAACGTTTCATTTCACCGCGTTGAAAGTTGCTGCTTCAGGAATGGCAGCACTCCAGGATGAACCGGAGAACGCATTTATTCTCAATGGCAACCAGTGCGACTTCTGACGAGGGTAATTACGGTGCATATACGGGTTTCGTTCATTCGGATTATGTGGGTATGCCTGCTATCCTCCGCGCTGCCCGTCTTGGGGCAAGAGGACCTTCCGGAACCAGTGCTTGAGACCGGACAGATACTTGAATCATCGGTCTACGATGAGTTTGTGGAATATGTCCGGACACTGGACCTTTCAGCGCTGGAAAACACATCCAAGCCCGCTGTTCCGAAATCAGCGGGCATTTTTTCCTTCAAGAGCATTGTATGCGCAGCTTCGGCGGGCTGGATCAGCCCGTGCGTGTATTTCTGGAATGGGACCGAATACGAGCCCCGAAGCGTTTTCTTTCCATGCGGACTGCAAGCGATACGCCCGTGGGAAGGATTCTGGATTCAGCCGAAAAGAAACATAAACATTGTTTTCCTTCGTCTCCTGTCCATCTTTGAACCGAAATCGGCGGGCACGATGAGCATCACGCTTGAACCGGGCCGCTATTACCTTGTCTCCCCTCCCCTGATTCCCCTGTCCGGAGACATTCTGAACAATTTCGGGGCAGCCCTCGGCGATGGCTACGAAGTTGACTGGAGATTCTCCAAGTGGAATCATGAAACGGAAAGCTATCAGCGATATACCGGTGCGGGATCCATACCGGACCTCATCCCCGGACGGGGATTCTGGGCCTATCATGTCCAGCCCGCGGATGTCACTCTCAACCTGACGGGAAGCGCTTTCCCGGGCAGCGGCCTGTTCAACCAGGTGGAATGCGCGCTCAGCCTCCCGGTAAAAGCCGGGAATACCACGAGCGAGCACATGATCGGCAACCCGTACCACTACAATATTGCGCTCTGGAACATCTTCATTCAAAGCGCTTCCGGAAGCAGTCTTCCTGCCGGCAAAGTCACCGCTTCCGGAGGCAGCCTGTTCGATTCCCTGCGGGAGTGGCATATCGATGTCAAACTCAGCGATTCCGGGGGACTATACCGCGACACATACAACCGCGCCGGAGTGGTGGAGTCCGCCGAAGATATTCACCACCTTCTGACCGCGGCCGACTTACCCCCGATGGGAAATCATGTCCGCATCGCGTTCAGAAACGGACCGCAGTTGTTCGCCTATGATTACCGTTCCCCCGGAAGGGATGTTTACCAGTGGGACTTTGAAGCCACCACAAACCTCAATTCCATCCACACGCATCTATCCCTCTCCAATCTGACTCAGGTTCCCCCGGGCTACAGCATCACCCTGACCGACCACGCAGCGAATTCCTCCATTCCGGTCACGAATGACACCACGATCGAACTTACCCTCACGCAAAACGCACCCCGTCAGTTTACCTTGACCGCGGAACGGCCCAAACCCTCCGCAATAGCCGACGAAAAGCCAATTCTCATAAAGTTCGGCGGAGCCTTTCCGAATCCTTTCAATCCGGAAACAACGCTTTCGTTCGATCTCAACAAGCCGGAACGAGTACTTCTCAGGGTCTATACGATCAACGGGCAACTTGTCGAAACCATTCTCGATAAGCGTATGCAGTCCGGCGCCCACCGTGTTACATGGAATGCGAGGAATCATTCCTCCGGCGTGTACCTGTTCCAGGCAGTGGCGGGAAAAACGGTTTCAACCATAAAGGCAGCGCTGGTCAAGTGAACCGAGTTGACAGCAGAATGCATCTCCACACCTTCTGCATGATTTATACCGCACTGCAACTGAATACATTTCAGTAATATGAACCTCGAAAATCGGTTGATGACCCAATTGTGCGATGTACCGGTCATGATTAGCTTTATACAAACATAAGAGCGTTACCGTGTTTGTGTCTCTGACGAGGCTGGATACATCGGGATCGGGCAAAGGATTTTCCAAAACGACAACTGCCTTTTACAAAATCATTTCTCCAGGAAAGGAAGGACCATGGAAGAGATCAAAAAGGAAGAACACAACACCTCCCGCCGGGATATTCTTAAGAAAGCGGGAAAAACGGCGGCATTTGCCGTTCCGACGATCATGACGTTCAGCATTCCGAGTTTGGCGGTGGAGGCTTCTGGAGCGTTCAGGAATCCCAGAAAAAATCGGGTCAACTTAACAGACCGCCCTAGTACTATGGACTAGCGTGTATATTTTCGCAGACTATTCCATGTACTTTGGATTGCTATTTTGCGTATTTCTCATCATGTGGAGGCACTAATGGATACTCGCAACAATATCCATCGGTTGGCGTTTGTTTCTACAGTGTTCGCTTTGGGTCTCATACTATTTGTTTTTTCCAGCATTTCCTTCTCTGAAACGCTCCAGGCACCAACACCGATTCAAGAAGAGTTCACGCAATCGTTTGAAGACTCGTTTTATCCGTTTGTTACGAAATCTGCCACTGTCCCTTCCACTGTCACTCAATGTAATCTTGCCTTTGCCGCTAAGTATGGTCTTATTGATCCCATTATTTATTTGTGGAAAAAAGGTGATGATTCATACTCACCGGGCAACGTATTGACAGGAGTAGGTTTGATTACGCAAAAAGTTATTGACGATGAGGGTTATCCTGTTCTTCTGGAAAATGATGTTCCAATGATTGAGATCATTGAGCCTCTCGCACCTTGGGAAGCTTTTTG
>JAWLHT010000191.1:0-6196 GCA_041690195.1 Candidatus Latescibacterota bacterium
CCATACCGCTTCCATAGTTATGGAACCGGTATTGAGATCAATATTCACCTGTACATTTTCCGCATTACCGAACCGTTTTTTGGCGGCGCTGATCAATCCCGCCTTGATGGTTTCAACAACCATCTCCCGATTCACGTTCTTTTCACGGGCTATCTGACTGATAGCTTCCAGTATATCGTATCTCTGATTGGTATCCGCGCCGTTCATGTGCGGTTCTCCGATATTGCTATATAGAATGACAGATCGTTAACTTTCGAGATTATTCAACGGGTATATAATCAAAAGAGTGAGCCGCCGCCCACTCTTCCAAGACCCGTAAAGTATAAAAATATATCGTAATATGCAAGGTCTTTTTTCAAAATGCCCGGGAAAAGTGAGCGTCGGACAAAGTGTCTTCGGAGTGGAAAACTGCTTGATTTCCGATGGGGCGCTATATGTTACATAAGCAGTGGATAATGTCTCAGACTTTCAGTATCAGGCCGCACCGACTCTGGTAACTTATACGTTTAACGGTACCTTTTGTTCCGGTTTTTCAGTATGTTCTGGTCATTCCACCATCAGTTCCGAGAGTATTTCGTCCATAATCAGGAATCCCTGATCGGAAAGGGTAATCCGACCGTCCGAACACATGAGGAGTAATCCCTGTTCGGCCAGACTGGCGACACGTGGCTCCATACCGGCACGCCGTTCTGGAAAACGGCGATAATACCCGTTGAGGTCTACTCCTTCGCGGCGCCGCATCCCGAGCATGAGTTCTTCGAACGCATGAGAATCACGACCGCCCCTCTCCTCGCCTTCCATCGGGTCCAACCCGGATGAAAGCAGATGGAGATAGCGGTCCAGATCCGTAACATTCCACCATCTCCTGCCGTTTTCATGAGAGTGTGCGGAAACGCCAACGCCCAGGTAGGGAGTATGATTCCAGTACCCGATATTATGGAGGCATTCATAGCCCGGGCGGGCGAAATTTGAGACTTCGTACCGTTCAAATCCGTGATTACGGAGGGTTTCGGAAAGGATAAGGTACATTTCCGAAGTCTGCTCGGGATCAGGAATATCGAGTCCGCCCTGTCGCGAACGTTCATAGAACGGGGTGTCTTCTTCGAGTCCCAGGCTGTATGCGGAAATATGGCTAACGGGCAAGCTCAGCGCTCGTTCCAGGGTGTCTTTCCATGTATAAATGGTCTGCCCCGGAATTCCAAACATGAGGTCTACCGATATATTATGAAACCCAGAATCGAATGCCATTCGGACCGCCCACTCGGCCCGGTCCGCTCGATGCAGCCTCCCGAGGGACCGCAACAGACCGTCATCAAAAGACTGAACGCCTATACTCAGCCGGTTCACACCCGTCTCGCGGAGAGATTCCAGCCACACGGAGGTCAGAGAATCCGGGTTCGCTTCAACAGTACACTCCGTTCCCGAACTGACGGCAAGATACTCCAACACAAAGCGAATACTTTCGGGCGGAACCAGCGAAGGCGTCCCCCCCCCAAGATACACCGTTGCCGGAACCCCGGAGAAAAGCCCTGAACGGCGCATCACCAATTCACGTCGAAGTGCGTCCGCATATGCGGGTATGGAATGTTCGGCCCCGGTGGTGCTCGAAAAGCTGCAGTAGGAGCATTTTCTGCGGCAGAAGGGCCAGTGGATATAAAGACCGTACATAATACCCTTTATACCCTTTTGCGGATATCGGGTTGAGCAGGAAGGACCAGGGGAAACACGCGATTCCATTGCTTCCGGAACTTCTGCATCCTGTTGTCTCCGGCGACATCTCCCGTGTCACGAGAGAAAAATGAGAAAACGGATAGCTGGTTGAGTCAATGGCAAACCAACGCGCCTGATATCTCGATGCGCACATCAACTGTGTTACACCCGCCCCATGTCAGGGCAAAGACGGCCGTAAGACCCGGCCTATTCTCTTTTTCACGAACTGATCATGAAACAGCCAGAGGGCAGACATCAGTCTGCCCTCTGAAAAAGCACCCACGGCTTTTTGCAGCAATACTCACCGTATCGGGTTCATAAGACGGGACCAGCGAATGCGTCGGAAGGGATTATGAAATGGAACGCTTTGATCCCAACTCCAATAAATCAGCGCAGCTTTGCCTACAATACTGTCAACGGGTACAAAATCCCAAAACCGGGAATCGTTTGAATTATCACGGTTATCGCCAAGAACGAAGATCTGCCCCTCCGGAACAATCATCGGTCCGTAATTGTCACGAGGTCCGAACTGGGGAGGAAGCACGGAACTGTCAATAAACTTGGCATGATGGGGGACAGCCTGGGGAACATCATCCACATATACCTGTTTATCTTCGATTCGGACTGTCTGGCCCCCTACCGCGACACAGCGTTTAATGAAATCCTTTGAAGGGTCCTGGGGGAATTTGAACACGACCACATCACCGGGCTCCGGATTCCGTATTTTTAGTATGGGACGATCCGTAAAGGGAATCCTGACACCGTACACAAACTTCAAAGCGATCAATTGGTCGCCTACGAGAAGTGTATCCTCCATGGAACCGGATGGAATCTTGAACGGCTGAAACACGAACGCCCGTATAAGCGCCGCCAGGATGAAAGCAATGAGAATTGGTTCTATCCAGTCCCGGCGTATCGATGAGAATCCTTGCCCGTAGACGGTTGAATCCTTGTCCGACCCGGTTGCCTCAGCCTCCATTGAACTGAAGTTCTCTTTGGGATGCTGCTCCATTATTCACTTTACCTGATGGGGTCCAGAATACGATTCCAGCGAACCGAATGCACGATGTCGAAAAGCGGAACCTCTGAATTCCAGCTCCAGTACAGGAACATCGCTTTACCCTTGACATTCTCCACCGGCAGAAAGCCCCAAAACCGTGAATCGTAGGAATTGTCCCGGTTGTCTCCCATCATGAACAGGTTGCCATCGGGTACTGTTATCGGTCCCAAATTATCCCTGGTGCTCACTCCGGCGGGAATCACTATAGGATCAATTATTTTGCCTGTTTCCGGAAGCTTCTGCTCCACTCCGTCCACAAATATTTTCGTATCACGAATCTCCACTGTCTGGCCGCCAACCGCAATCACCCGCTTGATTAAATCTTTGGGCTCTTCGACCGAGCGGAAAACGACAATGTCTCCGGGTTTGGGGTCACGGATTTTCCAGATCACCTTGTTGGTAAACGGAACTTTGGTACCGTAAAGAAACTTTGTGGCGAAAAGATAATCACCGACCAGCAGCGTATCTTCCATGGACCCGGATGGTATTTTAAAATTCTGGAATAGAAACGTTTTGATTACCGTCACAAGTATCACCGCGATGAGGATTGGCTCGATCCATTCCTTGCGGAGCTTATAAAACGCACCATGTTCTTTCAAATTCCTGCTTTCCTTTGTCGGCTGCACGCTGACCTCCGATATGACAGTCAAATACCGATCAGATCTCGTCGGTTTCTGATTATACTCTCGATGCATGGAAAGGTTGCATGATTGATTGACATTCAACACCCACATTAACAGACAGTTGGGAATCTGTGACACCAGCCGGTGAATGGTGCTGACAAACAGATATGAACCCAAAGTCGACTCCGGCTGCCCACCGGTTCCGGCTCCTCTTTGTTTCAGTCCTTTCCGCTCTCGTCGCATGTCTTCGGAATTAAACCTGAAATTCGATACGCGGGTCCCGCCAATTCGTCGCGAACAGCCCTCCAGTACGGCCAAGATACCGGCAGCAAGAGGATCATGCCAGCCTCTTTCGGGGGTGAAGCCTCAAAAGCCAATTCACCTGGAGTTCCTTGTCCCGGAAGGGAACGCCCCACGCAGGCGCTTGGTGTACGGGTGAAAAAAGGGGATTATTCACTTCCGGCTGATTCTATTTATCCCGTGACTCGATTTCCCTCTCTCGGCATGCGTGTCCCAGTCCTGAATGTCAGGATTTGGAGGCGGAAAGAGTGATTCAGACGGGCTATGGTTTATCAGGGCAGAGTGAATCTTTCCGTGAGTGACTGCCAGCCCTGCCCGATATCAACTATTGCCGGATACTGGCAGGAGTAGGCCACGGAGAAACAATGCCGTCATGAGAAAGGAGTACCGGCGGTGAACATCCGCCCTGACCGGCCGGCACTGGTTGGCCAACTCGTACCACCAAGTTTGATCCGGGAATCGATATTCGCAAAAAGGGGCGTTAATCAGTCTTCAGTACGGAGAACCGCGAGAAAGGCTTCCTGCGGTATACGTACCTGCCCGACCTGCTTCATGCGTTTCTTTCCCTCTTTCTGCTTTTCCAGGAGCTTTCTTTTACGGGTGATATCACCGCCGTAACATTTGGCTGTCACGTTCTTCCGAAGAGCGGAAATATTCGTCCGCGCCACAACCTTTGAACCGATTGCCGCCTGAATGGCAACCTGATACATCTGTTTGGGGATGAGTTCCTTCAGTTTTGAAGCCAACGCCCTGCCCATCGATTCCGCCTTGATCCGATGAGTAATCGTGGAGAGGGCGTCCACAGGATCGCCGTTGATAAGGATATCCAGTTTGACAACATCGGATGGACGATACTCCAAAAACTCGTAATCAAAAGAGGCATACCCTCGTGTTACCCCTTTAAGACGATCATAAAACTCGTAGACAATCTCGGAGAGGGGAATTTCATAGATCATGTTCACCCGGGTGGGGTCAAGATATTCCGTTCGTTTGAACACACCTCTACGGTCCTGACAGAGTTTCATTATCGCGCCAATGTAATCGTTGGGAGCCACGATCTGGGCTTTCAGAATCGGCTCTTCAATCCGGTCCACGATTGCCATGTCAGGGAACTTTGCCGGGTTGTTCACGAACTCTTCACGCCCGTTGGAATACACGACTTTGTACACCACCGAGGGCACGGTATTGATAATATCGAGTCCATACTCGCGGTCCAGTCGCTCCTGGACGATTTCCATGTGGAGCATGCCAAGAAAGCCGCATCGAAAGCCGAAGCCCAGTGAGACAGAGGTATCCGGTTCGAAAGTGATGGCGGAGTCATTCAGGGTAAGCCGTTCGATCGAGGCCTTGAGATCGTCAAACTGATCCGGATCTTCCGGATACATGCCGCTGAAGACCATCGGTTTCGGCTCTTTGTATCCGGAAAGCGGTGCATCAGCCCGTTTCCCGGAGAGAGTGGCCGTATCTCCGACTTTAATATCTTGCACGTTCTTGATGCCGCAGATCAGATATCCGGCCTCACCGGCCCTGAGTTCCCCCACCGGAATCTTGCCCAGCCGGAAAATACCCAGTTCCAGAACTTCCCACTCCCGTCCGGTACCGAACATGTATACCTTGTCGCCCTTTTTCACCGCACCTTCGAATACACGTATATAGGCAATGGCGCCTCGGTATGTATCGTAGTCGGAGTTGAAAATCAGCGCTTTCAGAGGAGCGTGATAATCGCCGACCGGTGCTGGAATCTTTTTTATAACCGCATCAAACAATTCTTTTATGCCCATTCCCGACTTGGCGGAGCAGAGAATGACTTCATTCTCCGGAACATCCATGAGTTCCATCAGCTGATGAACTGTTGATTCCACTTGAGCGGATGGCAAATCCACCTTGTTGACAACGGGAATGATTGTCAGGCCGGCATCAAGGGCAAGCCAGAAATTTGAAATGGTCTGCGCCTCTATTCCCTGGCTGGCATCGACAAGGAGAAGTGCTCCTTCACACGCGGCGAGACTCCGGGACACTTCATAAGAAAAATCCACATGCCCAGGGGTATCTATCAGATTGAGAATATACTTTTCTTTTTCGGGTGTCACATAGTCCATGCGAATTGCATGACTGCGTATGGTGATTCCACGTTCGCGTTCCAGGTCCATGTCATCGAGTACCTGTGCTTTCATCTCCTTGGTGGAGATGGTATGACTGTGCTCGAGCAGACGGTCGGCCAAAGTTGATTTACCGTGGTCAATATGTGCGATGATGCAGAAATTACGAATGTATTCTGGGTTCATAAATATGCTTTTCCCTGAGGACAGATTGTCTTTTAGCAGGGTAAGATACTGAAAACAATGCAGAAAGTCAAACTGGAAGATATCCCGTTATTCGGGACATCCGTTATGATAACTGCATCATGCTTTCATGGGAAAGATGGTCCGGATGTATTGTCTACACATGATTCAACGCCCGGATGCGAGAGGTGTTCCAAACGTATATAAACGTGAGGCCGGCC
>JAWLHT010000191.1:6206-10416 GCA_041690195.1 Candidatus Latescibacterota bacterium
CGATTTGCTGCATAGGAACAGGATACTGACTACTGTACTGCGTTCGGAAGTACGAGCCCCTGAACCTTGGTCTGGATCGAGTAAACCTTGTCCCAGGCCATCATGTAGAGAACGTCATTGTTCGGGCCGCCGAAGCAGATGTTAACCGGGAAGAACGGGGTGTGGATGTTGCCAATGTACTTGCCTTCCGGGTTGAAAATCTGCACTCCGACCGAGGTAGCCTGGTACAGGTTGCCCTGCTGGTCCACGGCGCAACCATCGGAGCAGGAAGAACGGGATCCCTGATTGTACTCGCTCTGGGGCAGGAACATCCGGGCGAACTTCCGCTTTCCGGAGAGCGTACCGTCCTCGTTCACGTCATAAGCGATGACCCAGTTCTCGACTTCGCTCATGTTGGCTTCATTATGATAGGTGTTGTTGACGTAAAGAAGCTTTCCGTCGGGGCTCAGCTCGATGCCGTTGGCCATGCCGAACTCACCGGGAGCAATGACTTCGATGACCTCGCCATTGGGCTTGATGTAGTTGACCGTCTCGCCAGCGCGCTTCTTCTCGTCGAAGATGAACTGCGGATCGGTGAAATACATACCACCCTTGGCGTCAACAACGACATCGTTCGGACCGTCGAGGCGGGTGCCGTCGCTCAGCTTGTCGGCGAGAACCTTGACAACCTTGCCTTCGGGCGTCATCTCGAAAATCTGATGTCCGGCCATGTCGCAAACCGCAATGTTGCCGTTCGGCATAAGCGCCATTCCGTTGGTCTGACGCCCCTTGAGAATGGTCGAAACTTTGCCGGAGGCCAGATCGAGAGAAAGGACACTGCTCTTCCGGGCATCGCTCTTCCAGGTTCCGGCCGGAATATCGAAGAACATGCCGGAGAAGATAAGCTTGCCATTGACGTAAACGCCGCCTTCGAGGAACGGATTGCCGGTCGGATTGGCTTTCAGGTCGGCGATGAGCTTGGGCGCTTCGCCTTCCGGGATGATGGCGTTGAGGGCTTCATACCGTTTAGTTTCGCTGGCCTGATAATCGGTGCGCACCGGCCAGAAGACATCCAGAACATTGCAGCCTTCGGGGCCATTGACACCGCCGTGAACCATGTATGCGGGGAAGTAGACGATGTCACCGGTCTTCATGGTAGTCTGACCATCGAGAATGATCTCGTCGATGGAACCATCGAAGACGATCATGATCTGCTCTTCCGGATGGTTATGATGTCCGAACTTGCTGCCCGGCTGCATGAAGAGGAAACTGGCCTGGAGCGCATCACCGCTGATGAGACGGGAATCGGCGTCCGGCACCAGTTCGGTGCGCTGCACGTCATAATAGTTGAAGACCTGGTTGGCGGGGAAGCGACGCTCGGCCTTGAAATCGCCAAAATTGGGATTCTCGGGAGGAGTCACGCCGGCTTTCTGCATGTAATCCAGGCGGACGGGGCTATAAACCTCAAGGAACTCGGCGCCTTCGGGGCCGGCCTTGACCGCATTCTCGGTGCCATTTTCAAGAAAAACGCAGTCGCGGGTACCAACATAACCATGAGCGAAATAGAAGCCCGGGGTATCCGGCGAGCAGGTCATGGACACCATCTGACCGTTGACGAGCTGCTCGATGGAGCCTTTCACCATCACCAGGAGCCGTTCGGCATTCAGCGTCTCTTTCGGAATTTCGGAACCGGGTTCCATGACCATCCAGTTCACCAGGGCGCCCTTGCCCCAGTACATGCGGCCCTTGACGCCAGGGGCAAACTCGACTTCGGGCAGCTGGCTGATATTGGTGACCTTGCCCGCATCGAGATTCGACACGATGCCGGTGTCGACCATGTCGTCACGCTGACGCTCCGTGATGCCGTGTTCTTTTACCAATTGCTTGTTGACCTTCATCCAGGCCGGCTCGTTCTTGTTCGCACAGCCCGAGAAGACCAACAGCGCCGTCACGACCGCGGTCATGAATACCGGCGCCACATTGTTTCTGAAACGCTTCATACTACCCTCCTGATGATATTGTGAAATATTACGCTATACAAGCGCAACGAGGAACACCGCTAAAAGTAGCCTAAATATCGTATTGAACGGCGAAGTTTGCAAGCATTATTATTCAAATATGCTCATTCTCTCCAGTCCCGCCGGATTATCATACGCACGTTTCACCCCCCCGGAATTGAGGAAATATTCAGTTTAGGAGGACTCATGGTTCCCATATTTGGTGAAAAACGCCATTCGGAAAGTTGACTTGATTCGGAATCTCCGCTTCCATTATATTCAGTTCATGAACAAAACACAAAACATCTCTCCAGACCGGGTTGTCTTCCTGGCCGATGTACATCTGGGACTTCCGGAAGACACCCCCCGTCGTGCCGAACGATTCGCCGTATTCCTGAGACAACTGCAGGGGACCGCGTCCCACCTCTATATTGTCGGCGACCTCTTCGACTTCTGGTTTGAATACCGCTCCGTGGTACCCAATACCGCGCCCCAGGTGCTCTGTGAGCTGTACGCCCTTGTCCGGTCAGGAATGCATGTCACGCTGCTCGCCGGCAACCATGATTTCTGGTTCGGCTCCTATCTCCGGGATGGAATCGGCCTGGCCGCGTATCCGGATGAACTGACGGTCGAACATCAGGGGCTCCGGATTCTCGTACACCATGGCGATGGGCTTTATCCGGCAGACCATGGATATCGCCTGCTCAAACGGGTTTTACGAAACCCCGTATCAATTGCACTCTTCCGCCTTATCCATCCTGACCTGGCCCGGCGCATCGCATCGGTCACATCAAAAACGTCCCGCAAATATCTCGCTCCTCCTCCCGGCCGGGATGAGCATTATGCCGCTCTTTTTCGCGAAATCGCCCGAAAGAAATTCAACGAGGGATACGACGCGCTGGTCTATGGGCACTCGCATGTTTCCCTTTTGGAACACAGCACAGAGGGTGCGTTGATTCTCCTTGGCGACTGGATTACGCGGTCAACCTACTGTGTGCTGGAAAACGGCCATTTCTCGCTCCATGAATGGGATGCCGACCGGAATGATACGAAGGCCTGAACGCTTGGCCGTGTTCCCGGGCATTTGAACCGGAACTCCGGTGTCGAGCAACGGCATGGACGAAAACACCGCTATTCCGTTCCGGAGTGGACCGCCATGGTCATTTCCGGGGCCGGAGACCAGAAGCCGCGGCTCCGTTCACGCGTGTATCCATTGCTTTCATCGTGAGGTTTCCATGAACTACGCACAACTCGGCGCCACCGGTATAGAAGTATCGGAACTGTGTTACGGCACACTTACTCTCGGACCGCTCCAGGCCAATGTATCTCCGGAAGAAGGCGCAAAAGCGATCATTGCCGGACTCGACCGGGGCATTACGTTCATCGACACAGCCCACACCTACGGAACCTACGCCCATGTTCGCCTTGCCTTACAGCATCGCCCGGAAGCGGTGATCGCCTCAAAGGGAATGGCCGCCGACCGCGCGGGAATGCGTTCCATGGTTGAATCCTGTCTCCGGGAAATCGGACGCGACGTTATCGATGTATTTCTGCTCCACTTTGTGAATTCGGCGGATGACCTGCGAGCACGGGAAGGAGCATTGGAGACTCTTGTCCGCTGTCGAGAGGAAGGACTCGTCCGAGCAGTCGGACTTTCATCTCACAGTCCGCACGGGGTTGAAGCCGCACTCATCCATGACGACATCCAGGTTGTCCTCCCGCTTCTGAACAGGAAGGGTCTCGGAATCATCCGCGGCAGCCTCCATGACATGCTGAACGCGACACGGAAAGTTCGCGCCACGGGTCGGGGACTCTACAACATGAAGCCCTTGGGCGGAGGACATCTCATCGGCGATATCACCGGAGCGGTACACTGGGTGCGGGACACGGGACTCTTCGATTCAATTTCAGTCGGACTCCTGAATCAGTCAGAAGCGGAGCTGATGGCCGATCTTTTCGAGAACGTTGCTGGCGCCGAAACACGGGCGTATGCAGAGGGCAAGGCGCGTGCCGGCAGAAAACGGCTCCTCATCCACGATTTCTGTCAACGATGCGGCGCTTGTGTGGACACTTGCGCGCAGGGTGCGCTTTCCCTCGGAGAAACCACTGCGCAGGTAAACCCCGAGAAATGCATTCTCTGCGGATACTGCGCCGTTTCATGTCCGGCCTTCGCGATCCGTGTGGTGTAAGTGTACTTATCTTGCTCGGGGAGACAAATAGATGCTTTTTGGATC
>JAWLHT010000192.1:0-10360 GCA_041690195.1 Candidatus Latescibacterota bacterium
CCTGTGGACGCCGGACGGGAAAAGCATCATCTATACTGAGGGCCGCTGTGGAGTATTCGCGGTATCCCCGGATGGCGGTGCGCCCCGGTTGCTGCTCGACAATACCCTGATGTTTCCGTACAAGGACCGTTCCGTGATTTTGATGAGTCAGCATATACTCTCGCTCAACCAGATCACCCCGGACGGCCGCTTTCTGTATCTCAGCCGAATGATCACGGACACTGCCCGGGGATCGGTTGTCAACATAACGGAAAGCGGTGACGGCGGACTGGCCGTAACGGTCGGCAAACCGGTCCACGTTCTGGAACGTCTCGACCTCCAGACCGGCGAGTGCGTGGAGATCATGGAAGACGCCGTGGTTTCCGCGGTCAGTTCCTCCGGAAGATACGTGGCGTACCGAAAGCCCATAACACAGGAAAACCACGACACCACGCCGCGTCTCATGGACCTTTCCACCGGCGAAGTCAGGGATCTGCCGACCGGCGGCGGAGCTTTCACCCCGGACGAGCAGTATATCATCAGTTGGAAGATGCTGGACGACCAATCGATCCAGCTTTTCCGGATTCCGGTCGCGGGCGGCGAATCGGAGCAGATCAGCGAATACTCCGGCGGGAATGCCGGATACCAAAGATACGCTCCGGTTGTTTCCCCCGACGGGAAATGGCTGCTCTACGAGGATGTGGACAACCGGACGACGTACAGCGGCACGCGCGTGAGCGAAGACGGGACGAATTCGGGATCATATACGAAAGGGGTCTACCGGCTCTGCGCCTTCAACCTGAACACCCGGGAAACCTATGAGTTGCTGCCCTATTCCGTGATCGTTGATTCCCGGTACGGCGCATTCTCCCCGGACGGCACGAAGTTCTGTTACCTCCGTGAGGACTGGAGCGCATCCGATGGACGGTATGCCATCCATATCCGGGACTTCGAGCCGGTGAAGTCTGCGACGGAAACTCCGCTCGGAGTCGCCGAAAAAGCCCCGGCGGAATTCGCCATTTCCGGAAACTATCCCAATCCCTTCAACCCGAGTACGACCATCGAGTATGCGGTCCTCAATCCCGGATCGGCTGAACTGACCGTATACGACATCACTGGCCGGAAGGTCCGGGAACTGGTGAGCGGACATGTTCACGCCGGGAAATACGCCGTGGTATGGGACGGCCGCGATGCCACGGGCGCGCCGGTAGCCTCCGGAACATACATTGCCCGCCTGAAGATGGGCGCTGTCGTCTCTTCGCATCGCATTCTGTTGATCAAGTAGTTCTCCCCCGAACCCCTCCCCCACGCAAAAGGCGCTCCCTGTGAGCGCCTTTTGCGTGGGGAAGGCATAGTCGTAAACATAAGAGAAAACAGCAGGCACATATAAGTACTATAGATAATCAGTGGAGGTGCTGGCCGGTAACTCACCCCCTGGCCCCCTCTCTTGCAGAGAGGGGGAACCGAGCCTTAGAGCAGACCGGGGCAGCCGATAATGAGTCATCCCCTCTATAGGATAGAGAGGGGAACGAGGGGTGAGTTAGTTTTTCAATACACCCGTTCACTAATAATCGCTTATCTTTACGACAATAGGGAAGGACAGGTTCCTCATCCCCGAAGATATTCCCGTATCGCCTCCAACACCGCATCCGGCCGGTTCGTCGAGAAAGCGAACTGGCGGAAGCGTCCCTGCCGGAGCGTCAGGACAACCCGCGGCGCATTGATGACCGTATACCCCCGCCGCCAGAACCCTTCGGCGCGGGTGAACCGGATGCCCCAGCCGCCGTAGCGGACCACTGAGGCCTGATCGGGTCCGGCGGAGACGATGTCCTCCCAAGCGTACTCCTGGCGGAAGGCGCCGAACCGGACCAGCACTCCCCCGGCATCGATCCGGATGTCCAGACGCTGGAGGTTGAGCAGCAGGACCGTGGTCCCGGCGAAAACGAGGAACATGAGCATGTAGTACCAGTCGGGCGCGGGATTCCGCCCGATGGGACCGGAGAGGACCTGACGGCCGAACAGGAAGAGGAAGAGCGCGGCGAGGAGAACCATAATGCCGAGTATCAGGGATATGAACGGCGAGGGCAGGGATTCTTTGTATACGGTGTCGCGGCTCATAACTGAATTCCTTCCGGCTGGGGACCTTGACGGCGGGCTTTCCGGTGCGGGATTTGCGCGGGACGGAAAGAGCTTGGCAAAATCCGGATATTCCCTATATATTTAGGCAATGCTCTGCTCCGGACCCTGTGAATAATATACGGGTTTTTCGCACGGTTTATTCATCCCGGGGACGGATTTTTTTCGACCGCGCCGGTGCGAGCCGGCATACGGATTGACCAACGCGCCGGGAGTTCGGCGCGGCACTGACGCCGTCAGTCCGGCGTTGGCCCGCCCCCCGCGCCAGACCGGAGGAGGACCCCATGGACTCGTCGAACCGCAGAACCTTTTTCAAAAGAGCGGCCGGAGTCGCGGCGGGAACAGGCCTGGCCGCGTCCGGCATGCTCGCCGACCGGGCCGAAGCCCAGACGTTCACCCGGCTCCGCTACCGCGACCTCGGCTCCACCGGCTTCAAGGCCAGCGAAGTCGGCTTCGGGGCCATGAACACCCGCGACGCCGAACTCATCCACGCCGCCATCGATGCCGGAATCAACTATCTCGATACCGCGCACCGGTACATGAACGGGATGAACGAGGAAATCGTCGGCACGGTTATGAAGACCAAGCGGGACAAAGTCTTCCTCGCCACCAAAATGCCCAAGGGCTCTTACGACGATATCCTGAAGAACATGGAAACCTCCCTGAAGCGGCTCCAGACCGACCATGTGGACCTTTGTTTTCTGCACAACAATACTACCGTGGAGCAAGTGGTCTCGGAAGAACACCTGAAGGCGTTCGAGGAGATCAGGCGGAAGGGCATGACCCGCTTCATCGGCATGTCCACCCACCAGAACCAGGCGGAACTCATCGACGCTGCCATCGGGACCAAAATCTGGGAAGCGGTGCTCGTGGGGTACAATTACACCTCGCCGCCGGAAGTGGGAAAAGCCATCGAGCGCGCCCGCAAGGCCGGGCTGGCCACTATCGCCATGAAGATGATCATCAGCATCGATACCCGCAAGCCGCTCGATGTTCCCTCCGAACTTCGCTCCGGCGACCTGAATGCCGCCCAGGCGGCGCTCAAATGGGCGCTCCAGAACCCGTACGTGGATACCACCGTGCCCGGCATGACCACTTTCGAGCATCTCGCGCAGGACCTCTCGGTCATGGGGACCCGCATGAGCTTCCATGACCGGAAAACGCTCATCCGCTACGCCGAGGCCCGCTCGGGCGGAAACTGCCGGGGCTCCGCGGGCTGCACCGGCTGCCAGAGTCAATGCCCCAAAGGGGTTCAGATATGCGAGCTGAACCGCTGCGTCGGATATGCCCACGGATACGGCGACGAGCGGCTGGCCCGGGAAAACTACCGCGACCTGCCCGTCTCCTCGAAGGTCGAGGCGTGCGCTGACTGCGACGAGTGCTCCGTACGGTGCATTCATGGCCTGAATCTCACCGAGACGGTGCGCCAGGCCCGGACGCTTTTCGGGTGATTCCCCATTCTCCTGTGCCGCCTATGGAAGAATTCTGCCCGTCCGGAAGAGGAGCGTTTTTTCCTCCAACCCGGGGTGAAGCGGCCGCCGTGATGCGCGGGCTGGTGCTGGCCGCTCTTCTCCTGCTCTCCCCGGAGCGGGGTAATGCGCAGCCGTATCCCTTTCCGAGCGGGATTCCTCCCATCGGGCGCACGAGTGGTCTCGAATTTGCTTCTTCTCCGGGAACGCACGGCGGCGCGGGACGTCTCCGCTCCGCTCTGCTGCTGGACGGCGGAGATTTCGGCACGGATTTCCTGGGCATGACGGCAATCGTGCTCGAACCGGGCGGCAGTATCGGCGAACACTGTAACCGGAGCCGGGATGAAGTGTACCTCGTCCTGGATGGCACGGCGCGGTTCACGATGGATGGAGGGACGGAGGAACTTCCCCCGGGAGCGATGGTCCTTTGCCCGTCCGGCTCTCCCCACGGCGTCTGCAACCACATGGACGGTCCGGTTCGTCTGCTCCATATCGCCGCCGGGGACAATACCGTGCGCGAGGATCGGGTTGACTGCCGGGACGACCTGACCGGGAGACGCCCGGAAACGCCGCCGCCGTTCCCCCGGGTGCACCTTGACCGAAGCCGCATGCTCCCGGCCGCCGGTTCGCACCAGGGCGCTGGAAGCATCCTGTTTCGCCGGTTGTGGAACCCCGGGGTGTTCGCCTCCAGGTTCTATGTCTTCAGTCACGCCGTGATTCCGCCGGGCGCTTCCATCGGGTATCATCAGCACAACACGCGGGAAGAAGTCTACTATGTTATTGAGGGCGGCGGACGATACACGGTCAATGATTCAACATTCGCCGTGCAATCCGGAGACGCGCTTCCCTGCCGTCTGCATGACGCCCACGGCATATACAACGACAGTAGCGCCGATATGGAAATTCTCATCTTTTCCGTCTCGCTCGAAAAGGGGACGGTTACTGATGAATTCGAGTTCGGCGACGATCTCACCGGCCGTTGAGGTCGTCGGAATCCGAGAGACAGTCATCGGGATCGGGAGCATCGGGAACAGGGCACACCTCACACGTTTACAACCGGGATGAATCCATGAGCAATGCAAACCGCAGGAATTTCCTGAAACAGGCAGTGGTCGCCGGAGCGGCGGCCGGAATGGGACTTTCTCCCCGTCGCAGTTTCGCCGAAGGGAAGGCGGGCAACACGGTAACCTACCGTACTCTCGGTTCCACCGGACGGAAGGTCACCGAAATCGGGTTCGGCGCCATGAACATGCGCGACCCGGAACTGGTGCAGGCCGCCCTCGATTCCGGAATCAACTATTTCGACACCGCCTGGTACTACATGAACGGCGTGAACGAGGAAATCGTGGGGAAGGTCCTCAAACCGGTACGCGACAAGGTGTTTCTCACCACCAAGGTCCTGCCCAAGCCCCCGGAGCAGATGATGCGGGATATGGAGACCTCCCTGCGACGGCTCCAGACCGACCACGTGGATCTCATGCTCCTCCACGCGGTAAATACCCGGGAAGCGGTGCTGAACGAGGACTTCATGCGGGTCATCGGGGAGGCGAAGAAAAAGGGAATGACCCGTCACATCGGGGTTTCCACCCACGAGGGGCATGTGGCGGTGATGGACGCCGCGGTGGAAAGCAAGCACTGGGAAGTGGTGCTGGTCGGGTACAACTACATGTCTCCGCCCGAGGTGAAGAAAGCCATCGCGCGGACCCGCAAAGCCGGGCTCGGCATCGTGGGAATGAAAAATCTCCTCAACCCGGTAAGCCTCGCCACCTGGGATTGGGACCAGATCGAGGATATCCGTTCGGACAGGGACAAGGCCGCCAAAATCACACCGACACAAGCGCTCATCAAGTGGGTGCTCGAGGACAAGAACGTGGATGTCACCATTCCCGGGGTGACCTCTTTCGAGCAGCTCGCCGAGGATGTGGCCATCATGGGCCTGAAGATGAGTTTCCGGGACCGCCGCGAACTCACCCGCTATGCCGAAGCGGTGGAACGGGACGGCGGCTACTGCCGGGGCGTGGCGGGATGCACCGGCTGCGAGGGACAGTGCCCCTACGGCGTTTCGGTCCGGGAAATCAACCGGGTTGTGCGGTACGCCCGCGGCTATGGCGACCCCTCGCTGGCACGGGAGAACCATGACCGTCTGCCCGCCGCCAACCGTATCGCGGCCTGCGCCGACTGCGGGGAATGCGTGGTGAAGTGCGTCCACGGAGTGAACCTGACCGCCGCGGTACGGGAAGCCCGGACGCTGTTCGGGTAAGGTTCCGGGCTGACCGTTCCGGTTCCCTCCATGATTCAACTGCCGGTTCGTCCGGCTTATGAATGTGCATCACCCGGTTTCCCCCTGTCCGGGGGAGTCCGCCGAGTTACTATTCCTTCGTTCCCGCGGATTCATCCTGTCCGGTCCCTCTCCCATTTTTTCTTCCGGGGGAGAGGGGCTGGATGCATGCATCGGGTCAGGGTTTTTCTCCGCTTCGCAGCCCCGCACACATAAGTTCCATCCCGCAAGCGGAGCGACCCTGACAAGAGCAACGGCACGGGTCGTCTTCGGCCCGGTCCTTTCGGTATTCCAGATTTTCGAGGAGTTCGATGCGATATATTTCCCTGCTCATGGTGCTGGCGCTGGTTTTCACTCCGGCTGCTTCCGCCGACCGTACGGTGCTTGACCTCTCCGGTCTGGACTGGGGGGTCTTCCGGGATTTTGAAGCCGCCTGGGTGGATGACGGCATCTATCTTCCGCCGGTGGATGTTTCCTCGCTCCCGGTAAATCCGCCCTCCGGCGGGTGGGATTCCCTCCGGAGCCGTGTGGAGAAAACAGTCCATCTGCCCGCTACCATCGAGGAGCATTTCACCGGGTCCGGCAATCCGCATGAATCCGGGGACTACCGAGGGGTTTCCTGGTGGACAGCCTCGGTCTCCCCCGGCCCGGAACTGCGGGGAAAGCGGGTGTTTCTCGATTTCGAGTCGGTGCATCTCCGGGCGGAGGTGTTCGTGAACCGCACCCTGGCCGGATACGATATTATCGGGCATACCCCGTTCACCGTGGAAATCACCGGGCTTCTCGAACCCGGGCGTCTCAACGAGGTAGCGGTGCGCATCACCGATCCGGCGGGGAATTTCTCCTGGAACGACCGTACCGTTCTGCGGTGGGGTCGTCACTTCGTTCCGGCCTGCCACGGATTCGGCGGCATCACCGGCAAAGTGTTCCTCCGTGCGGTGGACCCGGTGTTCGTGGAGGATATCCATGTCAGAAACACGCCGCGTGTCACCGTGGCGGATGTGGTCGCGAACCTGCGGAACATGGAGGGGAAACCGGTTGAGGGCGCTGTTTCGGTGATCGTATATCCGAGGGCGAACCCGGAACAGGTGATCTGGAAGAAGAGCATCCGGAAGACCATCTCCCCCGGCGACACGGAAGTTGCCGTTACGGTGAACGCCCCCCGCGCTGCCGTCTGGGACCCGGATCATCCGGAACTGTATATCGCCGAGGTCGCCTTTGTCTCGAAGGACGGCCAGATCAGGGACGCCGCAACACGTCGCTTCGGGTTTCGGTGGTTCGATGTCTACGAAAAGGACGGGGATCGGCGGTTTTCGCTCAACGGCAGGCGCATCGTGCTCCGGAGCGGAATGACCTGGGGGTTCTGGCCGCTGAACGGGGTATACCCCACTCCGGAAATGGCGGAGCGGGACATCCGGGCCGCCCGGGCACTGGGGCTGAACCTCATGAATTTCCATCGCGCCATCGGGCAGCCCCCGCTCATGGATCTCGCGGATGAGCGCGGTCTTCTCACCTACGAAGAGCCGGGGGGGTACAGTTGCGAAGGCGCCGATGATTCCGATCCCCTCTGGCGCGTCTGGCGCCGGGAAAAGCTGCTCCGTATGGTGAAGCGCGACCGTTCGCGGCCCTCGCTCATCATCTACAACCTGCAGAATCGCACCCCCAACGAGCGGACCGGTGAGGACGACGCCAACATGAGCGCGGCCCATGCACTGGACCCGACACGCATCATGACCTTCATTTCCGGCTTCTGGGAAAAGCCACCCCGGGAACACCCGGCCAAGCACCATCTCCTGCCCGGCGATTTCACCGGACGGAATACCGGCTGGTACGACATGCACCTGTTTTCCCCTTCCCAGGGCTGGCGGGACGATTTCTACAACGGCCCGGACGACTATCTCCATTTCGTGGAAAACCGCGGGGAAATAATCTACTGGGGAGAGGACGGCGCCATCAACAACCCGCCCATGCTCGGCAGTATTCACGAGTACCACCGGCGGAACGGAATCCGCTCCGGCTGGCTCGCCGCCCACTGGGATGAATGGTACCGGGCCTATGATGCTTTTCTTGACCGGAGCGGATTCCGGGAATGTTTTCCCACCGTGGACGATCTGACCCGGAGCATCGGGAATGTCTCATACACCTATCACGGACGCATTCTCGAAAGCATCCGCGCCGGAAACGTGAGCGACTGCTACACCATCAACGGCTGGGCGGCCAACCATTTCACCAATCTCTGCGATGTTGTCGACCTCTACCGCAACCCCATCGGCGATCCGTCCCTCATCGCCCGGTACGCCCGCCCCTGCTATCTTGCGGTGAAACTCCGCACCCGCGTGGCCCCGGCCGGGGCATCTTCGATCGCGGATGTATTCATGGTGAACGAGACCGGCCTTTCCGGCCCGCACGATCTTACGGTAATTGTAAGCGGTCCCTCCGGCGGCGCGCTTCTCGAAAAGAGCTTTCGGGTCAACCTCACCGGCGGCGACGAATACGGCCAGCTCCTGGCGGAGAGCATCGAAGTTCCGCTCGGTAACGCGCACGGCCGCACCGTGGTCAGGGCAGCGCTGCGCAACGCTTCCGGCGGGATCGAAGCCGAGGGGAGCGACGAGGCGTTTGTGGTGGATGCGGGCGGAGCGCCCGCTCTCCGTCGGACAGCGGTGGCTGATACCTCCGGAATAATCGCCCGGGCGCTGGAAAAGCACTGGGGAATAACCCTGCCCGAATACTCGGAGTCCACCGGCGCGGTGGACTGCATCATTCTCGGCGCGGGGGCTCCGCACAGCCCCGGCGGGATTGCGGAAATCATGGAACGGGTGGCGAACGGGGCAACCGCGGTCGTACTCGACCGCGCGGACCGGTTTGCCGAATCGCTCGCCGGGAGCTGGCTCCCGACGTTTGAGTGTCACGGTGTGTACGATGTCTCCCGGGGGACGTATGTCGCCGGGAAACACCGTCTCCTCGACGGGCTCCCCCAGGGCACCGCGTTCAACTGGGAATACCAGACCCTCTATTCCGTTCCTCGGCAGCAGCTTTCCGCCTTGCTCATATCCGGGGGAACGCCCGCGGTCGCCGCGGTCACCAGCGGGCGGAAGGAGATCGGCACGGCGCTCGCGGTGGTTCCGTTCGGCCGCGGCCGGGTGATTCTCTCCACGCTCGCACTGCTTTCACGCCTCGGGGATGATTCTCCGCAATCGGTCGTGGCGCGGCGGCTCTTCCGGAACATGCTGGAGTACTCCGGGGAGAACAGGGCCGACTGACCGCGGAGGCGTTGGCTCTGGCTTGCCGACAGACTTCCCGCTGTCATCGGTGCCCCGATTGCGCCCATGCATGCGCGTGAATCAAATCAGGTTCACAGCCATTTGACTTTTTGGTCTGTCCTTCCGGTGCTGCCGCAGGTTGCGCCGTCAAAAGAAAGGAATCCAGTACATGCACACCAAGACTTACCGCGGAATGAAATGCCGGAGAATGGGAAATTCCGGCCTGTGGGTATCGGAAATCGGACTGGGGCTCTGGAAATGGGGCGATCCTTCCTACGACGGTTCGCGGGTGGGCGACCATGACGGGTTCCCCATCCTGGACCGGGCGCTGGAACTGGGGATCATCCACTGGGACACCGCCAGTTCGTACAACAACGCCTCCGGGAATTCGGAGCGCCTGCTGGGCAGATACTTCCAGAGCCGGGGACAGCGGGTCCGCGACACGGTGGTGCTCGCCACCAAAGTATCCAATCCAGCCCGGGACGAGCATGAGATGACCCGCGAGTTTTCCCCCAATGAGCGCGGCTCCAACCGCAAATACATTATCCAGTCCGTGGAGGGCTGCCTGCGGCGTCTCCGCACCGACCGCATCGACGTGCTCTATCTCCATCAGCCGAGCCTGATGGAGGACGGTTCCTGGGAAACTCCGCTGGACGAGACCTGGGCGGCCATGGATGACCTGGTGAGCGCTGGTAAAGTGCTCTATCTCGCCGCATCCAACCTCACCGCGGACCAGCTCGACCAGACCGTCGACGCCCTCGCTGCAGTAGCGTCCAACCCCTCCCGCCGCCTCATCGCTGTCCAGAACTGGTACAACCTCGCCGAACGCCGCAAGGTGGCCACGGAGGGTCCCGACCGTCTGGCAGGCGACGAGGGCGCGTTCCTTCGGCACGTGACGGAAAAGCAGGTCGGTCTCGTCCCCTTCTTCCCCCTGGCCAGCGGGCTGCTCACCGGCCGCTACCGCAAGGGGAGCATCGACGAGACCGGGCGGATCATCGAGGACGGCGGTTCCTGGAAGGAGATGTTCCTCACCGAGCGCAATCTCACCCTGGTGGAGAACCTGGCCGCCATCGCCGAGCGCAAGGGCTGCACCCTGGCCCAACTCGCCGTGGCCTGGCTCCTCTCCCATGCAGTGGTGCCTTCGGTGATCACCGGGGTAACCAGACTGTCCCAGCTCGAAGACAACGCCAAAGCGCCCGCCGTGGAATTCACCCCGGAGGAACTGGAGGAGATCGACC